>JBPPMU010000170.1:0-9870 GCA_051306215.1 Gemmatimonadaceae bacterium | reverse complement strand
GGGATCTGCTGTCCCTGTTCATTGAAGATCTGGGTCATGCCCAGCTTCTTTCCGATAATTCCAATCATTGTTGTTCTACTCGACCTTGATCTCGACGTCCACGCCAGCCGGGAGGTCCAGCTTCGTGAGCGCGTCGACAGTCGCGGCGCGGCTGTCGAGGATGTCGATGAGGCGCTTGTGCGTCTTGAGCTCGAACTGCTCGCGGGACTTCTTGTCCACGTGCGGCGATCTAAGGACGGTCCAGCGCTTTGTTTTTGTCGGGAGCGGAATCGGCCCCGACACCTGAGCGCCCGTCTTCTCGGCGGTGCGGACGATGTCCGCTGACGCCTGGTCGATCACAGCGTGATCGAAGGCCTTGAGACGGATGCGAATTCTTCCAGCCATGTTGGTTTGACCTCGGGATTACTTCACTCAAGCGCGTCGAATACGCTGGCCACATTCAACAAAAACGCGGGTGGACCATGACACCCCAGTAGAGGGGCCGGTATCCATCCGCTTCCGCCGGGTGCAGCCGCTACTGTAAGCCGGTGGGGACCCAAGGCGCGCCGGCATGTAAAACGAGCGTCCGGCGTTGAGTTGTGAACAGCCTCTAATTATCGCTCAGGCAGGGGCTTGTGTCAACGCCTGCTGCTTCCAGACCGGTATTCCGAATGTGAACGTCGCCCCTTCCCCGGCAACGCTCTCGACCGCGAGATATCCGCCGTGAGCTTCGGCGATTCCGCGGGCGATCGAAAGTCCGAGCCCGGCGCCCGACCGGGTGGCCTTGTTCGCCTGCCAGAATCTGTCGAACAGGTGAGGAAGGTGCTCCGCGGCGATGCCCGGACCCGAATCTGTCACGCTGAACGCGACCATCGCCGCGCCTGGAGCCCCCGCTACCGTCACCAGCCCGCCCTCCGGCGTGAATTTTATCGCGTTACCGATGAGGTTCGAGAAAAGCTGGGAGATCCGGTCGCGGTCACCTTCGATCATCACCGGCGGTCCCTCCCACTCTCCTGCAAGCTCAACACCCTTTTCCTGGGCGATCTGCCTGTGCTCCTCGAGCGTCTCGGTCATCAGCGAGCCGGCGTCAAGCGGGTCGCGCTTCACCTCAAGTGTTCCCGATTCGATCCGGCTCACATCGAGAAGGTCACCGATGAGCCGGTCGGCGCGGGTCACCGACCTGATAATGGTTTTGAGCTGCGCCTCGAACGGCGGTGTAGAACCCGGTGTCGCGAGAAGCTCGAGCAGGAACGACGCGCTCATGTGCACCGTCCCAAGCGGACTGCGAAGGTCATGAGAAACGAGGGCGAGAACGTCGTCACGCGCCTGCGTGGCCCGCTGTGCCTGCTGATAAAGATGTGCGTTCTCCAGCGCGAGTGCGGCACGGCGCGCCACATCTGATGCCAGAGCGAGGTCCTCGCTGCCGTACTCCTGGCGCGCGCCAAAGCTGATGAACGTTAGCGCGCCGAGTGCACCGTGGCGCGTGAGAAGTGGCGCGACAACGGCACACGTTGGATCTGCCATGTCCACCGCTGCTTCCCTGGCACCTGGATCACCCGCGAACTCAACGAGTCCGGTCGCCGCGCCGGTGAGAGCGCAGGTCTGGCCCGATGCGATCGCAGACCAGTAGGGATGAGATCGGTCAAGCGACGGCCTGCTGCCGAGCACTCCCGCTGCATCAGGTCCAAGCCGCGGATCGGTCGAAGCCGCGGCGAGCCTCGAGACATTTCCGTTTTCGTCAACAAGGTCGACTATGCAGAGGTCACCCATGTACGGCACACAAAGCCTCGCGACGCTGCCGAGTATCTCCCGGGGATCGAGGGACGTCGAGAGAAGCACCCCCGCGTCGGCCAGAAACCGCGCGCGCTGCTCGGCGGCGCGCACCGCGTCGCTCGTGCGAACGAGGTCACCATAACTCGACACGAGCAGCTCGAGTATCTGCTCCTTTGTCGCGGAGATCGTAAACGGCGTTCCGTTGAGCTCGACGTTAACCGGAGTCGAATGAATCGGAGCATCTCCCGCGCGGCCGAGCACCTGCGTCACTCGCGCGAGGAGCTGCACCGGGTCGTACGGCTTCGTCACGTAGTGATCAGCGCCACACTCGAGACCGCGCACAATCGCGAGCGGATCCGTCAGGCTCGTCAGGAGAATGACCGGGATGTCGCTCCATTCGCTCTTGATCCGTCGGCACAACTCGTAGCCGTCGATCCCCGGCATCACGATGTCGGTAAGCACGAGTGCCACGGGATTCGCGCGCATCCTGTCCAGCGCCGCTTCGCCCGATCCGGCAACTGTCACCGCGTATCCGGCGTTCTCGAGCAGGGTCTCCAGGGCGACGGCCTGGGTCGAGCTGTCCTCGACGACAAGAATCGGCTTCCGCGGCATCGTGTTCACGCAAGCTCCGTGAGGCGCGCCGGAAGATTCTGCAGCGACACGACTTCGTTCACGACACCACTCCGGATTGCTTCGCGAGGCATTCCGAAGATGACCGACGAGGCCTCGTCCTGGGCAATGATGATCCCTTTCTCTCTCCGGATATCACGGAGCCCCGCGACGCCGTCGTCACCCATTCCCGTGAGGATCACAGCGACCGCCCCCTTTCCTGCCGCTTCCGCGACCGACGTGAAAAGGCGCGTTGCCGAGGGCCTGAACGATCCGACCGGCGGCGTCGACGCAAGCACTATCCGGAATCCATTCGATTGTGTCCTGCGAATCTCCAGATGACACCCGTCGGGCGCGATGTACGCAGTCCCTGTCTCTGCCGTCTCACCATCCACGGCGACCTTAACGGCGAGCTTCGAATCAGCGGCAATCCATTTGACGAGACCGTCAACGAAGCCCTTCGATATGTGCTGCACGATGAGTATCGGTGCCGCGAAATTCGCCGGCAGCACGGCGAGGAGATCACGAAGAGCGGCAGGCCCGCCGGTCGATGCCGCAATTGCGACGACAGTCGCTGGCGCCGTGCCCCGGGGGCGTTGACCATCACCGGAATCGGCCAGCCGTTGCCGCACCTGGCTTTCCGAAACAGGGGGGACCGGCGGCGCCCCCCTCCACCGCCTCACGACCTTGACTCCCGCGAGCGCCTTCACCATCGAGACGAGCTGCCTCTGGTCCGAAGCGAAATGCAGTGAAGTCGGGCCCTCGGGCTTCGGCAGCACGAGCATAGCGCCCGCCCGCGTCGCCTCGAGCGACAGTCGCACGTCAGACTCCCGCGCCTGAGACGTGACGATAATGATCGGGCACGGCGAGCTTCGCATGATTCGCTCGGTTGCCTGAAGGCCGTCAAGCACAGGCATCTGCACGTCCATCGTGATCAGATCTGGCGACATCCGCTCCGCCATCTCGACCGCCTCGGCGCCCGTGGATGCGGTGGCTATTACCTCGATGCCGGGATCAGCCTCGAGCATCGCGACAAGCAGTGCGCGCGCCGTCGGCGAGTCTTCAGCTACGAGAACGCGAATCACGATCCTGCCCCGCGCGACACGCCGATGAGCTGGCGAATTGTGCCAAGCAACGTGTCCTGATCGAAGCTCGACTTCGTGATGTACGAGTCGGCACCTGCCTCCATCCCCTGCATCTTCTCCTCAGGCTGATCGAGCGAAGTCACGAGAATCACCGGCAGCGACTTGAGGTTCTGGGACGCGCGGATTTTCCGGCAGAGCTCGAGGCCGTCCATCCGTGGCATCTGCACATCGCTCACCACGAGATCGAAATTCCCGGCCTGCAGTGCGCGCCATCCCTCCAGGCCGTCGACTGCAGTCGTCACCTCGTAGCCAGCGGCGCCGAGCACGCTCGCTTCTAGCGATCTCGTGGTGATCGAATCGTCAACTACGAGAATTCGATGCGCGCGCGCTTTGGGAGTCTGCCTGAATTCGACGCCGGAACCGGCGGCGGCGCGCTCCCCGATGAGCCCCGGCACGTCGAGCACGATCGCGACGTCGCCCTCCGGCAGCAGTGCAGCCGCCGACACCAACGTCCCGCCACCCGCGAATGCAACGGGCCGGAGGACGAGTTCCCGCTCGTCGAGAACGTCGCGGACGACAACGGCAAGACGACGCGACAACGCTGATAGCCAGATCACAACAAGGCTGGTCGACTCCGCGGCGTCGGGTTGGAACGGCTCACCCAGTCTCGCCGCAAGCGATACGAGCCTTACCGGAGATCCCTCCCCCTCCAGTACAGCCCGGCCGTTTACGGTCCTGACGCGTTCCGGCGCAACACGAGCAATGCGATCCACAAACGCACTTGGAATCGCCGCGTGAAAACCACCGGCATCGACGATCACCGCGCGGGTTATCGCGATGCTGACTGGCACCTCGATCGTGATTGTCGTGCTCTTTCCGGCCTCCCATTCGACATCCACGCTGCCGCCAGCTTTCTCGACCGCGTCGCGGACAATCTCCATACCCATGCCGCGACCGGAGATGGCGTTCACGTCATCGCGCGTGGAAAGCCCTTCCTCGAACATCGACAAGGCGACATCATGGTCGCTCTCGGGCACGTCACTTCCCCGCTCCGCGAGCCGGCGCCTGATCGCCGCCACATCGACGCCGCGCCCATCGTCGCTTACGGTCACTCGCAGCCTGTCACCCCGCACCGAAGCCGCGACGCGCACAACTCCCTCGGCGTCCTTCCCTCGCGCGACACGTTCGTCGGGAGACTCGAGTCCATGGTCAATCGCGTTTCGGGCGAGATGAAGCAGCGGATCCCGGATCATCTCGAGAACGGCGCGCTCCGCCTCGACGCCCTCACCCTCGATGACGAGCCGCACCGTCTTGCCGAGCGTGACTGCAAGATCACGAACTGTTCGTGGCAACATCTCAACAGCGACGGAGAACGGGCTCTGGCGCAGCTCACGCACTGAGCGGACGAGACGGGTCGAGAGAGTGCGCAGCGAGTTGACGTCGGCGTCGAGCCTCCTCGTCACCGTCGCAAGGCTCGCTGCGGCCGTGTCGGTCGAAGCGCGGCTGTCAGCGATCACAGATGGATATCGCTCCATCCTCGCAGCCAGGCCGAGAAGCTCACCCGCGGCGGAAGAAAGTGCCTCGAGCTGATCCGCACCGATTCGCACGTGATCACTTCGCCGGGCTAACTGTGGCGCGGGGTCAGGGTCGGGCTCAGGGTCGGGCTCAGGGTCGGGCTCACCGTCGACGACCGGCGGTGGCGGAGTAACAGGGACTCTGGCAGCCTGGTGGGTCTGGGGCGGTAACGACGACGGTGGGGCGGCCGCCACAACGGGAGCCCGTGAGCGGGAGCCTGTCATTCTGTGCAGCAGCGCCGCGACCGAACCTTCTGACGCTGACCTGCCCGATCTCAGCTGCTCCGCGGCGTCGGCGAGCGCATCAGCGGTCGCGAGGAGGAGCGAGATCTGCGTGGGGCTCAGTGGCCCGCTGGTCGCGCGCGCCTGAGCGAGCTCTGTTTCCATTGCATGACAGAGCGCCTCGACCGATGGCACTGAAGCAGCGCGCGCAGCACCCTTGAGCGTGTGCATGATGCGCAGCACCGACCGTTGACGGTCGGCGTTTGACGGATCCCGCTCGAGAGCGAGCGCGTCAGCGACGAGCACTCGATGATTCTCGCCGATCTCATCGATGAATGCCGCCGTCAACCGCGCCGCGAGCGGCTCGCGCGACCCTCCGCCGGGCTCCGTCATCCGGGCGCAGTCAGCGCAACGATTCGCTCGTACACGTCAGGCGGAACCCACGAGATTGATGAGCCGCGATCCCAGTGACGACAGATTCTCGGCGGCGGTTTCGGACTGGCGCGTCGCGGTAAGGTGCTGCTGGGTAGCGTCGTGAATGTTGCCGATGGCCTGACGTATCTGCTCCATGCCTAGAGCCTGCTGGCCCGCTGATCCAGCGATCTGCGCTGCGGTCTGCGAAGCCTCTGCCGCGACATCGGCGAGCTTCGCGATTATCTCGCCGGCCTCCACCGCCTGATGCGAAGCAGCCGCAGTCTGCTTGGTACCCTGTTCGGTGGCCATGACTGCGGCGCTCGTCGCTTTCTGAATCTCGCTGAGAATCCGCGTGACCTGCGTCGTCGAATCCTTGGCCTGGCCGGCGAGCGCCTTGATCTCCGCGGCGACTACGGCGAATCCCCTGCCGTTCTCTCCGGCGCGGGCGGCCTCCACAGCGGCGTTCAGCGCAAGGAGCCGGGTCTGCTCCGCTATGTCGCTGACGGCGGATGTAATCTCGCCGATCGCCGATGCCTGCTCCGCGAGAACCACGATTCCTCTCGCAATTCCGTCGACTTCAGACTCGACAGCACGCATCGCCGTGATCGAGCGCTGGACAGCTGTGCGTCCGGCAGAGCCGCTGTCCGCCGAGCGTTGCGCGGCCTCGGCAAGAGTCTTGGCGCGCTGGGCCGCCTGCGCCGCTGTCTGCGCCACCTGGTCAACGGTCGCGACGGTTTCAGTGACCGCCGCCATTGACTCGTTGATTCCTGCCGCCTGCTCTGTCGTCGCGGCGAGAATTTGTGCCGCGCTCGACGCAATTACATTCGCGCTCTCCTGGAGCGGTCGGTTTATCGATCGGCTTATGAGGATCGCGGAAAGGATCGCAATCAGGATCGCGAGCACCGCGCCGATGATGAGCGCCGTACGGGCGGCCCGCGCATTCTCACTGCTTTCAGCCGCCAGCTCGTCGGCCGACTGTGCGACAGAGGTAGCCAGTGCAGTCATGATGTTTTCAAGCCGTGCTCTTATCGGCTCGACGCGAGTGTCGCGTATCGACAGGGCCTGCGCCTGGTCGCCACGACCGCGTGCCTCGCCTGCATCTGACACTGCCCGGGCCCATTCGTCGATCGTACTGAGTGCGAGATCCCACTCCGGTCGTCCGGCACCACCTGACCGGTCAGCGGCGCGCGCCTCGGTAATGAGAGTCTTCGCGACGCCGATCGTGCTGTCGGCGGCAACCCCGAACCTGTCGTCGCCCGTCATGATCTGTCTCAGCAGCTCGACGTTCGCTCCTCGGATCTCGGTCTCCGTCTGATGCACTGGCACCAGCATCGACCGGCGACTGGTGAGAGCGTCCTCATAGGATCCGACTGCCCGCGTCAGTGACCACACTCCGATCAGCGCAACGACGATCAGCAGCGCGACACCTATCGCGAATCCCGACGTGACTCTCCGTCCCACGGTCCATCCAATTGCCTGTTCGCTCATGACTTTTCCCTTGTTGTATTGTCGACCGCGCGGCGGTCGTCCCCGTGACTCCCTGCATCGAGCAGGCGCGTGAGCCCGGCGACGTCGAAGATCGTCGCTGCATCCGTGGTGACCCCGGCAAAGGTCGTGTCCCCTGTGCCGTGAACTCCCTCCGTCACATGAATCTGCTCGGGCTGAATTGCGACCTCGCCCTCGACATCATCTGCCCACAGTCCTGCAACAATTCGATGATCAACCGCCATCACGACCATTACTCCGGCGCCCTGAGACGGGCGGCACCGGCCGGCAACGACAACCGGCAGGATGCTCCCGCGCCAGGATGTGAGTCCCCACAGCGGCAGCGGGGCTTTCGGAAGCGGGGTCACGCTCGAGGGCCTGAACATCTCGGCGATCGAAGTGAGTGCGACCGCAAACCGCTCCGCGCCGCACGCGACGATCAGGTACCGGTCTTCCGGCCTGTCGCCGCGAACGAGTGACTCGGGCGGACGGGCAGCAGCGAGTTTTTTCGCTCGCAGCTCGAGTATCTCCTCGTTCGAGCGAATCATCACAGAGCTGCCCCTGCGCGCTGGCCCGCTTCAACCCCTGCCGCGTCAGGCGCGTCGAGCAGCGACAGGTGGGCCCGCACGAGATCGAGCAACCTCGCTGCCGACATTCCGCCAGATCCCGGAACATCACTTTCGCTGTCAGCGAGATCAAGCAGCGATGCGGCGTTGTCGAAACTGCGTCGCGCACCGGACTTGTTGCCGAGCCGCGCGAGAGCGTCGCCGAGTGCGAGGTGAGCGGCGATCAGCGTCCGGTCGAGGTATATCGCGCGCCGCGCCGCCGTCTCGGAATCCACCCACCGTCCCGCCTCCCCGCTGAGGACCGCGTCGATGAGATGGAGCTCGGCCTGCGCGGGAAACGTCTCGAGAGCGCGCGCGGTTGCTTCTCCCGCTTCGGCGAGCCGACCCTGATTTGCCAGATCGCGGACGTATGAGACCACCGCTTCGGTATCGCCGGATTCCGGGACGCCTCCGGCATCACTCTCCGGCGGAAGCCGGTCAGAAGCGCGAGCCAGAGGACGCGCATGCGCGACGGGCAGGGACGCAGCTGGTGCGGCTTCCGCTTCTTCCGGAATCAGCAGGGTGAGCGGTGCGTGCCGCAGTGCAAAGGTCGTTTCGGGTCCGGAACTCCGCCGGTAAGCGGTTGCGCCCGGCAGCAATACGACCTCACACGCAACGAGCTCGGCGAGGTGCGGGTCCGACGCCCCGAGAAACAACCAGCCCCCCGGTGCAAGCGAGTCGAGGAGCCGTTCGGCGATCTGAACGATTGCGCTCACCTCGAAATAGATTAGGACATTGCGGCAGAAGATCACATCCTGCTCGAAGGTTTCCGGGCGCGGGTCGGGATCGAGCAGGTTGAGTGCGCTGAAACTCACATCTGGCTTGAGATTGGGCGCGATGTGGTATCGCGTTCCCCTCTGAGTGAACCAGCGCGAGATCGCTTCCGCGGGCAGGGTTCGCAGTGACCACTTCGAATAAATCCCTCCGCGCGCCTCTTTCAGCCGCGCCTCGGCTATGTCGGTGCCGAGTATGCGGGATCCCCGAACCCAGCCGCTGTCGCGAAGCATTATGGCTGCGGAGTAGGCTTCCTGACCGGCGGCGCATCCCGCGCTCCAGATCCTCGCTTCCCGGGTAACGGGCCACTCGGCCGACCACTGCGGTATTACTTCAGTGGCGATGAACTTGAACTGCGCCGGCTCCCGGAAGAAGTACGACTCGCCGATCGTCAGGTCGTCGAGCAGTGCATCGAGGACTTCGCCGCCGCGTGTCACGCCGATCTCGAGCCCCACCGGCTCGGCGATGCCAAGCCTCGCCATGACGCGACGCATTCCGGCTTCAGCGGATGCGCGGCGGTTCGCCGGGAAAGAGATTCCGGCGACTTCGTGGACGATGTCGGCGACGCGCCTGAACTCGGAGCGGGTCCAGTCGCGCTGTGCGGGTGCTGGTGTCGCCTTCATGCGGTGGCTGCTGACGCCGTGGCCAGCGCCTCAGCAATCGCCTCGTCTTCCGCCTGCGTCAGGAAGGCGGCTACGTCGTAGATGACGAGCGGACCCTCGGGCATTGTCGCGACACCGTGAAGCTTTTCGAGCGTGGGGGACGCCGCCTTCGCTCCGGTGAGCGAGTCATCGTCGATCTTCGTCAGGTCGTCGGCGGCCTCGACGCGAATCGCGAGCGTGCGCCGGCCCGCGCGAGTGAGGACGAAGTTGTCATCCGGGCTCACCGGCGTCTCCGGGTGGCCGAATCTCACGGCTGGATCCATGACGACTATTATCTCGCCGCGCACGTTGATGACTCCGGATATGACGGCTGGAGCCCCTGGCAGGGGCTTAACGGCGACTGCGCGGATTACCTCTATTACCTCAGAGGTCGGAATGCCGAAGCTTTCGCCCCTGACACGAACCATGAGTACATGCATGTCCTCCTGAAGGGCAGTATTCGTGCTCAATTCCGGGTTCCGGGACGACCAAAGAAAAGGCGGCGCCAACCCTGGCGCCGCCTCTCAGAACATCTGAATCAACCTCTGTGTCTCTGCGTGCCCTGCTCTGCGCCTCCAGCGTCGCCGCAGGCGCTCTGCGTCTCTATTTGACGATTTTTGTCACTACGCCCGCGCCGACCGTGCGGCCGCCCTCACGAATGGCGAACCTCAGGCCCTCGTCCATAGCGATCGGCGTGATCAGCTCGATC
>JBPPMU010000169.1:0-5828 GCA_051306215.1 Gemmatimonadaceae bacterium | reverse complement strand
GAAGGGCGAAGTCGACGGCGACACCGAAGTGTTCGACCTGTCGGTCGTCACACTCGGCGAGTGGCGCGCGAGGTTCAGGTCGAAGGCGGCCGATTCGTGGCATGCAGCGCTTTTCGAGGACCGGGTGCAGGCGTGAAGGTCCACACTTCGTATCTCACGTTCAATACGAAGAAGCGGCAGGAGATCATCGACATCACCGACGAGGTCGAGGCGTGCCGCGCAGCCGCTGATATCACCGAAGGATTCGTGCTCGTTTCAGCGATGCACATCTCGGCGTCGGTTTTCGTCAACGATCACGAGCCGGGGCTGTGGGACGACATTCTGAAGTGGCTCGAAACGCGAATCGCCCCGTGGTCACCCGATGACTACCGGCACAACAGCGGAACCGGGGAGGATAATGCCGCTGCGCACCTGCGTTCGCTGACTGTCGGGCATGAAGTGATCGTCCCGGTCACCAGGGGCCGGCTGGACTTTGGCCCCTGGCAGAGGGTTTTCTATGGGGAGTGGGACGGCCAGCGGTCGAAGCGAGTCATCATCAAGGCCATGGGAGACTAGGGCCGCCTGCTATACCCGGAGGTGGTCGGGCCTCCACTCGCTGATGTTCTTCTTCACGTCATTCGACGACTTCAGCTCTCCCGAGAGGCAGCGGCGGGCGAGGTCGACGACTTCTGCGTCAGACGCGAAACGAAGTCCGACGAACTGACCCGTTCGCAGCTCGTCGATTCTGCTCCGCTCTTCGGGTGGCATCAGCGACGAGAGCCTCAGTTTCTCCTCCAGGCGGATCACGCGGTTCTGCGCTGTCAGAACCATCGAGCGAGCGGTGAAGGCGAAGAGCATGAGGCCTGTTGCGACGATCAGCGCCCATCCGGCATCGCGGCCCGGAGCTTCGATGAACTCGCTCAGCTCGAGCGCGAAGTTCGCAATGAGGATTGGCTGGACGATGAAGTGGTGCAGCCAGTGGTAGCGCCGGTGGTTCTTATATGTCTGGACCTTTGGCAAGGACATCTCCGTCGAGGTTTTGCTGCGCCTGCAACGCATGGTGCTTCAGCCGGAGAATCATAGCATTGAGCCCGGCTTCGCGCGCGCCGAGGCCGATGCTTTCCATCAGGGTCCTGACGAAGTCGCCGGGGATCGCGAGGGTCGTCGAGGGCGGTTGCCCATTCAGGCCGCCAAAGACGATGGCGAGTACGGCGGCGATAGTCGGCGACTGCCGGGTGTTGAGATCGGCGTGAAAGTACATCCTGCCGTCGATCACCTCGGGGATGATATCCACCCGGGTCTGGCATTCGGGAACCGTGAATTCGGCGCGGTCGAGGTCCCGGAACCGCTCGGGCAGCGGCTCGAGCTTCTTCGAGTACTGGACGAGCGCCTGCATTTTCTCGTCGCGCCCCATCGCGCGGAAGAGACGGAGCACGCGGTCAACTGATGGCGGAATCGAGCCGGAATTCGGGTCTGACACTGCCTGAATCTACCGGTTGCCCGGTCGAGGGAAGCTGGCACGAATAAAGCGAGACATATCCAGGACTCATAAATCACAGGAAGACAAATGCCTACACGCAGATCGAGTGCACGCTGGGAAGGCGGACTGAAGGGTGGCAAGGGAACCTTCAAGGGAGAAAGCGGGGCGATAGGGGGTCAGTACAACTTCAGCTCGAGGTTCGAGAGCGGCGTTGGATCGAATCCCGAGGAGCTGCTCGCAGCCGCGGAAGCTGCGTGCTTCAGCATGGCGCTGAGCGGAGACCTGGAGAAAAACGGCACTCCGCCGACTTCGATCGAGACCGATGCCGCATGCACTGTCGAGCCAGTCGACGGCGCGTCAAAAATCACGAAGATCCATCTCGACACGAGGGTCGTGGCGGCCGGACTCGATCAGGCGAAGCTTGATGAGATCGCCAACCAGACAGTCGTCGGATGCCCTGTCTCAAAGGCATTTCATGGAAACGTAGACCTTACTGTAACGGCCACCCTTTCAGGCGGCTGATCAAAAAGAGGCGCAGCGAGTCGCTAAGCCCCTACGCAGAACGCGCAGAGCCCTTACGGTTTTCTGCGGCTTTTGCGTGGCGCCCAGCCTCTGCGCCTCGTCTCATCTCAGGCTATACGCTGCTCTGACGTGACCCATGCCTGGCGCGCATCGCAGGCATCGCAGTTGTTGCAGGCCCAGTCCTCGGTGACTTCCTCACCGAAGTGCTCGAGGATGAATCTCGTGCGGCAGTCGGTGGTCTGGCAGAAGTCGATCATCGTCTGAAGCTTTTTCTGGTCGTTCGCCCGGCGCTCCTCATAATCGGTGAGGTCGTTGCTGAGGTCGCACGAGGTGAGGTTTCCCTGAAGGCGCTGCCAGCGCCCGCCGCGGTGCTCCCGCACGAGCCCGTGGCGCTTGAGCAGCGCGAAAACGATTTTCGCCTTCCGTTGCGGAACCTCTGTTATGTCGGTGATGTCGCTCAGGAGAACCGGCTCGTCGAGCGGGTATTTCTCCAGGGCCAGGGCAACTTTTGCCGCCTCCTGGACCTCGGGATATTTGCCGCCGAGGAAGTATGACTGAATGCGGCGGTCCTCCACGCGGTAGAGCATTGTGCAGACAGCGGGCAGCCCGTCGCGGCCTGACCGTCCAGCTTCCTGATAGTACGACTCGATGGATCCCGGGAAGTGATAATGAACGACGAACCTGATGTCCTGCTTGTCAATTCCGAGGCCGAAGGCGTTCGTCGCGATTATCGCCTTTATCTCGTTGTTCATGAACGCTTCCTGCACCTGCTTACGGTCCGCTGCGGGGCGTTTCCCGTGATAGAGACCGATGCTGTGGCGCTCCGACAGCTGTTCATAAAGCCGCTCAGCCTCCTTCACTGTTGCCACGTATATCACGCCCGACCCGGATTCCTCCGCGAGGATCTGCTCGACAATGGAGTCCTTTATCCCATCGTTGACAGTGCGGCGTACCTCGAAGCGAAGATTCGGCCGCGCGAATCCGGTGATCGTCACATGCGGGTCGTGCATGCCTAACTGCCGGACGATGTCGTCCTGAACTTCCTGCGTTGCGGTTGCGGTGAGAGCCAGTACCGGCGGCCGTCCCAGCCGCTTTGCGATCGAGCCGAGGCTCAGGTAGTCGGGCCGGAAGTCGTGGCCCCACTGGCTGACGCAGTGAGCCTCGTCAATCACGAACAGGGAGACCCTGCGGGTGAGCAGTCGCTCGAAGAAATCCCTGTCCTTGAATCGCTCCGGGGTGAGGTAGAGGAGCTCGCCTTCGCCATCCTCGATCTGCCGGTGAGCTTCGCGGGCTTCGCCGGTGGAGAGATGTGAGTGCATCGCGACCGCATCGACACCCTGCGCGTCAAGTTTGTCCTTCTGGTCTTTCATGAGAGCGATGAGCGGACTCACGACAACCGTGAGGCCGGGCAGCGACACCGCGGCAAGCTGATAGATGAGCGACTTGCCGCTGCCGGTGGGCATCACGACAAGGGCATCGCGTCCGTCGAGCAGAGCTTGGATAGGATCCCACTGCCCGCGCCTGAAATTTTCATGGCCGAAGCGCTTGCGCAGTAGAGCGCGAGCGTCGGCCTTGTCTGTCTTGAGCTTCACGGTGGGTCATCACTCGCATGAAGTATTCCGTTTTTGGCCGGGCGCCCTCCCGAGGGCTGGCATGCCTGTCCTTTGAACCCAGGGGGGAGAACGGATCGAGCGGATCGAGCGGATCTTACGGATCGGTCGGAAGGGCAGGGGCCGGCAGCGTCGCGGCCGGGCGGCATCGTGAGCGGTCAAGTATATGGCTTCCGTTTTTGACTAAATCAAAAACAAATGAGCCTGCTTCTGAGACGATGCCCGCAAAACACGGCCACCTCTGTCTGGCACTCCGATTGATCCGTAAAACTCGCTCAATCCGTGCGATCCGCTTTCCGCCTGGGTTTTCCTGATTGTTTTCAACGGACTGCTCATAGGCTTCTCCTGACGGCCTTTCCCTGAGACTGACTCTGTAGGTTTGATCTGTGAAGAAAGACCAACTCAAAATCTTCGTGATGACGGCCCCCGGGATCGAGAGCCTGCTTGCCGCGGAGCTCACGGCACTGAGGATACTGATCACTGACCAGACGGCCGGCGGGATCTCATTTTCCGGGAGCATCGAGCATCTCCAGCGCGTCAACCTCTGGTCGCGGCTCGCCAGCCGGGTCCTGGTGCGAGTCGTGGAGTTTCACGCGAGCAGCTTTCACGAGCTCGAGCGGCGCGCGAAGAAAATCGAGTGGGCCCGGTTCATTTCCCCGGGGGACCGGGTCCGCTTCCGGGTGACATGCCGCAAGTCGAAGCTCTATCACTCCGATGCTGTTGCAGCCAGGTTGCTCCAGGCCTCGGGCGGCGTCGCGGCGGCCAGCGACGAAAGCGATGAAGGCGATGACGATGCCCAGCTTTTTGTGGTGCGCTTCTCACACGATGAATGCACGATAAGCGCAGATTCCTCGGGGGAGCTGCTGCACCGCCGCGGCTACCGGCAGGCAACAGCGAAAGCCCCCCTCCGCGAAACGCTCGCCGCTGCCATGCTCGCCGGAAGCGGCTGGGAACCGTCCTCTCCGCTGGTGGATCCGATGTGCGGTGCGGGTACGATTCCAATCGAGGCAGTGATGATCGCGCGCGGCATGGCGCCGGGGACAGCCCGCCGCTTCTCGTTCGAGCGATGGCCGGATCACGACCTGGCGGGATGGAAGAAAACCGTCGACGATGCGAGTGATGCCGCGCTCCCGCGGGCACCAGCGCCGATCATCGCCTCGGATCGCGACGCTGGCGCTATCGAGGCGACTGCCGCGAATGCCGGCCGGGCGGGGGTAGCCGGCGATCTGGAGATTTCGGAAACGTCGGTGTCAGGCGCCTCGTATCCCCAGCCGCCAGGATGGATCGTCACCAATCCACCTTATGGCCTCCGGGTAGGGGAAACAGGGCCGTTGAGGAACCTTTATTCCCAGCTCGGCCGCATTGTCAGGGAGGGAGCTCCGGGATACCGTCTCGCAATGCTTTCTGCCGATAAGTCCCTCGAATCCCAGCTCAGGCTTGAAACCGAGGAAGTCTTCAGCACGACGAATGGCGGAATCCCGGTTCGCCTCATTCTGACCTGAACCAAGGTTAGCTGTTCGCTGTTCGCTGTTCGCTGTTCGCTGTTCGCTGTTCGCTGTTCGGCTCGTCCCGTAGTGTCTGCGTCTCTTGCGTAGCCGCCCCCCCCCCGGAGGGCAGGGGAGCGGCTCTCTGCGCCTCTTTCAAACGGCAAGGGTTTTGAATAGAGAATACTGATCGTTCCCCTTCTGGTGCTCGAGTGCACCAGTAGGTATGCTCGACCACGCCCTGGCCAGGGCGGCTTATACCTCAGTTCAGGAGAAGGCCGTGGAAATCGGCGATACAATCGACACACCCCAGGAAGCCGAAGCTGGCGCTAAACAGCCGCGACGCCCTGAATCGCAGGCGGGCAGGTCCGCGTCGCGAGCTTCGGCCCGGCGACAAAGCGGCTCCCAGTCGCAATCAGCCGGAAGCACCGTAGCCGAGCCAACCGAGAGGCCCCGAAACGGCAGCGGGAAAACCCGCCGCAATGGGAACGGGTCGCGAAGTGGCTCAGGATCCAGCGGCGATGGGAGCTCCGGACAGGAGCTTGGTGATCTTCTTGCCGCGCTCCGCGACCTCAGGGACGGCGACTTCAGCGTCAGGCTCGCCGGATCCGACGACCCGCTCCTCGACGACATCTCGGCAGCGTTCAACGGGATCGCGGAGCGGAACGAGCGACTCGCCTCCGAGGCGGTGAGGGTATCGACGACGATCGGCCGCGAAGGGCAGATGAACGAGCGTGCATCGATCGGCCGCGC
>JBPPMU010000168.1:0-9826 GCA_051306215.1 Gemmatimonadaceae bacterium | reverse complement strand
TGTCATGAAGCTCGCTGCGGGTGACGACCTGGCCTGCGTGAAGCATGAAATGTTCGAGAAGCCGCAGCTCCATCGGCGTGAGGTCGAGCTCGTTGATTCCCCGCGTAACGCGCCGCGTCAGGCGGTTCAGGCGGACATCGCCGACGATCACGTGATCCGCCAGCGGAGCCCGGGCTCCGCGGCGGAGAAGGCTTCTGACTCTCGCACGAAGCTCCTGGTTCGCCACCGGCTTGACGATGTACCCGTCTGCGCCAGCGTCGAGGCCCCTCACCACCGCCCCTGAATCGTCGAGACCGGTGTAAAGCAGCACGGGGGTGCTGCGCCCCGACGTGCGGAGCTCCTGGAGGATCTCGAAGCCGTTCCTGTCGCCGAGGTCGATGTCGAGGACGATTCCGTCGTAGTCGTGGAGGAACGAGAAAAGCCGCGCCTCCTCACCTGTCGTCGCGACGTCGATCGCGTAGCCATCCTCGGCCAGCACGCGCTGCATCAGCCCGGCGATCGAGCGGTCGTCCTCTGCTATCAGGATGCGAATCTGAGTCTCTCCTCTATGGGCGTGTGAAGCTCATATAGGAGACTATCCTGCTCACGCATCGCAACAGGCGTGAACGCCGGGGGCTTCGCCTGCTCTTAGCTATTGGCAACATTAGCGCTTAGCCGTTAGCTGTTTTTAACCATAGCTAATAGCTGAGCGCTAGTGTTGCTAATCGCTAACAGCAGGCGTAGCCCCCGGCGTTCACAGCTATCAGCGGGCGTAGCCCCCGGCGTTCACCGCTTCCTGCAGGTGGGCGCAAAACCGCTGATCCCGGTTGCGAAAGGATGCGAGTGATCGCGGGCACGCCGCTCAAGTTCCGCCATGGTATTCCGGCGAAACCTTCTTGTCCTCGAAAAGGCGCACTCACTCCTCGTCGACCTCAACAAAGTCGTTCCAGGCATCCGTCGAGCGCACCATCAGGATCTGAAGAGACAACTCATCAAGTCAGCCCTGTCGACCAGCTCGAACATCGCAGAAGGGCGCACTAAGAGAAGCGAGCGCGAATTTCTCCGATTTCTCGACATGGCACTAGGGTCCGCCGGGGAACTCCAATATCAGCTGAAGGCGGCTGTCGATTGCAGCGCGATCCCTTTGGACGAAGGTACCGAACTCGGCAAGAAAGCCGAGGAAGTGGCGAAAATGCTTCAGGGTCTGATCAATCGGATACGCGACGATTTGAATGACACTGACGGTGCGCCGTAGCTCGAACAGCTATGTGTAACCGGGGGCTTCGCCTCCCAATAGCTCTGAACGCCGGGGGCTTTGCCTGCAGTTAGCTGTTAGCAATATCAGCGCGTAGCTGTTAGCTGTTTTACCCATTGCTAATAGCTGAGCGCTAGTGTTGCTAATAGCTATCAGCGGCGAAGCCCCCGGCGTTCACAGCTATTAGCGGGCGAAGCCTCCGGCGTTCACATCTGCTGGAGCTGCTGCGCGCCTCCCTTGACGGGCATCGTCGTCATGCTCACCCACCGAACGAGCATTGTCACAGCGTCCTCCTCCGTCACCCGCGAGCGGATGCGCGACGGCGTCAGCTCGAACACCTCGAGCGCGTGCGCGGTAAAGATCCTCGGATGGCGGTAGCCGAGCTTCATTGCGACCTCGCCGACCGAGTAGCCCGGATCGCGGAGGTAGGTGAGGCCGCGGCTCATCTTCGCCGCGATCAGGAGCTTCTTTGGCGAGGTGAGCTTCACGCTCTCGAGGTACCGGTAGACGCTCACCGGCGGGAGCTGCGCGGCAAGCGCGATATCGAGCACGCTCGAGTAGCGGTGCGGCTTGTCGAACATCTCGGCGATTGACCGCGCGAGATTCAGCGGCACCCGCCTCAGCGCCGGCCCCATGATGTTCAGGAGCCGCTGTGACGGCGGGTGGATGCGCACCCTCGCGATCGTCTGTTGCAGGCGCTCCCGCGAATCGCCGAACTTGTGCAGCACGACGTGAATGAGCCCACGGCGCGAGAGCTGGGCGATGGCGCCGAAGGATACCGGGTTGAGCATCACGTAGCCGACGAGCGGCAGCGACGGGAAGACGTTGAGGATCCCCGCCACTGCATCGATGTTCACGACCCCGTCGGCTGACGGGTCGACGATCAGGACGTCCACCGGTTCCCGGCGAATTATCGCGTCGAGGTCTTCCCATGTGCCCGCAACGAAGAAGTCCGCCTCGTTCATAAAAACGTGGCGGACATGGGCTACAAGCTGTGGCGGCAGGAAAACCGCAATACTCAAGAGGCGTCCGGAGAAGAATTGCCTTAAATCTGCACCAATCCGGTCCTTTTAGCGAGCAAACGGTGTTACGAAACCGACACTTTTATGTATAGAACCGGCATCCCGTGATATAAAAACGGCATTTGCGTGCAGAAAAACGCACATAGGTTGCGGGTACCACCTCACCCAACCCAAAAGAGGCCCAAATGTCGTATCGCAAACTGTTCGCCCTCCTCCTCCTCGCCGGTCTTGTCAGCACGAGCGCTGCATGCTCAGACGTAACGGCTCCCGAGAGCGAGTTCTGCCAGGTGACAGGCGGCGGTTCGACCTGCGGCAACTAGAACTCTGACTGCCCCTGATACCAGTCACCCGGCAGGGGCAGGGCAAGGGCTGACTCGCGGAGGTTCGACATGACCTCCGCGACCTCGAAAACGTGGGAAGGGATCTCATCCGGGGCCCAGGGCTTCGAAGCTTTCCGCCTGGCTGCGTCCCTGCTACCGGCGCCGAGGGCAAGCGACGCCTCGTGGGAGACCTGATGAATCTTGTGCTGAGCCGCGAAATCCCGCGCCTCGGCGATCATTTCAAGTGCCTCGTCGTCGCGCCCGAACGCGAGAAGTCCCTGTCCGTAGTAAAGCAGGAAGTAGGATCTGAGGCGCGGGTCGAGAGCAGCGTTCTTGAGCTCTTTCCCGTAGCTGAAGAACGCCTCCTCCATGCCGTCGAGCGCTGCAAGCTCCATAAGGTTGATCGTCGCCTGCCACCGAACCCACTGGTATCGGGACGTCAGCGCGATCACCATGTGCGAATCACGCGCGGCGTCCCACAGTCCCATTTCCGCGAAAGCAGCCGCGATGTCTGCGATTATCGAATCCTTGACCGTTGGATTCGACGTTTTTTCAAGCGCCCTGTTGGCGAGACTCACTGTCGTCGCGTATTCACCCTGAAGATGCGCCACCGACGCCCTCGCGTGATAAGCAAGCGCCTGCACCCCGTCGAGCCCGTCGGACTCGGCAATGACTTCGTCGAGGATCTGCCTGGCCGCCGGGAGATCACCCCGCGCGATGTGAGTGTTCGCGGTTCCAACCCTGACCGTCAGCCCGGAAGCCTTGTCGCCGAGGGTGTCCGCGAGATGCGCCGCCTGGGCGTAACTGTCGGCCGACCTGTCCCAGTCACCCGACCGCCGCGCCGCGCCGCCGAGTGCCGTCGTCGCCTCGATCGCGAGCTTCGGATCCCTCTCCTCCCGCGCGATGTCCGCCACCATACCAAACACGGCAACGGCGAGAGACCAGTTGCCGTCGAGATCGAGACCCCTGCCGTACGCGAACAGCGAGGCGTTGATGTTCGTCCACGACGGCCCTCCATCGCGCAGCTGGTCAACTACCGTCATCAGGTGCCGCCTGACCGGCAACCCCTCGCGAAGCGCCGCCACCGAGTCAGCAGCCGCCCTCACCCCCGTCCAGTCCCGGTCGATTATGGTCCGGTCGTCCCTCGCGGCATCGACGAGCTCGAGGACGGTTAGGCCGGCGAGAGTTGGCGCCCAGATCGAGAGACCCTCGTGCGCGTTTCCGAGCACTTCGTAGTAAGGCAGATGACGTAACATTGATGATTCGTTTGTGGGGGTTTTCACGCTTCGTAATCTGACAGGCGGGGCGGGTTGATGAAATGCCTGTTTTCTATCACGAGCACCCTATTCTCTACAGTTAACCGTCTGCAAGCGCGATCAACCGAATCACGGTGAGAGATCTTGTGACCCCTTTCCGGCTTTCATGTCTCGCGGAAGCCGCTTCGCCGGATCGATTTTCCAGCTCCCGATGTCGAGCCACCATGCGTTGGCCCGCATGGGCGACGGAGTGATCCTGCCGTGAATTGCGAGGAGGGTTTTCGGCTCGTAAAGCCAGACAGCCGGGGCGTCGTCAACGATGAGCTGGTTCGCCCGCCGGAAATATTCCCGCGAGCCGTCGAGCGTAGTCTCCGACAAAGCGCTGTCGACCAGGGCATCGAAGACGGCATTCGAGTACCCGCCATAGTTGAGGCCGCCCGGTTTCGCCGCGTCGCCCGTCCACGTCACTCGCACTGCTTCAGGGCTGGATCCAAGATGCCACGAAGCCAGCGCCGCATCGAAGTCCCTCGCCGCCTGCCTCGCGCTGAACGCGGAATAATCCATCTGCTCGATGACCGCGTCGGCCCCCACTCTCCTCAGCTGCTCCTGGATCAGCACCGCGATTCTCATCCGCGACAGGCTCGACACCGGAACGAGAATCCTGAATCTCAACGGAAGCGCACCGCGACTGCGAATCCCGTTCGACCCCGAAATGCGAAAGCCAAGTGAGTCGAGGAGGCGCTCGGCGGCCGGGGGATCGAAGCGGATCTGGCGAAGCGCTGTGTCAGTGGCCGGGAACGCCCTCACCGCCGGCCCGATGCTCACGCTCGCAAGAGTGTCGAAGAGATTTTTCACCAACGCATCCCGGTCTATCGCCATCGTCAGCGCGCGCCTCACCTCGGGTGACCGGAACAGCGGGTGCGGGCGGCTCCCTGACGCATCGCGAAGGTTGAGCTGCATGAACACGTAGTCCATGCCCGGAAGTGAAACGAGATCGAACCCCGCCGCGGCGAGCTCCGGCAGGGTCTCCTGCCTGACGTGCGCGAAAACGTCGGCCTCGCCGGCGATGAGCCGCATTATCGCCGGGCGATACTCAGGGGTGATGCTCCAGATCAACCGGTCGGGGCCTGCCCTGCCGCGGTAGTGATCCTCGACGGCCGCCAGCTCGAGCGAGGTCCCCCGGCTCCATCTCGCGAGCCGGTATTTCCCAGTTCCGACCGGATCGCGCGCCGCGCCGGCCGCGCGAAGCGAGTCGCCCGGAATTCCACCGAAAAGATGGTGCGGGAGGATGAGCATCGTCGCCGCGGCGACGTAGAACTGCCGCGGATCCCGCCGGGAGAACCAGAAAACGGCGGTTAGTGAGTCGGGAGTCGATACAGAATCTATGTACGCTAGCGTACTTGCTAGCATCGACCCTGTAGCCTCGTCAGCGTACACGCTGTGGCTGAACGCAACATCAGCGGACGTGACGCGGACACCGTCGTGCCATCTGGCGCCCGGATCGAGGCTGAATGCTAGCGACGACGAATCCCTTCCCCACGTCCAGTCAGCCGCGAGCTGCCGGGTGAATCCCGAGTCGCCGATAGTGTTCATCGCCGGCCCGACATCCGCCAGGTACTCGTAAATGAGCTCGGTCGCCTGGCGCGCCTCCATGTTCAGCGCATCTGGCGGGAACAGCGCGTCGGGGTCGGCGTGGGCGGCGATGACGATCGTTCCGCCCACCGCGCCCGTCGGCTCACGCCTCGCACCTTCGCAGGCCATTGCCGCCAAAGCGCACACAAATATGCGGAACGCCCGTTTAGTCAACATTGCCGTTTCACTGATCGCCTGAAACGGGACTTAATGATAGAGAATTGCACTTTTCTGATAGAGAACCGGCATTGTCGGCCCCTCGAAATCCCCTATATTGGAACGAACACAACGGCGGACCTGCCCCGGGACGCGATCCACTGGAAAAAGACAACTTACACGCTGATCAGTCCCGCGCGCTTGCGGATCTTCGAAGGGCATTCTGGATCGCCGGCGGATCTCTTTTCGCGGTGGCCCTCACGTTTGCCCTGCTCTACTGGATCAACTCGAAGAGCGTCAGCTGGGTTCTCGAGAGCGAGCGCATCGGGAGGGTGGCGACCGAAGCCCGCGCTCTCGCTTTCGAGCGGAACGCCGCGATAAGAGGTTATCTCCTTTCCCGGCACCAGATCTCCCTCGTTCCTGAATTTACCGCGCGCGTGGCGCTTCACTCCCGGCTCGACCTGCTCGGCGAAATCACCGCCGGCGACCCCGCGCACCAGGACCGGGCCAGGGCGATAGAGGCCGCCGTCGAGAGATGGGAACGCGGGTGGGCGTTTCCCGTGCTTGCACAGGGCGCTGCGGCGTCGGTCGACACGGGGATCGAGCCTGCCGGCAAGGAGCTGTTCGACTCGGTCCGCTCCGCGTTCGACTCATTCCTTGCCGCCGACGAGCGAATGCGCGCGCGGGGGTTGCTCCTTCGGTCCCGGCTCCAGACGGGGACGATAACCGCGGTTCTCATGGAATTGGCGCTCCTGATCGGAGTGCTCGTCTGGCTTGGCAGGCGGACTTTCGTCCACGCTCGCGAGGTGCTTCAGCAGCGCAAGACTCTGGAGGCCCAGACCGAGGATCTCGAGCAGCAGGCGGCAACGCTCGAGGAGCAGGCGGTCCAGCTCGAGGAACAGAACGACGAGGCGATGAAGGTCGCGCAGTCGCTCGAGTCGGCGAACCGCGACCTCGAGGCATCTATCGCCCGGCTCGAGGACGTCGAATCAATCGCCCAGCGCGCAAAATCGCGGCACGAGGAAGCGCAGGGCCTGCTCGACTTCGTTCTTACCAATTCGCCGGTCGGTGTGGCGCTGTTCGATCGTGACCTGAGATTCATTCGCGTCAACACCGTGATGGCGTCCATCACCGGCAAGCCGGTCGAGGGCCATCCCGGGCGCCTTCTTCACGATGTGACGAGCGAGGATCTCGCCGACTCGATCGAGCCGATGCTGGGCCGCGTACTCGAGACGGGCACGCCGGTCACCAACGTGCCGGTATCTACGTCGAGCGAGAGCGACAGGTTTGCCGAGCGACACCTGCTCTGCAGTTTTTTCCCGGTGAGTCTTCCCGGGCGCACGGTCGGCGTCGGCGCGGTGATCCTCGAGACGACACAGTACCGGCTGCTCGAGGAGCAGCTTCTCCAGGCGCAGAAAATGGAGGCAGTCGGCAGGCTCGCCGGGGGTGTTGCACACGACTTCAACAACATGCTCACCGCGATTCGCAGCTACAGCGAGCTTCTCATAGTGGACATGGAGCCCGAGTCACAGGCGTTTGCTGACATGACGGAGGTTATAAACGCCGCCGAGCGCGCAACTGTGCTCACGAAAAAACTTCTCGCGTTCAGCCGGCAGCAGGTGCTGCGTCCCGCACTCGTCGACCTCAACACGGCTATCGACGGGATTCGCAACATGCTTGGTCAGATCGCAGGAAAGAACATAGACCTCGTTTGCAAGCTCTCGCCTGACCTCTGGACTGTTCGCGCCGACCCCACGGAGATCGAGCGTGTAATAACCAACCTGGTCCTCAACGCGCACGATGCGATGCCCGAAGGCGGTCGCCTGGTCATCGAGACGTCGAACGTCGACATCGACGACGAGTACGCCGAGACGCACGCCGATACGCAGCCGGGTTCGTACGCGATGATCTCAGTGACAGATACCGGAACCGGCATGACGAAGGAGGTTCGCGAGAAGGTTTTCGAGCCGTTCTTCACGACGAAGGAAAAGGGAAAGGGGACGGGGCTCGGACTTCCCAGCGTTTATGGGATCGTGAAGCAGTCGGGCGGGTTCGTCTGGGTCTACAGCGAGCCGGGCCGGGGAACGACCTTCAAGATCTACCTGCCGCGGGCCATCGAGGAGGAGAAACAGGCGTCGGTAAACACGCCGCGCGGCAACCGCCAGGTGGGGGCAGAAACGATTCTTCTCGTCGAGGACGACGACGAGGTGAGGAACGTCGCTCTGCGGATTCTCCGGCGCAACGGGTACCGTGTTCTGGAGGCATCGAACGGGGCGGATGCCCTCAAGGTGTGCGAAGCCGAAGGCTCGGCTGTTGACCTTGTGGTGACCGACATCGTCATGCCTGAGATGGGAGGCTCGGAGCTGGCAGAGAAGATCAGGGAGACGCAGCCCGACGCGCGGATACTCTTCACGTCGGGGTTCACCGAGGATGCTGCAGTGCGGCAGAGTTTTCTCAAACCGGGTGAGGCATTCATCGAGAAACCGTTTACGCCGGCAACGCTGGCGAAGAAAGCCCGCCAGGTGCTCGACGGGTCTGATTTCGAGAAGGAGGAATGATGCCCCTTTCAGGATCCCTCACCGCGGCGCGGATCCTCGTCGTGGACGACGATGAGGTAAACCTGCGGCTGCTCCGCCGCATACTCGCGGCTAACGGATACAACACGGTTCACACGACTACCGAGGGCAGCGAGGTCGTGAAGCTCGTGGAGGAGCTCCAGCCCGACCTTCTCCTGCTCGACCTCCACATGCCGCCGCCCGACGGCTTCGCGCTCCTCAATGCGCTCGGCCCCCTTATCGACAAGCCGGGGCTCATGCCGGTTCTCGTGCTGACCGGTGATGCGACCCCGGAGGCAAAACGGCGGGCGCTGACTATGGGCGCGCGCGATTTCCTCGCGAAGCCTTTCGACAGCACTGAAGCGATGCTGCGGATAGGCAACCTCATCGAGACGCGGCTTCTCTACCGCGAGCTCGAGGGGCAGAACCTCCTGCTCGAGACGAAGGTCGCCGAGCGGACGGAGGAGCTGGAGCAGGCGCAGCTCGAGATAATGGAGCGGCTTGCGCGCGCCGCTGAATACCGCGACGACGAGACCGGCAGGCACACCCAGCGTGTCGGCGTGATGGCAGCGGAGCTGGCGCAGGCGATGGGGCTCGATTCCCACACGGTTGACCTGATCGAGCGGGCCGCCCCGCTTCACGACATCGGAAAGATCGGGATTCCCGACGCAATTCTTCTCAAGCCGGGGAATCTCACTCCTGAAGAGATGGCTGTAATGCGCACGCATCCGCGGATCGGCGCGCAGATGCTTTCCGGCGGGCGGTCAGAGCTCATGATGATGGCCGAGCGGATAGCGATGAACCATCACGAGTGCTGGGATGGTTCGGGTTATCCCAACCGGCTGGCGGGATCGAAGATACCTGTCGAAGCGAGAATCGTGACGGTCGCCGACTGCATCGACGCGCTCACTCACAACAGGCCGTATCGTACGGCGTGGCCGCTCAAGGCGGTGATAGAGGAAGTCCATAGGTGCAGCGGGACACAGTTCGATCCCGAGATAGTGAGCGCGATGATCGAAAGCCGGCTGCACCGCCGGATTCACGTGAGCCCGCCCCATCCGTGGCCGGCAGTCCCGATTGATCCCGCAGAAATTGCCAGATAGCAGGAACCCCCTCGTCGGTGGCCTGAGACGGGTCTTCGGGCTCGGCGCAATCGGACTCGCTGTCGCAGTGATCGCGATGCTGTCGCTTTTTATTGTCGACGGACGGATCGAGCGCTCGGCGGCAGTGTCACGTGACCTGATCGAGATCGGCAGGCGGGCTGATTTTTTCGCCATCGAGCGCCAGTCAGAAGTGCGCGGCTACGTGATCTCGGGCAGGGAAACCCGTCACGCGCCCGATCCCGCGTTAGCGAGGAGGTTCGCGGTGACCGTCGACTCTCTCGTCGCCAGCTCATCGCACGACGAGCAGCGGCTAGCCCGTGCGCATGGCATCCAGCGGGCGATAGCGAGGTGGAAGCGTGCATATGTGCGCCCCGCGCTTTCGGACGTGCTGGAAGGCCGGTCAGAGGCCGCTCATGCGATTGCGGGCGACCAGCTGTTCGAGTCGGTTCGCGGTGCGATATCGATCTTCATCCAGGCGGAAGAGCGCAACTACTCGAGCCGACTCGCGTACCACGCGACAGCGAGGCGCCTGTGGATCCTCGGTCTCG
>JBPPMU010000167.1:0-3651 GCA_051306215.1 Gemmatimonadaceae bacterium | reverse complement strand
TGTAGTTTTCCCGATTCCTGGAATACCGGGATATCCATCGGCGGCGTCGCCGACCAGCGCGAGATAGTCTGGAATCAGCTCCGGATTCACGCCGAACTTCTCGCGCACTGCCGCCGCGTTCCTGATGTTCCCGGATTTCCGGTCGACCTGCACGATCCGGTCGTCGCGCACCGACTGTGCGAGATCCTTGTCGGGGGTCCAGATCGACACTTTCTCGACAGCCGGATCCTGCCCCGCGAGATACGCCGCTGATGCGAGTGCGTCATCCGCCTCGAGCGCCACCATCGGCCAGACGGCGACTCCCATCGCGGCCAGCGCCTCTTCGAGAGGGTGAAACTGCGATTTGAGCGCCCACTCGATTCCCTCGCCGGTCTTGTAGTCCGGCCACAGGTCATTCCTGAAGGACTCGATGACGTGGTCGGTGGCGACGCCGATATGAGTCGCGCCCTGCTCGAGCATCTGGAGGACCGTGTTCAGTACGCCGATGACCGCGCCGTGCGGCTTGTCCTCTCCCTTGTTGAAGCGGCGGAGGCCGTAGAAATGCCTGAAAAGCTCGTACGTGCCGTCTATCAGGTGAACGATCATTGGGGGAAAATAGCTTTCATGCAGGTTGCCGGGTCACTGAAAACTGAAAACTCACGACTGGAAACCCGCGACTCGCGTGGACTTCCGCATTCGCAATGCTGGACAATACCGGTATCCCGAGCCAACACTACTATCGTGAACCCTCGGATTCTCCTCGCTGATGCTGATGCCTTCTATGTCGCGGTTGTGCGGCTCGTCGACCCGGAAGGCGCGGGCAAGGCGCCGCTCCTCATAGTCGGCGGATCGAGGGAGAGCAGAGGAGTAGTCTGCTCCGCCTCCTACGAAACCAGGAAGTTCGGCGTCAGGTCCGCAATGCCGATCTCCCGCGCCCTCAGGCTCTGCCCCGACGCTCTCTGCGTACCCGTCCCGGGAAAAGCCTGCTCGGCGAAGAGCGCCGAGATACGCTCGACTCTCGAGCGGTTTGCGCCGGTCGTCGAAGGCGCGAGCATCGACGAGTGGTACCTCGACATGGGCGGCACGGAAGGGGTCTATCACGATGAGCACCTCTCCGTCACAGCTCATCGAATGCGCGATGCGGTGCGGCAGGAGACCGGCCTCACGATCTCGGTCGGCGGTGGAACCAACAAACTCATCGCGAAGCTCGCAGTCGAGCGGGCGAAGCCCAAGCTTGGTGCGGACGGCGTTCATATCGTCGAGCCGGGCACCGAGGAAGCATTTCTCAAGACGTTCGAACTTGCCGAGATCCCGCTGGTCGGACCGAAGTTCCAGGAACGGCTCGCCGCGCTCGGAATGGTGCGTGTCACCGACGTCCTCCAGTACGACATTGCGACTCTCAGAAGCTGGCTCGGCAAGCGCGAAGCGGAGTGGCTGTGGGATCGCGTTCATGGCGTCAGCGATTCGGTCGTCGATTCCGGAGGCGAGGCGAAGAGTTTAAGCCGCGACGAAACGTTCCCCGCGGACATCGACGACGACAGGGAGCTCGAGCGGGAGCTTCTCGCGCTGATGACCCGCGCTGCATCAGACTTGCGCGGCGACGGGCTCGCGGCGCGGACGATAACCGTTCGCATCCGCGACGCTGATTTCCGCACAAGGTCGGCAAGGCGGACTCTTGTCGAGCCGGTGGTGACGGACAGAGTCCTCATGCGCGTCGCGCGCGAGCTGCTGAAGAAGCTTCGCGCCGCGCGGCGAGTGCCTGCCCGACTCCTCGGCGTTGCACTTTCGTCGCTCGGGCAGGATCCGGAGGCGGATCAGCTCAGATTGTTCGAGGCCGCACCTGACACTGATGCGGAAACAGAGCGGGACCGCGTGCTGGCGAGGGCCGTCGACCGCGTGAGAGAGCGGTTCGGCCCACGGAGCATCATCCCGGCATCGCTCGCTGACGATGGGACGGAGTAGATTCATTGGCAGGAAACCACAACAAGGCGGATTAATGAGGTCAGGTTTGAGCGGCGTCCTGGTGGCATTCGGCACAATCCTGCTCGCGTTCGGCATCACCATCGTGATAATCGAGCTCCTCGCGATTCGATACGGCACGCCGCACGACATAGCGCCCGTGCTCGCCGGGATCTGTCTCGTTGGCGGTGGCATCCTCGCCGGAGCCGGTACGATGATGAACCGCGCCGCCGACAAGCGGACGTCGAGCTCCTGACTGCCGCGCGGGAGACCGCTCAATGCTGACAGCGCTGCTGTTCGTAGCTATCGCCGTTGTCGTATGGGGAGTTTTCTCCTACAACCGGCTCGTGAAACTCCGGAACCAGGTGCACACGGCGTGGGCCGACATAGACGTCCAGCTCCGCCGCAGGCATGACCTGGTTCCGCAGCTCGTCGCGGCCGTAAAGGGTTACGCCGGGCACGAGCGCGGTGTGCTCACCGCAGTCACCGAGCTGCGAGCGCAGGCAGTCGCTCTCACGAGCCCGGCGAAACTCGGTCAGGTTGAAGGCGCTCTCGAAAAGGCGCTGACTCAGCTCTTCGCGCTCAAGGAAGCATACCCCGACCTCAAGGCGAACGAGAATTTCCTCAAGCTCCAGCAGGATCTCGTCGAGGTCGAGGACAATCTCCAGTACTCACGGCGCTTCTACAACGGCGCTGTCAGGGACTACAACACGACCATCCAGCGTTTCCCCGACATGCTCGTCGCGCATGCGGGAGGGTTCAGCGAGAGCGAGTTCTTCAGTGCAGAAGAGGCTGAGCGCGCGCCGGTGAAGGTCGGGCTGTCGGAGTGAGAGCTCTCGCTCTCGCGCTCGTCTGGATCCTCGCCGTCGCGCAGGCCGGTGCGCAGGAGCGGATAAAGTCATATGACAGCCGCATCGAGATCCAGCGCGACGGAAGCATCGATGTAACAGAAACCATCGCAGTCCGCGCCGAAGGGAGCCAGATAAAGCGTGGAATCTACCGGGATTTCCCGACCCGTTACCGCGACCGGTTCGGCAACCGCGTTCGCGTCGATCTCGAGGTGCTCGGTGTGGAGCGGAACGGGGTGATGGAGCCCTGGTTCACCGAGAGGAGAAGTAACGGAGTCCGCATAAATACTGGCAACGATGATTTCCTCCCGCTGCCTGGGGACTACACGTATACGATCCGTTATCGCACCACCCGCCAGCTGGGGTTTTTCGAGGAACACGATGAGCTTTACTGGAACGCGATCGGAACCGGCTGGGTATTCCCGATCGAGGGCGGCACTGTCGAGGTGCGACTGCCCGAGCCAGTGTCCGTCGAGCAAATGAGCGCCGAAGGCTACACGGGATCACAGGGTTCACAGGGGAGCGGCTACGCTGCGGAAATCGCCGAGCCCGGCGTCGCGCGATACCGGCTCACGCAGCCGCTCGCACCGTACGAGGGATTCACGACTGTCCTGATGTTCCCGAAGGGAATAGTTCAGGCGCCCACGGGATCGGACACGACCCGGTGGTTCCTCCGGGACAACCGCGGCGTTCTTGTGGCGCTAGCCGGGCTCTTCGTTCTCATCGCCTACACCGTGACTCAATGGCGAAAGGTTGGACGCGATCCGGAGAAGGGAATTGTCATCGCGCGCTACGAGCCACGTGAAGGTCAGACCCCCGCGGGACTGCGGTTCATGAAGCGAATGGGCTACGACACACGATGTTT
>JBPPMU010000166.1:0-24032 GCA_051306215.1 Gemmatimonadaceae bacterium | reverse complement strand
TCGAAGCGGCGCGCGTTGCCGAAGAAATTGTAGTGAGTGAAGCGGCCCTCGACCTGGACGAAGTCGACGGTGCTGAAGCCGGCGCTGAGCCGGGCTTCCCGGTGCGGCGCTTCCTGCACGTTGACGATAAGGACCTTCGACGAATCTCCCTGCCTCGGGATGTCGATCGACGCGCGCCTGAAGAGGTTCGACTCGTAGAGGACGCGCTGGCTGCGCAGGAGATCGGACCGCCTGAAGATGCTCCCTGGCTGAAGCGTGATGGAGTTGAGGATCACGCTCGTCTCGATGTTGTCGTTCCCTTCCACAATGATGTCGGAGACGGTCGCGATCCATCGCGGGTCGATGTCGATGCTCACGGCCGCCCGTTTCGTCGCGGTGTCGATGACGACAGTCGTGTCGAGCAGGGCGTCGGCGTAGCCAAGGTCCCAGAGCCGCTGCTGCAGGAATATCCGGCTCGAGTCGAGCCTGATGAGATTCAGCGGCGAATTCACGCCGAGCACGAGGCGGTCGTCGATTTCGCGCTGGCTGAGGACCGGGTTGGTCTGGTTGACGCCGATGCTCGAGACCATCGTCGCGGGGCCTTCATCGACATTGAAGGTCACGGCAACCTTGTCCTCACCGCTCGGGGCGACGAGAGTGTCGACTTCAGTCTCGCGGTAGCCGCGCTTCCAGTAGAAAACGCGCGCGCGCAGGACGTCGCGGGCGAGCTCTTCCCGGTTGAGGTACTCACGCTCGAAGACGTAGTGCGCCTTGGTGATCCAGCAGAGCGGAATCAGGATCGCGCTTATGCAATGCGACGCTTCTGTGGCGATGCTGTTCTTCAGATCGTCGACGTCGACCGCCTCAACCCCTTTGAAAGAGAGACGGGTGACTTCGATTCGTTCTGTCTCGCTGGATTGGGACTGAGCGGAAAGCAATCCGGGGATGAGCAGCACGGCCGTACCGATCCCGAGGATCGCGCTCTTCTTAAACCATCCCATGAGGGTGGGTAAGAGCAAGGGACGGGCCGGGGAGGACGGGCATCTCCGGAGGACTTTCAGGTGAGGCGCTCAGGGGGCGCCTGCGGGGGCTAGAGCCCCTCGAGCAGCGCGTCGTTCGACGGGGTGGCCGCGATCCGCTTTATCAGCCACTCCATGGCCGATGAGGACGGCATCTGCTGCAGTCCCCGCCGGAGAGTGTAAACATGCTCGAGCTGGTCCGGCCGGAAGAGCTTGTCCTCCCGTCGCGTCCCGCTCGTCGACACGTCGATGGCAGGGAAAATCCGGCGCTCAGCGAGCGACCTGTCGAGCTTTATCTCGCAGTTGCCGGTGCCCTTGAACTCCTCGAAGATGACATCGTCCATGCGCGAACCCGTCTCGACGAGCGCGGTCGCGATGATAGTGAGTGATCCACCTCCGTGCTCCGGCGCGACAGACCGTGCCGAGCCGAAGAAGGCCTTTGGCTTTGCCATCGCTGTGGCGTCGAGACCGCCGCTCAACGTGCGGCCGGTGCCGCGCTCGACGGTGTTGTAGGCGCGCGCCATGCGCGTTATCGAGTCGAGCACGATAACCACGTCCTTTCCGAGCTCGACCATGCGGCGGGCGCGCTCGAGCACCATCTCCGTAACGTCGGTGTGACGGGCGGCCGGCATGTCGAAACTCGAGGCGACAACTTCACCGTAACCCCAGGTGATCATCTCGCTGACTTCTTCCGGCCGCTCGTCGACGAGAAGCACCAGGAGCACTGCTTCCGGATGATTGACGGCAACGCCCTCGACGATGGCCTGAAGCAGCATAGTCTTTCCCGCGCGCGCCGGAGCAACGATGAGGGCGCGCTGCCCGTAGCCGATCGGTGCGATGAGATCGATTGCCCGGCGGGTGAGCTCGGGACCGCCCTTCGCCGGGCGGCCCGTCTCGAGCTTGAGCTTTCGTTCCGGATATGATGCGATGAGCGCGCCGAAATCGGGGCGCCTCAGCGCAAGGTCCGGATCCGATCCGTTGACCTGAGTTATCTCGGCGACGACAGTCCTTCCGCGCTGATCGCGGCCTGTCGTCGCGAATACTGCATCGCCACGGCGCAGGTTGTACTGCTTCGCCAGCTGCGGCGGTACGTAGGCGTCCGAGGGATCCGTGAGGTAGCTGTTTGCAGCGCGGCGGATGAAGCCTCCATCGCGCGAGGTGTCGTACCATCCTGTGGTTTCGCCATCGGGAACGATCGGTCCAACCGGCTGGCGTGGCGCCTGTTCGCGTTGCGGCCTGTTGCTTCTGCCCCGCCCGCGCTGGTTGCGGTTGCTGCGTCGCCCGTCGCGCCGGTTGTCACCGCGACCACCATCCCTGTTACCACCCTGCTGCTGGCCTCCGAACTGCTGCCGGCCCTGTTGCGTGTTCTCGTTGTACTGAGGCCTGCCCTCGGAATCGCCTTGTTCGCGTTGAGGCGGAGTTGCGGGCGCGTCGGCCGGGGCCGTGGTGGAAGCCTGGGGTTCGTCGTTTCCGTCGTCTATCATATCGCTGAGTTGTGGAACATCGATGTTCTCGGTGTCCTGTTGCGCTGATTCAATTGGCTCGCGATACGGGTCAGCATCCCCGTAGGGCTCATTGGCGCGAGGACCGGACGGGCGTGGGCCTCGGCCGCGACGAAAAGGACGTCGGCGTTCGTTCATCAAGTTGTGGTGTGTCGGAAATAAAAGTAGCGCGACTGGCTTCTGCGGCGGGCGCGGGCTGAACTCACGCGTCGTCCCGCAAACTGCATCTTGTTCGGGCGCGCCTCTAGGGCTGCGCTAGTCCCCGAATGGTACACCTGACCCCCTGAGGACGCAAGCAGGATAGTTTTTGTAACGATGAATTCAGACCTCAGCGAAGAGTCGGATCCGATCCCGGGGCTCGAGCAGGATGTTGCTGCGAACCCCGATGACGCGAAAAAGCTCGTAGCGCTCGCCAACGCTTACTGGCTCACCGGGCGAGGACCTGACGCCGTCGGCGAGCTTGCCTCGCGCGCAATTGCCGCGGACCCGGACAATCGCGCCGGGTGGCACCTCTGGGCACTCGCGGAGTCGAATCCGCGCCAGCGACTCGCGCGATGGCAGCAGGTATCCGACCGTTTCCCGACCGACGACCTGGCGCGCGCGAACGTAGCCGACAACGCCGCGGCGCTGGCCGGCGCCGAACATGACTACGACGCGCTCGATCTCGCCATCGTCAAGTACGAAGAGCTGCTCACGACCGCCGACCGCGAGCAGCGTGAAGCCCTCGACACCGCAATCCGCAATCTCAGGGGCTGGAAGTTCTGAGCTACTGACCGGCCGGCTGTGCCGGAGGCTTCGCGACTGTATTGGGGTCGCCGTCGGAAACGTATCTCGTGCCAGTCCTGTCGAGCCGGTCGAGGACGTTCTCGAGCTGATTTCCAAAAACTTCGATACGCTTGATGCTCAGTGGATTGAACTTCGGGTCGTGCGGGCTTTCGGTCGGACCGCCGGCGACCTCGAGGATTGCCTCGTTATCGTAGCGGAATGTTTTTCCGGTCTTCGGGTCGGTCCACGCACCGCTCTTCGCAAGCGCGCGGTTCTTCGGCCAGACACCGAGCGGCAGCGCGAAGGTCCGAACGTTGTATCCGGGCACTGCGGAGTCTATCGCCATCTCACCACGCGCGATCTGCTCCTGCACAACAGCGTCGGGATACTTGCTGAGGTTAGCATGCCACAGCGTGTGATTGCACAGCTCGAAGCCCTGTTCGTTGAGATACTGCACTTTCTTGTGGCGCCACTCGCTTTTCTGTCCCTCGATTCCCTTGTCGCCGAACAATGAGCGACCTGCTGCCGCCCCCGACAGCATGCAGAACACCGCATTGTTCGCCCAGTCGGGGCGATTCTTCCTGAAATCCATCCAGATGCCGACACCACTCAGCGGGTCGATCTCGAGATTGCCGTTGCGCTCGATGTACCTGAACTGGCTGGGACTCGCGTCGTCGAAAACGAAGACTACGGGAGACAGTCCCTTCGGGATGTCGATCTTGCGGTCCAGAAGCTGCGAGATGCTTATCGGCCGGTAACCTCGCCTGTAGATCAGCTCGAGGTCGCGGGCAAAGCGGCCGCGCTCGCGGGCATAACGTCCGTCCGCGGTATCGATGAGGTGGTACTCGACGACCGGAATCCGGCCAAGCTCATTCGGAATCCGCGCCGAGTCCTCAGCCGTAAGGACGAAGGACCCGGGTGGCAGGGTGGTGGCGCTATCCCCGCCGGCCGGTGTATTAGCTGTGACGGCTGAATCGTTGGCTGATGCGGCGGCACCATCGCCGCTGCTGGTGCAGGCCAGGGAGAGGGTCGCTGCAAGCAGCGTTGCTGCAATTCGATTGAACATGGACTCGGTATGCGGTTTAGGCAGTGGGAAATAAAAATCCGGCGGGATGTGGCGATCAAGTCCGCCCTCGCAATAAGTATTCTAGGCGTTTGCGCCCTGGATGTCTGGCTGGCCACATGCGGCTATCACGGCTGCCCGACTCCGCGGCAGATCCAGACCTACAGGCCCGACGAGGGCGGGCGCATCTTCGATCGCAACGGCGAGCTCATGGGCCGGCTGGCGATAGTGCGACGCGTCAACGTGCCCGTGACCGACGTTCCCCAGCATGTCCGGCAGGCTTTCATCGCCACGGAAGACCGCCGTTTCTACAAGCACGGCGGGGTAGACTGGCGCGGATTCGTCCGCTCGGCGCTCGCCAACCTGAGGGCCGGGGGAGTCAGCCAGGGGTTCAGCACAATAACCATGCAGGCCGCGCAGAACAGCTTCGTGGTGAGGAAGTACCCCAATCGCTCGCTTCGGCAGAAGCTCGTCGAGCTGAGGGTCGCGAAGCTGATGGAAGGCTCGCTGACGAAGGATCAGATCCTCGAGCTCTACATGAACGTCATATACATGGGGAACGGCGTTTACGGCGTCGAAGCAGCGAGCCGCGATCTCTTCGGCAAGACTGTCTCCAAGACAACGCTGGTCGAAGGAGCGATGCTTGCCGCGCTTCCCAAGGCGCCATCGCGGCTCACCCCGCGCAGGAATCCAGGTCAGGCGCAGGCACGCCGCAACCTCGTCCTCTCGCTGATGGTCGAGCAGGGTTATGTCCCGCGGGCAAAGTTCACCGAGCTTGCCCGCACGCCTCTTCGCATCGCGAAGAACGAGTGGCGGCCTGACACGAGCGGCGATTCGTTCGCCCTCGATGCAGTCAGGGCGCTCGTTGACTCTGTACTTGGCAATCGCGAGCAGGATGTCTCCGACTTTACCGTCTACACGACGCTCGACAAGGCGGCGCAGTCGGCGGCAGACCGGTCAATCGCGCGCCGGGCAACCGCGATCCAGTCCGAGTCGCGTTATGTCAGGAACGGCGTGAGGCAGCAGGTCCAGGGAGCGATGGTGGCCATCGACCCGCGCAACGGTGACATCCGGGCGCTGACCGGAGGCAGGCGCTACGAGCGGGGGAACTACAACCGCGCGCTGAAGGCGAAACGCCAGCCGGGATCGGCGTTCAAGCCGTTCGTGTATGTGTCTGCGCTCGCGGCAGGCTATTCACCTGCTTCCGATGTGCGTGATGAACCTGTGGAAGTTGTCCAGGGCCGGACCGTCTGGACTCCCGCGAACTACGGCCACGAGTACCTCGGTCTCATCACGTTCAGGCGCGCCATGATGCGGTCGTCGAACGCCGCGGCGGTTCGCGTGAGCCAGACGGTAGGAATGACCCGCATCATCGACAACGCGCACAAAATGGGAATAGACAGCGACATCCCGAACTATCCCGCTGTCGCCCTCGGTGCAGTTGACGTCACGCCGCTCGAGCTCGTGCGGGCGTATGCCCCCTTCGCCAACGGCGGCTTCCGAGTGACGCCGCGCCTCGTCAAGCGGATCGATTCGCGCGATGGCAAGGTCCTGTGGGCAGGCGAAACGGCGCAGCTCCAGCGAGTCATATCCCCTGAGAACGCGTACGAGCTGACGTCGATGCTTCGTGCTGCCGTCGACTACGGAACCGGGCGCCCCGTACGCGACTACGGAGCGAAGGGAATGATCGCCGGCAAAACCGGCACGACGAACGACGGCGCCGACGTCTGGTTCGTGGGCTACACTCCAACTGTGGTTGCAGCCTTCTGGTTCGGGTACGACGAACCGCACTCCATCAGCTACCAGGCTTCCGGCGGTCGCCTCGCGTCACCGGCGTGGGCGGAGTTCTATACGCGCGGGTGGAAAGAAAAGCCGGCTGAGGGCGCGTGGGATCCTCCGCCTGGAATGACCGAGGCGATTACAATCGACCCGACGACCGGCTGGATTGCCGGCGACTGGTGTCCCGCGCGGAAGCTCGAGCACTTCAGACCGGGCACCGGTCCGCGCACCGAATGCCTCGAGCACGGTCCGATCTACGACCAGGATCCAACGTGGGCGGATTCGGATTTCGAGGAACGCATCGAGAGAGAATCCCGAAACCTCGGCAAGAGGATCGAGAGGGCTCTCGGCAAGATCTTCCGCTTCTAGAGCAGCTCGAGATACTGGCTGAGGTCAGTCTTCGGCTCTGGATACTTCAGGTCAAGTGACTCGAGCGACTCGACGATGCGTTGCGCGATGAGATAGTTGCGCGCCTTGTTGCTGTCGGACGGAACCACGTGCCAGGGAGCCCACTCCGTGCTGCATTTCGCAAGCGCGTCGCGGTAGGCGGCGGTGTAGTCGTCCCACTTGCTCCGCTCATCCAGATCGCCGGCGTTGAACTTCCAGTTCTTCGTTTCGTCCTCAACCCGCTCGCGCAGCCGCTTTGTCTGCTCATCGCGGGAGACGTGAAGGAAGAATTTGAGAATCACCGTCCCGTTCGCGGCGAGCATGCGCTCGAAGTCGTTTATCTGGTCGTAGCGCTTCGCCCAGACGCTTTCCGGAACTATCGAGTGGACTCGAACAACGAGAACATCCTCGTAGTGTGAGCGATTGAAGATCCCGATCATGCCCTTCTCGGGCACGACCCTGTGGATCCGCCAGAGAAAGTCATGCGCCAGCTCGACCGGCGTCGGCACCTTGAACGAGTTGACGCGGACTCCCCCGGGATTGCACGCGCCGAACACTGTCCGCACCACTCCGTCCTTTCCCGCAGCATCGCGGCCCTGGAGCACGATCAGCAGCGCATGACGCCCATCGGCGTAGAAAACCTTCTGCAGCTCCTCGAGCCGCTCGAGCTGCTCGTCGAGCTTTTCCTTCAGGCCGTCACCCTTGCCGACGGACTTCGGCGCCTTCGCGTCGTCATCCCCCAGCCCGGGCGCGTGTCCCGGGCGCACTGCCTCAAGCAGCATGAAAGCTCACGGTTGAAGATCGAAGCGGGAGATTATCTGCGGCACTCCATCGCGGTAGTAGTCGTCGATCCGGGTCTCCTCCACAAAGCCGTACGCAAGGAGAAGCGCGCGGTATCTCATCACGCCCGGGTCACCCGGCACTTCGGCGAAGATCATGCGGGTGCCGGTTTTCGTGAGGTCCTGCATCATGTGAAGCATGATCCGGAGCCCGATGCCGGCACGTCGCGACCGCGCGGCTACCAGCACTCCGTAGATCGCGGCAGTCCCGATCGCTCCGGACATCAGGCCGTACACGCCAAAACCCACAAGCTCACCGTCGCGCTCGGCGACACAGGCCCTGTATTCTCCGGTCGGGTCATCGACCGCGGCGCGGAGCAGCTCGGGTATACGCGTGAGCCAGGGATTTTTCTCCTGCTCCCAGGCAAGCAATGCGAGCGCAGCGGCAAGGTCCTGCTCGCGCGCCGCATGAACGTCGAGTCGTTTCAGGGCCGGGGAAAGCACTGTCGCGCTCGAGGTCACTACCTATATATGGAGAGAGCGGCCGAGCACGCCGAGCGCAGCCTCTTTCACCGTCTCGGATAGTGTCGGATGGGAGTGAACGGTGATGCCGATGTCCTCGGACGAGCCCCGGTACTCGAACGCCAGCACGACCTCCTGAATGAGGTCTGACGCGTTTGGCCCGATGATGTGACACCCGAGCAGCTCGTCTGTTGCCGCGTCCGCGATGAACTTCACGAAGCCGCCGGTTTCGCCCATCGTGCGGGCGCGCCCGTTGGCCGAGAAGGGAAACTTGCCGGTCTTATACTCGCGACCCGATTCCTTCACCTCGTGTTCGGCCAGCCCCACAGTCGCGATCTCCGGCCAGGTGTATACCACCGAAGGCATCGACTTGTGGTCCATGCGTACCTTGTGCCCAGCGATGACTTCGGCGGCGATGACTCCCTCCTCTTCCGCCTTGTGGGCGAGGAGCTTTCCCCCGACTGCATCGCCGATCGCGTACACGCCGGGAAGATTCGTCCGCATCTGATCGTCGACGATTATCTCGCCCCGCTTGCCAAGCTCGAGACCGAGCACGCCTGCATCGATGCCGTTGAGAGACGGCTTGCGCCCCACCGAGACGAGGACGTAGTCGGCCTCGAGGGTTTCCGATGCTCCGTCTTTTTCGACGAAGATGTTGATCTTGTCGCCATGCGGCCGTGCATCGACGACTTTGGTGCCGGTCCTGATCTCGAGTCCCTGCTTGCGGAAGATCTTGTCGGCTTCCTTGATGACCTCTTCGTCGTTGCCCGGGAGAATCGTCGGAAAAAGCTCGACGACCGTGACCTTCGCCCCGAGCCGCCTCCATACCGACCCCAGCTCGAGCCCGATCACGCCTCCGCCGATGACTACGAGGTGCTTCGGAACCTGTGGGATCTTCAACGCGCCGACATTCGAGAGAACACGCTCTTCATCGAATCGGAGGAATGGCAGCTCGACAGGGACTGACCCTGTCGCGATGATGACGTTTTTCGCCTGATAGGTGGTGCTGCCGCCCTCGGAGGCAGTCACTTCTACGACATTTCCCTGCCTGAGGGTGCCGCGCCCCTTCGCCCATTCGATCTTGTTCTTCCTGAAGAGGAACTCGATGCCCTTGGTGTTCTGTGCAACGACCGCGTCCTTGCGTTTGAGCATCGTCTCGAGATCTGCCGAAACACCCTCGATCTTGACGCCATGTTCGGCGGCATGAAGCCGGGCGAACTCGTAGTGCTCGGACGACGTGAGCAGTGCCTTCGACGGTATGCATCCGACGTTGACGCACGTCCCGCCAAGTGTCTTGTCCATTTCCACGCAAACGGTGGAAAGGCCGAGCTGCGCCGCACGAATTGCCGCGACGTATCCACCCGGCCCTCCCCCGATGATTACGAGGTCTGCCGCCTTCTCCTCACTCATCTGTGTGCATTTCTCTGCGTCTCGCGCGTCGCCGCAGGCGCTCTGCGTCTCATGTTATCAGCATGGTCGCAGGATCTTCTATCAGCTCCTTGATCCGGACGAGGAACAGCACCGCCTGCTGGCCGTCGACGATGCGATGATCGTACGACAGCGCGATGTACATCATCGGCCTTATCTCGACGTTTCCGCCGATCGCGACAGGCCTGTCCTGGGTCTTGTGAAGCCCGAGGATTCCCACCTGCGGATAGTTGATGATCGGTGTCGACACGAGAGAACCGAAGACACCACCGTTGGTGATGGTGAACGTGCCGCCCGTGAGATCGTCCATCGTCAACTTTCCGTCCCGAGCGCGCTTTGCGACGGTGGAAATGTCCCTGCTTATATCGAGAATGCCCTTGGCGTGGGCATCCTTGAGGTTAGGGACGACAAGGCCCGCATCCGAAGCGACCGCGATGCCCATGTTGACGTAGTGCTTGTAGACGATCGTATCGCCGTCGATCTGCGAGTTCACAACCGGGTAGCTCTCGAGGGCCATACACGCCGCCTTCACGAAGAACGGCATGAAGGTGAGCTTCACCCCGTGCTCCTTCTCGACTCTCTCCTTCATCCGCTCGCGCAGCGTGTTGACGGCGGTCATATCGACTTCGTTGAACGTCGTGAGATGAGCTGTCGAGTGCTGGGACTGCAGGAGGTTTTCCGCGATGCGCTTCCGGCGGGTAGACATCTTCTCCCTTGTCTCCCTGGAGAGAGGCGCAGAGGCTTGGGAGGGAGACGCAGAGGCTGGCGCACGCCGAGCCGCAGAGGAGAGATCGGGAGAAGAACTGGGCGCGGCAGGTGAGTCAGGCGGCTTCGCGACGTGCTCGAGCACATCGGGCTTGCTCACTACACCACCGCGGCCGGTGCCGGGAACGTCGGCTATCGGAACCCCGGCCTCTTCTGCCACTCGGCGTGCGGCAGGGCTCGACTTGCCCGTCGCAGCGGCAGGTTCGGTGGGCGCAGCCGGTGCGGAGGGTGCGGCGGGGGTCGACGCAGGTGCAGCGGCAGCGGGCGCCTCGGGTGCCGCCGCCTCTTGAGATGCTTCGCCGGCAGCCGGCGCAGCACTCTCGTCGAGCTCGCCCAGAAGCTGGTCGACCTTTACTACGTCGCCCTCGGCAACGGCTGTCTTCGCGAGAACCCCGGCGCGGGGCGCAGGCACCTCAACCGTTATCTTGTCGGTCTCGAGCTCGACAATCGTCTCGCCGCTGGCCACGGTTTCACCCTGCTTCTTGAGCCAGCGCGATACTGTTGCCTCGACGATCGACTCGCCCAGCGGTGGCACCTTGATGGATAACATTTATTGCAGGAGCAGAGTGGGAACTGAGCCGGTATCTTCAGCGGTCGCCGCTTGTCGCGACTGGCTCTCAATATAACTCCGGAGCTTTACGTTGCGAGCGCTCACGATCTCCGCTCACGGTGGAACAGAACAGCTCGAGCTCCGCACCGGCCTGGCGATTCCGGAACCGGGCGCGGGAGAGGTTCGCGTGCGCGTAAAAGCCGCCGCCCTCAACCATCTCGACGTCTTCACACTCGGCGGACTCCCCGGCGTCACCATAACCCCGCCGTGGATCATGGGCGCGGATGGCGCCGGTATCGTCGACGCTGCAGGACCTGGCGTTGAAACCGTCGAGACCGGCCAGACAGTGATCATCAACCCCGGCATCAGCGACGGCACATGCGAGTACTGCCTCGCCGGCGAGCAGTCGCTGTGTTTGAGATTCGGCCTGCTCGGGGAGCATCACCCGGGGACTTTCGCTGAATTCGTCGTCGTGCCCGCGAAAAACGTTCGCGCGATTCCGGCGGGAATCCCGATCGAGGAAGCCGCGGCTTTCACGCTCGCCACGCTCACCGCCTGGAGAATGATCGTGACAAGGGCGAACGTCGGACCTGACGACGATGTCCTCATCTGGGGAATTGGCGGCGGCGTTGCGCAGGCGGCCCTCAGAATAGCGAAGCAGCGCGGAGCTCGCGTGTGGGTAACGTCAGGAAGCGACCACAAACTCGAGCTCGCGCGCGTCCTCGGTGCGGACGAGACGATCAATCACGGAACCACGCCAGTCGGCAAGGAAGTCAGGGCGCGAACCGGAAAGAAAGGAGTGAGCGTGGTCATCGACAGCGTCGGCAGCGATACATGGGAGCAGTCGCTGGTCGCGCTCGGCAGGGCAGGGAGGCTTGTGACATGCGGGGGGACATCAGGCGCAACAGTGAAGACAGACGTGCGAAGACTCTTCTGGAACCAGTGGACAATCATGGGCTCCACGATGGGCAACGACGGCGAGTTCGACGCGGTGACCGCCGAGCTCTCCGCGGGACGACTGATTCCCCGGATCGACTCGGTTTTTGATCTGGAGGACGGGTGCTCGGCATTCGACCGGATGGCCGAAGCGCGCCAGTTCGGCAAGATCGTCCTGCGAATTCCGTGACCGACAAGGCGCAGTACACGCCGGAGGAGCTCACGGAGATGAAAGAGGCCTTCGCAGGAGGGTCGATGCCCGACTGCCCCCGCTGCGGCGTTCGCATGACCGAACGGCCTATCGGCGGAGGGTCTTTCGGGCTGGGATATGCGCGAAAGCGCGAATGGCTCATATGCCCGAAATGTCGCAGGAGCGCCATCTATGACATCCGGCGGGGAACCCGCAATTAGGCGAGCGAATCAGCCCTGCGACTGCTATTCTTAAGGGTTGGCAGGCATTTCACCCGAGCAAAACCGTGGGCGACAACACTTTGAGTTTCGGCGACCGGCTCCAGGACAGTTTTTCCCAGCTTTATCAGTACGTTCCCGCGCTGATCGGCGCCCTCGTAATCCTTTTTGCCGGCTACCTGCTGGCCCGGGTCTTCGAGAAGGGGACCGACAAGATCCTCCGCCGCATCAGGTTCAACCAGCTTCTCGAGCGCGGCGGGGTAATGGATGCTGTCGAGCGGTCCGGCTCGCACATGAACCCGACGAGGATCGCGGCAAATCTCGTCTTCTGGTTCATCATGTTCACGGTGATGCTCGTCGCCGCGAACGCGCTTGGCCTCCAGTCGCTGGCGAACGTGTTCAGCGAGCTGGTGAGCTACATCCCGAGTGTGATCGCCGCAGTCGTTATCATCATCGTCGGGATCGTGCTCGGCGGTTTCGTCGGCGGTCTGATCATGGCGAGTGCGGGCGGGCTGCACGGCGGACCTACGCTCGCACGAGTTGGCAAGGGCGGCGTGATAGTTCTGGCAGTGTTCATGGCGCTCCAGGAGCTCGGGGTCGCGAGCGAAATAGTGACGACCGCCTTCGCATTGCTGTTCGGCGCCGTGGCTCTTGCTCTCGCCCTCGCGTTCGGCCTCGGCAACAGGGAGCTCGCCGCCGAAGTCACGCGAGCGTGGTACAATCGGTACAAAGCCGAGCGCGAGGCGATCGAACGCGACAACGCCCAGCTCGACCTCGAGGATGAAGCCGAGGCGGCGGGCTACCGCAACCAGCAGCGCTGATCGGGCCGGCCAGGTATGGATAGAGGCTGAGGCGTTGGAAGCGGAAGTCCACGCGACTCGCCTGAAGCAGTTTCGTGACTAGGGAGCCCCTCTCGCAGTCCTAGATTCGCCGCCCCGCCCGGGGCGAACAGCGAATCACCCCAGCGAAAGCACGGATGGGAGTAAACCAGTCCCTGGCCGAAGTGGCAAAACCACTCGCGGCCGGCGGCGAGATGCTGCGTCAAAGAATGCTGTTCCTTACGCGAAGCCTTTTCGGCGTCGCGGCGGCAGCGCTTTTCGCCATCGCGGCTACTGCTGGTGCCATGTACTTCCTGCATGAGCGGACAGCAAGCTGGGTTGAAAACAGCCGGGAAGTCTCGAGATTCTCGCGCAATGCGTACGTCCTCACGGTCGAGCGCGAGCTGACCAGGCGCGCCAACGCGGCATGGTCTGAGAACGAGTCTCCCCGGGCAGCCGCGGCACGAAGTACGGCCGAGAGATTCGAGCACGCCCTCGATTCGCTTGGCGCGATCGCCGGTGACAGAGCCGATCGGAAGCACCGGCTCGAATCAATCAGGGAGGCCTACGCGCAGTGGACAGCAATGCTCGCCCGGCCGTTCGATTCCTCGAGCCCGGCGATGCGCGAGCTGGAGAGAAAGCGGTTCGGAATCCTCCGCGCCCGACTGGCGCTCCTCGTGGTGCATGAGGATGCGCATTATTCGATGCGCCTCGAGGATGAAAAGGACACTCGCCTCCTTTCCACGATGGCGGTTCTTACCGAGCTGCTGATTCTGCTCGTGGTGATCAACGGAATCCGGCGGAGGCTCGTCGCCCAGACAACCGAGGTCCTTCACCAGAAGGACATACTCGAGCAGCAGGCAGAGGAGCTCGAGACGTCGAATCGCGAGCTCGCGGCGGCGATTCAGGAGAAGGAAGCGGCGCGGGCTGAAGCGCAGGAGCAGGCTGAAGAGCAGAAAGCGCTGCTCACCGCGATCACCGAGGTGTTCTTTATCCTCGACCGCGACGGGCGATACCACAAGATCGCGCCCTCCAACGATGACCTCCTCGCAAGATCCCGCGAGGAGCTGCTCGGCCGGAAACTTCACGAAGTACTGCCGCCCGATGTTGCGTCGCTCGGCCTTTCGGCGATCACCAGAGCCCTCGACACGGGAAGGCGGGTCGAAGTCGAATACTCGCTCGACCTCCGCGGAAAAACGAGCTGGTTCAGCGGGACTGTAACGCCTCTCGCAGTCGACCGCGTTCTCTGGGTTGCGCGAGACGTAAGCGAGTCGCGGCTCGCCGCTGAAGCGCTCAGGGAAAGCGAAGCGCGCTTCCGCAATCTCGTCGAGCACTCCCCGCAGGCCGTTGCGCTTCACGCCGAAGGCCGCATGCTTTACGCCAATCCCGCCTGCGCAGCACTTCTCGGGTTCGCCACTGAAGAACACCTCATCGGCGAGCCGATAATGCAATTCGCCACCGGGGATACGGTGCCGGTTCTTGCCGATAGCTTCGCTTCACTGAACCGCACGCCGTCGCGGTCTGTCACATGCATCTGCCAGTTCAGGCAGGCAGGCGGAACCCGGATGGTCGACGTCGAGGTCACATCGGTTCCCGTCGTCTACGCAGGCCGCGCGGGCGTTCTCTCGATCCTCCACGATGTCACCGAGCGCAAGCAGCTCGAGGACCAGCTTGCGCATCAGGCTTTCCACGACCCGCTGACGAACCTCGCCAACCGTGTGCTTTTCCGCGACCGCGTGGAGCATGCGCTGACGCGGGCAGTCCGCGGCGCCGCCAGCCCGTCGGTCCTCTTCATCGACCTCGACAACTTCAAGGCGGTCAACGACGGGCTCGGTCACTCGGCCGGCGACTGGCTGCTGATCGAGGTGGCGGCGCGTCTCACCAACTGCCTCAGGCCCGCCGACACAGTCGCGCGTCTCGGCGGCGACGAGTTCGCAGTGCTGCTCGACGACGAGACCGCCCGTGCCGAGTCGATAGCGGAGAGGATTCTCGAGGCGTTCAAGGTCCCGTTCAGCGTTCAGGGGACTGACATCGTCGTCACGATGAGTATCGGCATCGCCGCGCTTCTCCCCCATCAGGGAGCCGACGATGTGCTCCGCAACGCCGACCTAGCTCTCTACCGGGCGAAGGGCGAAGGGAAGGCGTGCGCGGCGTCGTTCGAGCCCGAGATGCACGTTGCGGCGCTCCGCCGTCTCGAGCTGGAGGGTGAGCTGAGGCGCGCGGTCGGCGGGGAGGAGGGGGCTGGAAATCTCGTGATCCACTACCAGCCGATCATCAGGATGTCGACAGGGAGAATGTTCGGCTTCGAGGCACTTGTCAGGTGGCAGCATCCCGAGCGGGGAATCCTCGAGCCGCTCGACTTCATTTCCCTCGCGGAAGAGACGGGCCTCATCGTTCCCCTGGGGCGGTGGGTTCTCGACGAAGCGTGCCGCCAGACGGTCGAGTGGCAGGTGCGATACAACTCGTTGCTGAAGGGAACCGGGATCTCGCTGATGGTCGGCGTAAACATTTCGGGGCGGCATCTCTCGCAGCCGGAGATCGTGAAGCACGTGTCGTCTTCACTCGCCGCGTCGGGTCTCGCGCCGAGCCACCTGGTGCTGGAGCTGACGGAGAGCATGCTGGTGCACGACAACAGGGCGACGCTCGAGCGCCTTCATTCGCTCAAGTCGCTCGGCATCCGCCTGTCGATCGATGACTTCGGGACCGGGTATTCGTCGCTTGCATACCTCGAGCGCTTCCCGGTCGACAGCCTGAAGATGGACCGGTCGTTCACCGCCGGGCTTGCAACTGACCGGGCGAAGGCGCCCCTGGCCGAGGCGGTGATAGGGCTGGGTCGGATCCTCAATCTCCGGGTTGTCGCCGAGGGGATCGAGACGGCGGGACAGTGGGAGCGCCTGCGCGAGCTCGGATGCGGCCTTGGCCAGGGCTTTCACATCGCTCGCCCGCTCCCAGTGGACGGGTTCGAGCAGTACCTGCGGACGGCAGCGGGGGACTCGGCGGGCCGTTTCGACGGCCGCTTTCCGGTGGGCCGGATCGACGGTCGCCGCACGCCCGTAAGTGATTTAGCGGCAGTCACTTAGCCCAGTCAATTTCGGTTGCGGGAAGGCCTTCAAAGCGCTATATTCGAGGGTTGCCTTTCCCACCTTTCGCAGCCCGAAGAAAATCCAAATGACCGCGCCAAACAATCGCGAGCGGATTCTGCCGCGCCTCATCCACGAAGAGGTGAAAGAATCGTTCATCAACTACTCGATGAGCGTGATCGTCTCGCGCGCTCTTCCGGACGTTCGTGATGGACTCAAGCCTGTGCACCGCCGGGTGCTTTATGCGATGAACGAGCTCGGCCTTGTTCCCGGCCGGCCGTACAAGAAGTCGGCGACGGTCGTCGGCGACGTGCTTGGCAAGTACCATCCGCACGGCGACCAGTCGGTTTACGATGCGCTCGTAAGGATGGTGCAGGACTTCTCGCTGAGATATCCGCTCGTCGATGGTCAGGGCAATTTCGGGTCTGTCGACGGCGATCCTGCGGCTGCCTACAGATATACGGAGTCGCGGCTGACGCGAATCGCGATGGAGATGCTGGCGGACATCGACAAGAACACCGTCGACTACTCGCCCAACTTCGACGACAGGCTTCTCGAGCCCAAGGTTCTCCCCTCCGGTGTTCCGAACCTGCTCGTGAACGGTTCGTCGGGAATCGCAGTCGGGATGGCGACCAATATTCCTCCTCACAACCTCGGCGAAGTAGTCGGCGCGACGATAGCGCTGATTGACGATCCCGACCTGTCGCCTTCGGATCTCAGGAAGTACATAAAGGGCCCTGACTTTCCGACCGGCGGCTACATCTACGGTCGCGCGGGGATCAAGGATTACCAGGAGACCGGCCGCGGCAGGATCGTGATGCGTGCCCGGGCAGTGATCGAGGAGAAAGAGAGCTCGAGCAAGTCGCAGATCGTCATCAACGAGCTTCCGTACCAGGTGAACAAGGCGAAGCTCGTCAGCGACATCGCGATGCTCGTGCGGGACAAGAAGCTCGAGGGAATTTCCGATCTCCGCGACGAGTCTGACAAGGACGGAATGCGCATCGTGGTCGAGCTCAAGCGTGACGCGATTCCGCGGGTCGTGCTCAACGGGCTTTACAAGCACACAACGATGCAGTCGACCTTCGGCGTGATAATGCTTGCGCTCGTCCCCGATCCCTTCACGAGCCAGCTCGTGCCGAAGATCATGCCGCTGAAGGAGGTGCTCGAGCATTACATAAGCCACCGCCACACCGTCGTCGTCAGGCGCACGCAGTACGAGCTTGACAAGGCGCTCGAGCGCGAGCACATCCTCGAGGGACTGAAGATCGCAGTCGATAACATCGACGCGGTTATAAAGCTCATCCGTGCCGCCGAGGATACGCCGTCGGCGAGTGCTCAGCTCCAGAAGCGGTTCAAGTTGAGTGAGAGGCAGTCCGAGGCGATCCTCAACATGCGCCTCGCCAAGCTCACCGGGCTGGAGATCGAGAAGCTGGAGGCGGAGCTGAAGGAGGTTCGCGCGTTCGTGAAGGAGCTGCGCGACATTCTCGCTTCACGCCCCCGCCGGATGACGATAATCCGCGAAGAGCTTCTCGAGACGGTGAAGCGGTTCGGTGACGAGCGCAGATCTGAAATAACCAGCGACGAAGGCGAGTTCACGATAGAGGACCTGATCGCCGAGGAGGACATGGTGATCACGATCTCGCATTCGGGCTACATCAAGCGCACCTCGGTTTCGACGTATCGCAAGCAGAGGCGCGGGGGACGCGGGTTGAGCGGGCAGACCCTGAAGGACGAGGACTTCATCGAGAAGCTCTTCATCGGCTCGACACACGACTACATCCTCTGCTTCACTGACGATGGCCGCTGCTTCTGGCTCAAGGTACACGAGATCCCGCAGGCCGGCAGGGCGACGAAGGGAAAGCCGATCGTCAACCTGATAAACGTGAGCCCCGAAACGCAGATCAAGGCGATGGTGCCGGTTCGCGAGTTCACCGAAACCCAGTTCCTGCTGTTCTGCACCAGGAAGGGAACAGTGAAGAAGAGTGCCCTCTCGCAATACTCGAACGTGCGGCAGACCGGCATCAAGGCGATCAAGATTGAGCCCGGTGACGAGCTGATCGACGTGCAGGTTACGAGTGGCACCAACGACATCGTGCTGGCGACGAAACACGGCCTTTCGGTGCGGTTCCATGAGCAGGATGTGCGCGAGATGGGTCGCGACACGACTGGCGTGAGGGGAATCGACATAAGGGAGGGCGATGGTGTCGTGGGGATGGTCGTCATAAAGCGCGAGGCGACGATCCTGGTCGTGACCGAGCGCGGGCTCGGGAAGTGCTCGCACATCGATGACTACCGTGTCCAGCGGCGTGGCGGGAAGGGAATCATCACCGTGAACCGGACCGAGCGAACCGGCGACGTGGTAGGGGTGATGGAGGTGCTTCCCGAGGACGAAATAATGCTGATTACCCGGAACGGTGTAATCATCCGTTCCTCGGTTGCCCAGATCCGCGTCACGGGACGTATCGCTCAGGGGGTCAGACTCGTCAATCTGGATGAAGGCGACATCCTCACGGCGGTCGCTCGAGTAATCCCCGAGGACGATGACGGGGAGGGCTCGGGGGACGAGTCTGTTGTCGTCGGCGGTGAGGAAAACGGAGACCCCGAAACGGAGTAGCACTTGGAGTCAGTTGACGCGAACGAGGTAAAGGCGCTGAGAGCGGCTCTCCGCAAAGTGGAGACCGAGCTTCAGCGCGTTCGCGAAGAGGGCGAATCACGCCGTCACCTGGTCGAAATACTTCACGATGTGATGGGAAATCTCCCTACGGAGGAGATTTTCCACCTTCTCGCGCGCCGGCTAGCGCGCGCCTTGAATCTTTCGCACGCGTCGGTCATCCTCGCTGCGCCAGGTTCCACGACGGGGATCGTCGCAACCGCATTCGAGCAGCCGCATCTTCACGACCTCGAGATAGAGCTCGACAAGTATCCCGAGGTTGTGTCGGCGCTGCACGGCGGGATCCCGGTGCTGATTCCCGACCTCATGTATTGCCCGCTTTACGTCGCGCTTCGCCAGAAGTGGGAGCGGGAGGGGACGAAGGTGACGATCCGCTCGGTCATGGCGCTTCCGTTCCCGCTCGACGACGAGAAGATGGGCGTGTTCCTTCTCCGCAGGACTGTCGATACGCCCAAGTTCGAGGCGGCTGACGTCGACTTTGCATCGACTGTCGTGAAGAGCGGCGTTGCGGCGATTCAGCGCGCGCATGCGATCGAGAGCACACGCGCCGACAATCATCGTCTCGAGGCGCTGGCCCAGACAGATCCGCTTACTCAGCTGGTGAACCGCCGCGCGCTGACAATCCGGCTGGTGACGGAGATGGAGCGGGTCCGCCGGTACAATGCGCCTCTCGCGCTGCTGCTCCTCGACCTCGACCACTTCAAGCTCGTCAACGACACATACGGCCATCTCGCCGGGGACGATGTACTGTTCGAGGTGGCGACGCTGTTGCAGCGCGCGGCGCGAACTGTCGACACCGTCGCACGATACGGCGGCGAGGAATTCGTGATGGTCCTCCCGGAAACCGGGAATCAGGGCGCGATGGCATTCGCCAACCGGGTGAGGGAGAAGCTCGCTTCCCACCGCTTCCTGGTCGCGGGCCGTGAGGAGATTCACATCACCTGCAGCATCGGGGTGGCGACCTACCCGTCGCCCGGCCTTGAGTCGGTCGAAGACCTCTTCCGCGCCGCCGATGCCGCGCTGTATCGCGCGAAGGGGAGCGGGCGAAACCTCGTTTGCTAGAGGCGCAGAGCGGCTACGCCGACGCAGAGGCGCGGAACAGGCGCGGAACAGGCGCGGGGATAATCAGCTAAACTTCATGTGACAGGCGGGGCCGGATGGCGCACAATCCACCGAACTGCGGGAACATGAAGATTAGAATAACCACAGCATTTGGCGCGCTTTTCCTCTCGGCCTGCGTCGAGACTTCCCCGACGCGCGGCAGCGCCGACAGTGTCACCGCGGCGCGCACCGCGCCGGTCGTGACATCGGTTCGTGTGAACCACGGAACCTATGGAATGGCGTCGCGCGTCAAATGGCTTTTCTCAATCGACAGCTCGGCAATTCTCGCAATGGTGGATCCTGTGGGAGTCGAGAACGAAGCAGTCCCGAACGGATTCTTCTTCGGGAACGAAACGCGGAACTTCCAGGCCCGGATGGACAGCGTTTGGGATGTCGCGCCGTCCGCGGACTGGGGAGCAGTCGCGTTCTCGCGCGCCTACGTCATGAATCCGGGTGAACACGATAGCATTCCGGCAGCGATGCTTCAGCACGTTGCGCGGCGCACTGGAATCGACACCGCGACAATCAGGACGGGATCTTTCGCCTCGAGCGGCATGTCGCTGGCTCGCGCGATAGCTCAGCCGGGCACGATAACGATTCCTGCCGACGCGCGCGCGGTGGGAGCGGCTGACGCTGCCGCCCCGAGGATGTATCCGATCGCCCTTGGCTGGCGCGTGCGCTGGACGCAGGACGGTCTGGTTGCGCTCGGGAGCAGTCCCGTTCGCGTGCAGGACGATGAACCTTCCGCGACCTGGGCCTCCCTCGACCCGAAGACAGGCGCGTTCCACGGGACGCTGCCGTTGAATGCGCGCATCTTCGACCCGGAATGGGTGCATGGACCGGTTCTCGACATTTCGATCCCTGTCGACATGCAGACTGCTCCGGCTATTCCGGTCACAAGTGGCGGGCGCACATTCGACATCGAGAGCTCGCGCGGCGTGATCGTGGCGCGCGAAACAACTCAGGGCGCATCGCCGGAAGGCGCGACGTATACGATCGGTTCGGGGAAGGCGCTTGCGGCGACGAAGGGCGGACGGTACATACTCGCGCTGGCACCGCGGGCGACAGCAGCTTCGTACGAGTCGCCAGTCGAGGCGATCGTCTACGTGGTGGGCTGGTAGTCCGTCAGCGGCCGATTCGTCGCAGCTCGACCAGCAGGCACCGGTCCTGAACAACGTCGATTCCCGCGCGGGCAAGCTGCTCCGCCGCCTCGTCATTCCGGATCCCGAGCTGAAACCAGACTGACTTCGGCCCGCTCGCAATGATGTCCTCGATGTGCGGCGGAATATCCTCCGGCTTGCGGAAAACGTTCACCATGTCGACCGGTTCGGGTATCGCCGATACCCGCCGGTAAACCGGCTCGCCAAGCATTTCGGTGGCATCCGGATAGTAGATCGGGACCGGAACTATCTCGAACCCCGCGCGCTGCGCGTATTCAGGTACGAAGAACGCGGGACGATGATCCCCCTCCTTCATGCCGAGCACAGCGATCCGGCGCGTCTCCGAAATGACGCGACGGATTCCTTCTCCCGAATCGATAATGTGGTCTCGCCAGCTCGCGACGCCGGCTTGCGTGTCTACGGTACTCATCGCCCCCATACACTGCAACGAGTGAGCCGCAAGTGTACGCGGGGTAACGCGTGAATGTTGCGCCGGATAGATTTCGGGTCGCTGGAAGTACCACAAATGGAGAAAATGTCGAAATGCGAATGCTGGTTCTCGGGGCGGGGCTTCAGGGCTCCGCCTGCGCGTATGATCTGCTGCAGAACGAGGAAGTCACCGAAGTAAGACTTGCCGACATCGATACGGGGCGCCTTGCCCCGTTTCTCGCACCATACTCCGGAAAGCGCCTCATTCCGACGCCTCTCGACGCCCGCGATGGCGAGGCAGTGAGGGCGCTGATGGGCGAGGCCGACGCGGCCATGAGCGCGATTCCCTACTACTTCAACCTCGACCTTGCCCGGCACGCCGCGGAGGCAGGGGTCAATTTCTGCGACCTCGGCGGCAACACCGACATCGTCTTCGAGCAGAAGAAGCTCGACGCACAGGCGAAGGAAAAGGGGATCACTATTGTGCCGGACTGCGGCCTGGCACCCGGAATGGTGAACATTCTGGCGCAGCATGGAATAAACCAGATGGATTCGACGGAGGAGGTGAAGATCTTCGTCGGAGGGCTGCCCCAGAATCCCGAACCACCGCTCAACTACCAGATCGTCTACTCGCTCGAGGGAGTGCTCGATTATTACACGACACTGTCATGGGTCGTGCGCGACGGCAGGCGCGAGCAGGTAAAGGCGCTGTCGGAGATCGAGCCTGTCCAGTTTCCTGCGCCAGTCGGCGAGCTCGAGGCGTTTCACACCGCTGGCGGACTGTCTACGATGGCGTTCCGCTACGAGAAGGAAATCCCGGTGATGGAGTACAAGACACTCCGCTATCCGGGACACGCGAAGATCATGGAGGCGATACGGGAGCTTGGGCTTCTCGATCTCGAGCCAGTCGACGTGAAAGGAGTGCGTGTTGCCCCTCGCGACGTGGCTGTCGCAGCGATGGGCGCCCGCCTCGCGAAACCCGAGGGACGCGATCTTGTCGCTCTGCGCGTAACAGTGAAGGGACAAAAGGCCGGAAAGGCGAAGACAGTCGAGTTCGACCTCATCGACATGTACGATGAAGAGCGTGGAATCAGTGCGATGATGCGGACGACCGGCTACTCACTCTCCATAACGGGGCAGATGCAGGCGCGCGGAGAAATTTCTCCACCGGGAGTTCACACGCCGGATGAATGCGTGCCCGCTGAGAAGTACATCGAGGAGCTCCGGAAGCGGGGCGTGGAAATCCGGGTATCGAGTTCCTGACGCAGCGTTTCCTTCGTTACCTGCCGAAATTCGCCAGCGTCTGGCCCATTACGTCCATCATCGACCGCGCTCCAGCCCGGTTTCTGCCGTTGTAGATGAACGTGAACGCGATCACCTCTCCGTTCACCGCCGTCACGTAACCGCTCAGCGCCACTACGTCATTGGTCGTGCCGGTCTTGGCGTGCAGGTTTCCCTGCGCCTGGCCGCCGCGCATGCGGCGGCGCATTGTCTCGGATTCACCCGCAACGGGCAGCGACGCATGGAACCACGGACCCCACTCGGCCCGGTGGGCGTAGCCGAGCATCTGGGTCATCGCGCGCGGGGTGACGCGATCGAGAGTCGAGAGGCCGCTTCCGTCCGCGACCTGAAGCTGCATCGTGTCAGCCTTCACCTTCTCGGCGAAGAACTGCCTGAGCAGTGACTGTCCGCGCTCGGCCGTTCCCTGGACGTTTCGTTCCGGCCCTCGCGCGGCGTTCCGGAGAAGCAGCTCGGCGAAATGATTGATGCTTGCGCGGTTCATTGTCGCGACGATGCGGTTGAGAGTCGGCGACTCGAGACTCGCAAGCTTCTGCGCATTGGCCGGAGTCTTTGCCATCCTGATGCCCCCATCGACGGCGATCCCCTTCGCGATCAGCGCTGAATGCAGCGCGCCGGTGGCGAAGGAAGCGGGATCCTCAACGACGTACTGATAACGTCGCGGCGGAGAATTTCTCCCGATTGTTCCCGACACGGATATTGTCCCCGCGCTGGAGCGCCGCACCGACAGCCGCGCCCCACTCCCGGCGACCGTCCGCACGTTGCTCGTGAGGGGAATTGCGCTCGTCGCCGGCTCGAGGCGGACACCGCCCGGCTCGATCGTCACCCAGACGAGATTCTCGTTGAGCGAGAGACCTGAAACACGTGCCGCGTAACCTGACTGCAGGTACCGCGTCAGCCAGCCTTCCGGGATCTTCCGGTCGTCGAATGCCGTGGCATCGCCGACCACCTGGCCGGTTACGCGCCGCACGCCCTTTGCAACGAGCTGGTCGGCAAGGAAATTCATAGGTGCTTCAGGGCCGCCGCTCATGTAGCGACCCGACAGCGCCGGGTCACCATCGCCGCGAAGGTAGACGTTGCCATTGAGAGTCCCGTCCGCGCCCAGGCTCCCGTCGTGCAGCACGTCAGTACTGAACCTGTAGCGCGGGCCGAAGCGCTCCAACGCAGCCGCGGCTGTCAGCATCTTCATCGTCGATGCGGGCACCAGCGGCGTTCCTGCATTGTGCGTGTAGAGCGTGTCACCCCTGGTCAGCGACACCGCCATCACCCCGAAGCTGCCGTTGCTCACGCGGTTGGTAAACGACGCAAGGTCGGAGGCGAGCGCGGGCGCGCTCCGCGGCGACGTCGCATTTATCACCGGGACAGGGCGTGGCGCAGCCTTCCTGACCGCCTTCTTCCTTGCAGCGGTTTTCTTTTTCGGCACCGCCTTCTTCTTGGTCGCCGAGCTTGTCTGCTTTTTTTTAGCCGCCTGGGATGTCGACGGCTGGGGGGCCACGATGACGGCCGCGAGCATCACGACGGCCAGGGCCCTGAGTTTGCGATACTGCATCTTGTCGGGTTGAAGCGTTCAGTGCGCCGCGGCGCATTCTCTA
>JBPPMU010000165.1:0-4869 GCA_051306215.1 Gemmatimonadaceae bacterium | reverse complement strand
TGTTGCCGAGCGTCACGCTCGAGCCGGAGCTCGAGGGTGAGCACATGCTCATCAACATCGGGCCCCAGCACCCCGCGACCCACGGCGTGCTTCGCCTTGTGCTCGAGCTCGACGGAGAGACTGTCGTCAGGTGCATCCCGCACATAGGGTACCTCCACTGCGGCTTCGAGAAGATCGGCGAGTACAGGCAGTACAACCAGATAATTCCGTGGACGGATCGCGAAGACTACCTCAACTCGATCGGAAACAACGTCGCCTTCGCACTCGGCGCCGAGAGACTTTTCGGCATCGAGATCACCGAGCGTTGTGAGGTTCTCCGGGTAATCGCTGCCGAGCTTTCGCGGATCATCTCGCACCTTGTGTGGGTCGGGACGACGTGCGTAGACATGGGAGCGTTCACTCCGTTCCTCTGGTCATTCCAGGAGCGCGAGCGCGTCTACGATCTGCTCGAGGCATGGGTCGGCGCGCGGCTTACGACTTCAGCGACGAGAGTCGGCGGGATGGCTGCCGATGTTCCCGCCGGCTGGGTGGACGGGCTCAAGCAGTTCCTCCGCAACTTCCCGAACACGATAGATGAAGTCGATCGAATGCTGACACGCCACGGAGTGTGGGTCGGCCGCACTGTCGGACTCGGCGTCATGGCTCCCGAAGAGGCGATCAACTACGGGCTGTCGGGACCGATGGTGAGAGCTTCGGGCGTGGACTACGACGTCAGGAAGGACTTCCCGTACATGGGTTACGAGAATTACGACTTCGACGTTCCCGTCGGGACAAACGGCGACGTCTACGACCGTTATCTCGTTCGCATGGAAGAGATGAGGCAGTCAACACGGATCCTCCAGCAGGCGGTTGACCGGCTTCCTGGGGGACCGGTGAACATCGACGATGCGCGCGTCATCCTGCCGCCGAAGTCGAAAGCGACGAGCGAGATGGAATCGATGATCCATCACTTCAAGCAGGTGATGGAAGGCCCGCGGCCGCCGGTCGGCGAAGCCTACGTCGCGGTCGAGAGCCCGAAGGGAGAGAAAGGCTACTATATGGTCTCGGACGGCACGTCGAAGCCGGTGCGCTGGAGAATTCGCCCGCCTTCGTTCGTGAACCTTTCGGCGATTCCGAAGATGGTCGAGGGCCACCTGCTCTCCGACGTAATCGCAATCAACGCAAGCATCGACATCGTCATGGGGGAGATCGACAGATGACGGGCATCAAGTCGCCGGATCTCGCGTCACACGACGATCACGGCCACGATCCGTACGTTCGCGTTTTCGAGGGAGCGGTGAGGCAGGAGCTCGACGTGCTGCTCGGACGTTATCCGACGAAGATGGCCGCGCTCCTTCCGGCTCTCTGGATAGTCCAGCGCGAGCGTGGCTGGGTGAGTGCGGAGGGGATGGCTGAGGTGGCCGAAGTCCTTGAGCTCACACCGGCGTACGTGAAAGGCGTCGTGACGTTCTATACGATGTACCACCAGCATCCTGTCGGGAAATACTTCATCCAGGTCTGCACGACCTCGCCATGCGGCGTCTGCGGAGCTGACGATGTAGTCAAGGCGTTTCTTCAGCACACCCGCACGGGCGAGCTTGGCATCACCTCGGACGACGATCGCTACACTGTGATCGAGGTCGAGTGCCTTGGGGCCTGCGGCTTTCCAACACCCGTCATGATAAACGAAGAGTTCATAGAGTCCGTCTCACCGGAGACTGTTCCGGAAATTCTGGCAAAGCTTCAATAATGGGTTATCCGCACAAGTCGCATGAGAGGGAGACGCCGCTGCTGTCGAAGTATTTCGGCGATCCTGAAGCCCGCACTCTCGATGGGTGGAAGAAGCGGGGAGGTTACCAGGCGCTCGAGAAAGCGCTTGCGATGTCCCCGGCCGACATCGTCAACGTCGTGAAGGAGTCAGGCCTCAGGGGCCGTGGCGGCGCGGGCTTTCCGACCGGCTTGAAGTGGTCGTTCATGAAGCCGGGTGACGGCAAGCCGCATTATCTCTGCTGTAACGCCGACGAGTCGGAGCCCGGCACGTTCAAGGACCGCGAGGTGATGCGGTGGACTCCTCACGCTCTCGTCGAGGGCTGCGCGATCGGCTCGTATGCGATCGGCGCCGAGACGTGTTACGTCTACATCCGGGGCGAGTTCACCGAGCCGCTCTACTGGATGGAGAAAGCGATCCGTGAGGCGTACGATGCGGGAATCCTCGGCGCAAATGCCATGGGGACCGGCAAGCGCATCGACGTTCACGTGCACAAGGGCGCGGGCGCGTACATCTGCGGCGAAGAAACTGCGCTCATGAACTCGCTCGAGGGCAGGCGGGGAAACCCGCGTATCAAGCCGCCGTTTCCCGCGGTCGCCGGGGTGTTCGGCCAGCCGACGACGATAAACAACGTCGAGACCCTCGCCGCAGTGCCGGATATCCTCATGAATGGCGCGGACTGGTACAAGGGGATGTCGCTGTCGAATCCGAAGAGCACTGGGACAAAGCTCTTCTCGGTCTGCGGCAACATCAAATATCCAGGCACATACGAAGTCGTCATGGGATTCCCGTTCAAGGACTTTCTATACGACGTCTGCGGCGGGCCGGTTCATGGCCGTTCGCTCAAGGCGATAATTCCGGGCGGAGCGTCGGTACCGATTCAGACGATGGCAGAGGCGGAAGCCACGCTAATGGACTACGAGGGATTCGTCGAGCAGGGCTCGATGCTTGGATCAGGCGGCGTGATAGTCATCGACGATGCGCAGAACATGGTGAGGGTCATCGCGCGGCTTGCGCGGTTCTTCGCTCACGAGAGCTGCGCCCAGTGCACGCAGTGCCGCGAGGGCACGGCCTGGACGACAAAGATCCTCGAGCGCATCCGCGACGGGCAGGGAACGATGGAAGACCTCGACACCCTCATTGGAATCGCCGAGAACATGACTGGGACAACGATCTGCGTGCTGAGTGATTCCTGCGCTACGCCGGTCATCTCCGGGATAAAGAAATTCCGGCAGGAGTTCGAGTCTCTCATTGTTGGCAAGCGGGTTCACGCAGTGACCGCGGCGGTGGCCTGATGAGCGAGCCGAAGATGATCAACCTCATGATCGAGGGCCGGCCGGTGTCAGTTCCGGAAGGCACGTCGATTCTCGAGGCCGCGAAGACGGCAGGGATCCTGATCCCCCATTACTGCTATCATCCGAGCCTTCCGATTCCCGGCGTCTGCCGCATGTGCCTCGTGGAGGTCGAGAAGGCCCCGAAGCTTGCGCCTTCCTGCGCGACATCGGTGGCCGAGGGGCAGGTCGTTCACGTTCATACGGAGCGCGCCCTCGAGGCGAGAAAGGGCGTGCTCGAGTTCCTGCTCATAAATCACCCGCTCGACTGCCCGATCTGCGACCAGTCGGGTGAGTGCGAGCTCCAGGACTTCACATATCAGGAAGGCCGCGCCGAGTCGCGCTACCGCGACCCCAAGCGCTTCAACCCGGTCGAGGATTTCGGCGGCGACGTTCTCTACGTACCAAACCGCTGTATCCTCTGCACGCGCTGCGTGCGGTTCATGGATGACGTCGCAAACGACACCGTGCTGAATGTCAGCGAGCGGGGTGACCGCGCCCTCATCGGAAAGTTCGAGGGCAAGGATCTTACGCACCCCTGGGCGTCAAACGTTATCGACCTTTGCCCGGTCGGCGCCCTGTTGTCGAAGGACTTCCTCAACAAGGCCCGTGCATGGGAGCTCGATCGCGCGGCTTCGATCTGCCCCAACTGCACTCAGGGCTGCAACATCATGATCGAGACGCGGGACAACGCGGTCGCCCGGCTCAAGCCCCGGCACAACGAGGACGTCAACAAATATTTCATGTGCGACTACGGGCGCCTCAACTACCGGTGGATGAACCGGCAGGATCGCATCGAGACCCCGATGGTCAGGGTGAACGGAGTTCTCGCGAAAGCGGACTGGGAACAAGCAATCCAGGCTGCGGCATCGATAATCGGGAATAACAAGGTATTCGTTCTCGCATCGCCGATGCTTTCGAACGAAGCGTTATTCCTTCTTTCAGAGCTAATCGAGCACAACAGCGGCAGGGGCGCGTTCCGTGTCGCCACCGGCGAGGAAGCGCCGCTCCCGGGTGTCGAGGACCTCGCGCTTCGGCGCGACAGGGCGGCCAACGTTGCCGGAGCCGAGCGGCTTGGGTACACGCGGACGGAGAATCCTCTGAGCGGCCTCGCCGACGGGGATGTTCTGATCGTTGCCGACGACGATCTCGAGGGCCTTCCGGGAGATGAGATTGCGCGCGCGAGCTCCGTCATCGTGATAGGCACAGTATTGCCGGCGGCGGTAGAGAAGCCGGCAGTCGTTCTCCCCATCGCCAACTTCGTGGAGGAGGAGGGGACTTTCACGAATATTCGCGGGCGCGTTCAGCGGTTCACCCAGGCGAAGGCAGCTCCCGGCCTCGCCCGGCCGAGCTGGCTCGTACTGGGAGATCTTCTCGGTGCACTGGGGGCGCAGACGAGTTTCTTCCTGCCGTCCGACGTCTTCGCGAATCTTGCCGCGTCCCGGCCCGGGTTCGCCGGGCTTTCGTACGACCGCCTGGGAATGCGCGGGCTTCCTGTCGTTGACGCCATGGCCGGAGCCGGCAAGTGAGCGGAATCTTTGCGCTGCTCCAGGCCGCCAACCCGAATCTCCCGCCGGTGAGCGGCGGTGTGTGGGTGATCGCGACGGTCATCAAGATGATCCTGATGTTCACCGTCTACATGATCAGCGCCGCGTTACTGACGCTGGCCGAGCGCAAGATTTCGGCGTGGATCCAGGGAAGGCATGGGCCTAACCGTGTTGGCGGAAAAGGTGGCTGGCTTCAGCCGGTCGCCGACGGCGTGAAGAACTTCATGAAGGAAGAGACATACCC
>JBPPMU010000164.1:0-2441 GCA_051306215.1 Gemmatimonadaceae bacterium | reverse complement strand
CCGGCAAAGGAGTTCTTCGCGTCGCTGGCACAGCGGAGGTTTCCTACCACTGTCTCGATACGCTCAAGGGAGAACATCGACTACGTGCCCGAGCCGGACATCTTCCACGACGTCTTCGGCCATGTTCCGCTTCATTCGGATCCGGCGTTTGCCGGCTTCCTCCAGCGGTTCGGAGAGGCCGCAAGTCTCGCGACGTCCGATGCGGAAATCGAGATGATGGCTCGCTTCTTCTGGTTCACCGTGGAGTTCGGCTTGGTCAACGAGCGCGGCCGAACGAGGATCTACGGAAGCGGACTCATCTCATCCGCAGGAGATGCTGCGAACGCCCTTGGACCGCTATGCGACAGGCGGCCCTTCTCGGTCGAGGCAGTCGTGTCCCAGCCTTTCCGCATAGACGACCTCCAGGACGTCCTGTTTACGGTCGAGTCGTTCGACCAGCTCTTCGAGGCAGTGGAGCGCGTGATCGGCGCGATGAAAACCGGCCGCTACGCAAGCTTCCTGACGCAAGTTTGCTGACGGATGTAGTCCTGGTCCGCAGTAGTCCGCAGTCCGAAGTCCGAAGTCCGCAGTCCGCACCGCAGTCAGTGAGGTACCGCCTCACTGAGATCCTTCCCTTTCAACCCTCCCGGCTTAACCAGGCCTTCGAGCGACAGAACCGTAGGCGTGATGTCGAAATACGAGACTTTCCGCTTTGCTGCAACGACCGGCATCCCCGGACCCGCCGCAACGAAGATCCCAGGCGTCCCGTGATATGCCTTCCATGGCGGAACGCCCTCGAGCGATTCCATCCCGTGATCCGATACGATCATTACGTTCGGACGCGAGGGAAACGCGGCCATCATCTCGCCGATTCCCCTGTCGAGGAATTCGAGATACCTGTCTATCACCGGACCGAGAACTTCGACATCGGCGGGAGTCGGCTTTTTTACGAAGTCCCCGGGGAAACGATACTGCCAGAAGATATGCTGCACGTTATCCAGCCCGCCGAAGTGAACGATCAGCACCTCGATGTCCGGATGGGCGCGGAGAATGCGCGTGACCGCGTGAACCGTCTGCTGGTCGTACGAGAGAACACGTTTCAGCAACGGAACCGGATGAACGTGACTGTCCTCCGGCTGCGTCCATTCGCCCTGTGGAAAAACCCGCGCGACCTCGTCGGTCGGCGGCGTCCAGCCGGGCATGAACGGGATCATCAACTCGTCGCGCAGCGAATCGGGAGCAGCGAGGCCCGCCGGATCGGCGTTCTTTACGCCGAGCAGGTCCCACACGTCGGGGACTACCCTGTTGGAGACGACGATGTCCGCCTGACCGCCTGCGGGATACGTGAAGTTGAACCTTACGACAGCCGTCTTGACGCCCGACTTGTGAAGCATCTCCCACACCGGAGGACGCTTGAGGGCTGACCTCTCTGGCGGAGCCGCCTTGATGAGCTGCCCGAAGGCGAGTCCGTACTGAATCGCGGTAACGAGGATCAGCCTTGGATCGATGTCGAGCGGCGCCTGAAACGCGGGAAGCCCCGGCGCCTTGACCACGAGATTTCCGTAAACACCGACTTCCTCGCGCGGCAGACCGGTGACTATCGCGCTCCAGGCGGTCGACGACCAGTATGGAGGCCAGAGCGCCTCGAGGTCTCCATACGATCCGCCTTTAATGAGCGAGCTCATTGTCGGAAGCCTGCCCGCGGCGAGCAACGGCTCGATCGGACGCCATGCCGCGCCGTCGATTCCCACCAGCAGCAGCGGCGTCCGCCCCGCGGGACCGCCCGGAACAACATCAAGCTCGTGCGCGGAGATTGAGCGGCCCGTAACCTCCGGAAGCCTGAGAAGCAGGGCTGTGGCGGCCACGAGGAACGAGATCGTGGCGATCCCGGCGGCAAGCCGGGTGCGGTACGACCGCATTCGCCCTGTAGTGACAATCTGGATTCCGATGAGAATGGCGGCGGTAACCAGTATCGCCGGCAGCGCCGCGTAGAGAGCCGACGCGCTCCATGCCACGGCACCATCCATCCCGAAGCGCTTCACGTAGATGAGGCATCCGGCGATTACGTAGGCAGGCGCCAGAAGGACGCCCGTCACGAACGCGGTTCCCCATGGCGACAGGGAACCCGGACGGCGGGCGATGCGGCGTGTCGCGACCACCCCGAGATGGATCAGCACGCCGAGAAACGCTCCGAGGAAAACGAAAAGCAGGCAGAGCATTGCAATAACGGGGAACGCCTGAAGCGGCCTCTCGACAGACAGATGATGAGTGCGGACTATGAGCGGTGCGAGCAGCCAGAACCCCCCGGCGAGCGCCCAGAGCGCTCCCCATGCAATGGCGCGGGTCATGAATGTCTGCTTGTCATCGGCGGGCGAAGATATCTCATAAATTCAGCGAATGAAACCAGAGCTCGGAATCATCGAAGGCTTCTACGGAAAGCCATGGACGTGGGAGTCGAGAGC
>JBPPMU010000163.1:0-2649 GCA_051306215.1 Gemmatimonadaceae bacterium | reverse complement strand
CTTGTCGGTTATTCGCTCGGTATTGAGACGCAACGGAAGGAACGTCAGGTCGCGAACCCTGCTCGAGTCGATCCCGGCATCCTCGAGCCGCCTGCTGAGCAGCGCATCCCTGACCACGGTTCGCATTCGCTACATGTCGCCGAGGGACGTGGCGTTGCGTCCGGCGTACTTGACTCCTTCGCCGTCGAGAGTCTGCACGTCGACGACGAGGTACCCGCTCAGCTGCTTCGCCATCACCTGCCTTGTCGCGGTGCTCTCTGCCTCCGACATCGCGCCCGGAAGGACGAGAATAACCTCCGGCGTGCTCGAGCCCGCAGGCCGCGTGCGGGCGACTCCCTCGGCGATTCGCTGGCCGACGCCGCTCCGCGTCGCATCGAGGATGCGCATGTTGCTGAACTCCGCCGTTGCCTGCCCGCGCTTCGCCAGCACCGCGGGGATGATGAACATCGCCCCGAAGAAGATCGGGCCGAAGATCGTCGCGAAGATGAACCACTTCGTGCGCACCCGCTCCATGTACTCACGCTTGATTATCGCCCAGAGCTTAGCCATGACCGGTCATCCCCACTTCGATTCCTGCCGCACCCACCCTTTCGAGGAAGATCTGGTGAAGCGACGGATGGACTATCTCGAACCTGTTTATCGATGCACCTGTCGCCACGAGGCGCTTAAGAAGCAGCTGCGGGTCCGCATCCTTTGCCATCTCGATCTCGAAGTAGCGGTTCGAGTCGTCGACACGCTTGACGAGCGATCTGTCTGAAAGCACGGTGCCGACGGCAGTCGACGGCGTTCCGTTTAGGCCGAGCGCCACGTTCCGCGACCCATGTCCCGTCTTGATGTCGGCGATGGGTCCGTCGAGAACCTTCTCGCCGCGGGCGATGATGCAGACCGAATCGCACATCCGCTCGGCATTGTCCATGAGATGGGTGCTGAAGATTATCGTTTTGCCGCGTTGCTTCAGCTCGACCATTGTGTCCTTCAGCGCCTGCGCGTTTATGGGATCGAGGCCGCTGAACGGCTCGTCGAGAATCACGAGGTCAGGGTCGTGGAGAAGCGTTCCGATGAACTGGACCTTCTGCTGCATGCCGCGCGACAGCTCGTCGATCTTCGACAACCCCCAGTCCTTCTCCGGAGTTTTGAGGTCGAGCCGGACGAGCCACTCGTCGATCCGCCGGTCGGCCACGTCACGCTTGAGTCCCTTCAGCTCGGCGAGGAACCTCAGCACCCGCCGGACCTGCATCTTGCGATAGAGACCGCGCTCCTCGGGCAGGTAGCCGATGTGGTCGGAGAGTGAGGGATCGCTCGACGGTCGACCGAGAATTCGAACCGAGCCCGAGTCGGGCGCGATGATGTTCAGGATCATCCGGATCGTCGTCGTCTTGCCGGCACCGTTGGGCCCGAGCAATCCGTACACAGCCCCCCTCGGAACCCGAAGGGACAAGTCGCGCACAGCCACATGCTCGGCGTAGCGCTTCGATGCGTTGTCGATCTCTATCGTGAAGTCAGCCATGTAGTCCGAATGCGGATGTAGTCGTACAATATAGATGTGAAACCACCGGTTGAAGCGGCGGAGAGACGCGGCGGCTTGCGCTTCGACCGCAACGAGCTGGCTGGTGCGTTCGGGGACATTGGAACCGACCTGCCGCTGGTGGCGGGGATGATACTCGCCGCCGGACTTCACAGCGCGAGCGTGCTCGTGATGTTCGGGCTGATGCAGCTGTTGACGGCGTTCGTGTACCGGATCCCGATGCCCGTGCAGCCGCTCAAGGCCGTCGCGGTGATCGTCATCACGCAGCAGGTTGCGCCGGATGTGCTGTACGGCGGCGGACTGGCGGTCGGCCTTGTCATGCTTGCCTTGTCTCTTTCAGGCGCTATCGGGTGGGTGGCGCGGATAGTTCCGGTTGCCGTCGTGCGCGGCCTCCAGCTTGGGCTCGGGATTCAGCTCGCCCTGCTCGCGACGCGCGACTACATGCCGTCGGATGGTGCACGGGGCGCAATTCTCGCCGCGCTCGCGTTTGTTGTCGTGATCGCACTTCTCGGAAATCGCCGATTCCCGGCGGCGCTTCCGGTGATCGGACTTGGCGTCATCTACGCCCTGGTATTCAAGCTGTCGGGGGCCGATTTCACGGATGCATTCGGCTTCTCGCTTCCCGAGGCGCGCCCGGTTTCGTGGAATGCAGTCGTTTCGGGCTTCATTCTCCTCGGATTGCCACAGATTCCCCTGTCGCTAGGCAACTCGATTCTCGCGACGCGGCAGCTTGTCGAGGATCTGTTTCCGGAGCGGCGAATAAGCGTGGGAAAACTGAGTCTCACGTATGCGGTGATGAACATCGTCAACCCGTTCTTCGGCGGTGTGCCGACCTGTCACGGCTCGGGAGGGCTTGCGGGCCATTACATGTTCGGTGCGCGAACCGGCGGGAGCGTGGTGATCTACGGGTCTTTCTTTCTGATCCTGGGGCTGCTGTTCGCGAATGGATTCTCGCAGGTCGTTCAGATCTTTCCGCTGCCGGTGCTCGGGGTGCTGCTCCTGTTCGAGGGGGTTGCTCTCATGTCGCTGATCAGGGATCAGGCGGAGGATCGAGGATCGTTTTTTGTCGTCGTGGTCACCGGGCTGATTGCTGCGGGGGCGCCGTATGGATACGCGATTGCGTT
>JBPPMU010000162.1:0-12563 GCA_051306215.1 Gemmatimonadaceae bacterium | reverse complement strand
CGCTTCTCGGACTGTTCGGTAATCCTGTCGTCGATGTCTTTTTCCGTCGCCGCGAGGCCCTCGCGCTCGGCCAGTGTCTCTATGACGAGGTCTCGGCGGATCTGCCTCTCGGCCATCGAGCGGAACTCCGTCGCAAACTTGTCCCGGTCTTCGGCCGGAATCTGGTATGCCTCCGCATAATTCTCGGCGAACTGCCTCACCCAGCTTGGCGGGACGTCGAACGGGTTCGCGCCGATTATCTCGTCGATCAGCTTCTGCCTGACTTCCGCGTCTGCATCGCGCTTCGCGTGTTCGGTCAGGTCTTCACGAACGACCTGTCTTAGCGCATCGAGTGAATCGAAGTCGCCAACCTCCCGGGCGAACGCGTCGTCGAGGTCGGGCGGCGACTTCCGCTTGACGTCCTGGAGGCTGACCTTCACCGTCTTCGACTGCCCGCGCTGTGACTCATCGGGAAAGTCATCGGGCCATTTCACCGGGCGCTCCACTGTCTCGCCGGGTGCTGCCTCCATGATGAGCTCCTCGATTCCCGGGATCGCCTGTCCGGTTCCGAGTACGAGGGGGTATGACCGGGCTTCGCCGCCTACCTCATCGTCGCCCATCGATATCTCGATGTTGACCATGTCCCCGGGCAGCGGCTTGTCCTCTACGGGGGTCCATGTCGCGCGCTGGTCGCGGATCGATTCGACCTGGTTCTGCACGTCCTCGTCGGATATCGCGACATCGCGGCGAGTGACCCTGAAGCCGGAGGTCCTGGCGAGCTCGATCGTCGGCCGGAGCTCGAAGTGAAGCTCGAATGTGAGGGGCTTTCCGTCCTCGAATTTCACGTCATGGACGTGGGGCTGGGAGGCGACCTTGAGGTCCTGTTTTTCGATGACTTCCTTGTATGCGTCGCGAACCAGGGACTCGAGGGCTTCCTGACGGATCGCCTCTGCGAACTTCTTCCTGACCATCGTCGGCGGGGCCTTCCCGGGCCTGAAGCCCGGAAGCCTGACGCTCGACGCATAGCGACGGGCCGCCTTTTCCTCTGCCTGCTTGACGGTTTCGGGGGAAACCGAGACCTGCACGTGGCGGTCGACGCCAGTGCCTTCGTTCTTTGTAATCTCGATGGGCATGCCCAAATATAAGCGGGAGGGAGGCAGGACCGAGGTGGGAGAGTACTGACTGCGAACTGCGGACTACTGCGGACTAACACCGGGAACCACCAAAGGTAAGAAAAAACGGACCCCCGAAGGAGCCCGTCTTTCCCGATCACGCGCGGTACTTCAGGTCAGAATCCGCTGACGTTCAGGCGGCCGTTGCTGACAACCTTCCCGTTGAGCGAAGCCGTGGGGACAGCGCTGTTCAAAATTGCGGCTTTGATGGTCGCCGCTGACGAACCTGGGTGGTATGCGGCGTAAAGCGCTGCTGCGCCACTCACGTGGGGCGTTGCCATCGAGGTTCCGCTGTAGCTTGCGTATCCAGAGACGACCTGCCCCTTCGAGCTCTTTGGCACCGTGGACCATATTCCGCTGCCGGGCGCTCCGATATCGATCGTCGTCGCCCCAAAGCTAGAGAAGGAACTAATCGCTCCAGTGTTCGTAATGGAAGCCACGGCGATCACGTTTGCGTTACCATATTTCGCAGGATAGCAGGCGGCGGTGTCACAGTTGTCAGTACTGTTCCCTGCTGCCGCGATGAAGAGGATGTTCGCAGTGTTGGCGCGGCCGATTGCATCGCCGAGCGCTTGTGAAAAACCACCGCCACCCCACGAGTTGCTGGTTGCTACGAGATTGAGCCCGTGGCGGGTCTTGAGGTCGGTGAAGTAGTCCACGGCCTTGACCGCGTTGGCCGTTGTGCCACCCCTGCGCCCAAGGAATTTTCCGCTCAGCAGCTTGACGCTCCAGCACATTCCGGCCACGCCATTGCCGTTTCCACCAACACCACCGATCGTGCCCGCGACGTGCGTCCCGTGGTCGTCCATTGTGCCATCGAATACACTGCTGTTACCGCCGTCAAAGTCCCAGCCGTATACATCGTCGACATAGCCGTTGCCGTCATCATCAACGCCGTTGCCAGCGATTTCGCCGGGATTCGTCCCTGCGTTGGCGGCAAGATCCTCGTGGGTGTACATGTAGCCTTCGTCGATGATGCCGACAAAGACACTGCTGCAGTTGGTCCTATTTCCTGCCCACGCCTCGCCCGCCTGGCTTCCGTATTGATTGGAAGGCGACGTTGCATCTCCGTACATGCCCCAGAGCGACCCATTCGTATAGTATGTGTCGTTTGAGGTCGCGTGGTGCTGGTAGATGTAGTTCGGCTCGGCGTACTCGACTTGAGGTGCGCCGCGGAGCGCAGCTATCGCTGCCGGCACAGCTCCAGGGGTACGAATGAGGGTGATTCCCTCCGAATCACCAGACCGTCTCATGGCAGCCGTTATGATTCGCTCTGCTGCCGTTGCGTTCGCGGCGCGGAGTGCACTGCCGCGTTGGGCTTCTGAGGTACCTGGGCGGAACCTGACGATCAATTCACCTGGGACAAACTCACCCGCCACGCCAGCCGACAGTGTGGGGCCGTCCGGCGGCGTCATAGCTGATTCGGGGGAAACGGGGCCTTCGGAGCACGCTACGAGCGAAGCTGCGGCGATCGCCGCCAGCCCCGCCGATACGAAACGGGTCATCTACCGATCTCCTGGAAGAGTCAACTACGATCAGCGTTCGCTGGGTTCGTATCTAACACGCCGGGAGTTCGCGCACGCGCGTTCCGGCGAGGAAGACCTGCTGTTGCAATAGATGTCCGTGACGGCGCTCCGGTCGAGCAGCCAGATAAACTGTAACGGGAACATAAGCTTTGCGCCAGATGTTTAGCGTTTTGCATTCTAGCCCTTCCTGCCCGGGGACGAACCCTGGGCCACTCGGAATCAGAACGTTGGGAGTGAACGCTGTCGCGGAGTCGGCCCGAATGCGTCAAAGTGTGCTGGCGCCGTCCCCTCCTCCTGCTCTCCGATCCGCAGCATCGCGAGCGGGGCTTCCTCGTCAAGATCGGAAGCCCAGACCAGGCCCTTCACCATCCCGTCTGTAGTCCGCAGTAGTCCGCAGTCCCAGTCCGCAGTACGACCGCAGTCCGCAGTCAGTCACTGCACCGACTTAGACCCTGTCGTCGATCCCCTTCACTCCGGATTCAGTTGCGCAATGCGCGCAGCAGTAGAAGGTGCCCGAGGCCTCGACTCCGTGGCCGATGATTCTGCACCCGCAGTGCGCGCACGTCGGCGCAAGTTCATGGATGGCGCACTCGAACGAGTCGAAGGTCATGGTAGCGCCACCCATCGTCACTGTGAATGCCTTGTCGTAGTCGTTACCGCACACGTCACATTTTGCCATTGGTCCCCCGTGAATGATCCACCGGGAGTGACTGCGCGATTCGGGCCAACCGGCTCCGGGGAGCGATACCGGCGGGAGCTTTGCAGGGGCGGAGCATCGCCCTAGCTTCAACGAATGTGCGGAAGGTCTTCACTTCACGACGCTCCAGTCAGCGTGCTCGAGCGATTTTCGCTTCCGCCGGTGCTGCCGGGATTCGAGCCGCGATATAACATCGCGCCCACGCAGGATCAGTGGACTATCTCACTCGACTCGAAGGGACTTCCCGCCGTTTCAGCAAGGCGGTGGGGACTCATTCCGTGGTGGGCGAACGATCCAGCGATCGGGAACAGGATGATCAATGCCCGCTCTGACTCGCTCGCCGAGAAGCCGGCGTTCAGGGATGCTGCACGCGAGCGAAGGTGCGTGGTCCTTGCGGATGGCTACTACGAGTGGACCGGCGCGGGGAAGTCACGTGTCCCGGTTTTCTTTCATATGCGCGGCGAGAGCCCGTTCGTGATGGCCGGATTGTGGGAGAGGTGGGGGAGAGGCGAATCGGCGATCGAGACATGTACGGTGATCACGACGGACGCGAGCGCGATGGCGTCAGCGTATCACCACCGCATGCCGGCACTACTGGGACTGGACGATGCCGAGCGATGGGTCGATGTGGCAACGCCGCTGCGCGACGCGCTTGCGCTGCTAAGGCCGTTCGAATTGGGGGGCCTCGAGTGCCATGAGGTGAGCCGGTTCGTCAACAGCCCGGCGAACGACTCGCCGGAGTGCATTCGGCCGGTTTTCCGCCTGGTCTGAAATGACGAAGGCCGGCTATTGCCGGCCCTCGAAATTTCCTGATCGGCCGCTTCAGTCGGCGCGCTCAGCCTGTATGTTGATCTTCGTTTCGGCGAGCTGTGTTAGAAGCTTATCGGTCGTTCCCTCTTCGTCGAGCGTTGTCTGGAGCAGGTCAGCCTGGTCCGCGAAGCCGAGCTGTCGCGCGTAGGTTCTCGCACATCCGTAGCCGGCCATCTCGTAATGTTCAACGTGCTGGGCGGCCGCAATGAGGCCGGCATCGAGTACGTCGGGGTCAGGCCTCTCCCCGATCAGCTCCTTGGCTTCGTCGATCAGCCCCTCCATGCCGACGCACTTCTTTCCACGGGGGCTTACGTCGAGATCGGCGCAAATCGTTTCGAGCCGCTCAACGTGCTTCTCGGTCATCGCCTGGTGACGCTTGAAGGTTTCTTTCAGCTCGGGATCAGATGCCGCCTTCGTCATTCTGTCGAGTCCCCTGATGATCATCTTCTCCGCGCTGTAAAGATCCTTCAGCTCTTCGACGTAGAGGTCTTTCAGTGTTTCCATTTCCATGTTGCTTCTCCGCTTGGTGGTAGTTCATCACAGGGCAAAGCCGATGCCAGTGGTATGGCTGGACCGTGAGCAGTCCGGAGGGAACGATCACGTCGAGCGCATCCGGCGCGATTGTGCGATTTTGCCAGCATGAGCCCGTTTTTCGCACACGCGGCCCCGCTGGCGCTCCTCATCGTCCCGGTCTGCATCGCCATTTACGCCGTCTCGCGGCTCAACCGGCAGCCCGGAAATGTTGGCGCACTCCACGTGGTGGCCTTCGCCGCCTTCTCCGTCTACGTCGTCATGCTCGGTGTGCTGACGCTCGCGCCGCCGGCGATGTCGTCGGCAAACGGCACCTTCGGGACCAATCTCGTTCCCGTTCTCGAGTCAATCGGGTGCTTCGTTCCCAACCCCGGGCAGCCTTCGACTACTGCTTTCTGCCTCCAGACGATGGGGGGAAACTTTGCGATGTTCATCCCGCTCGGCTTTCTGGTTCCGCTGATTTCGGAAGGAGCTTCCTCGGTCAGGCCCATGCTCCTGGTTGCGACTGGAACATCGATCGCCATCGAGGTCCTTCAGTATGCGGGCAGGTGGGTTGGCACTCCCAGATGGACAGACATCGACGACGTGCTGTTCAACGTCGCCGGCGCGCTCGCCGGCTATGCCATTCTGCGTGCCATTGAGTACGTGATCGGGCGGCTAACGAAAAATCACCTGGCTCAGTCGCCCGCCGTCTCTCGCGCGGGACCTGGCGCCGAGACTCTCAGCTGACGCTACGGGGTCCTGCGGCTGAAATCCGAGGCGAATACTCGACACCCGCTTCCCCTGGTGCGATGTTGCGAAATCCCACGCAAGCCCTCACGCAAGGAGGCCCAATGCTTTTCCGCACCGCGCTGCTGGCTGGAATTGCCATGAATCTGGTGGCGGCGCCTGAGGTTCTTTCCGCTCAGGCAACGTCAACCCCCGCCGAGCGTTCCGTCGCAATCGATCGCACTCGTGACCTTCTTGAGGCCTACTGGAAGGAGCACGATCCGAAGTACGTTGCTGAGGATGCGGTTTTTGTGATGATGCCGTCAGGTGAGGAGATCCGCGGCAGGGACGCGATAGCGAAGCATATCAATGGGTTCTATCACGGCGCGCTCGACGCCCGGGCGGAGGTGGTCAACTCGGTATTCGGCGAGAACGAGGGACTGCTCGAGGCGCTTGTGGTCGGTAAGCACACCGGTGTGTTCGCCGGAATTCCCGCAACAGGCCGGGACGTGCGGGTTCCGATCGGGGTCGCCTACGAAGTGGAGGATGGCCTCATCAAGCGTGCGCGCATCTACCTGATGGTCAACGTGCTGCTGCAGCAGATCGGTCCGGCACCAGCCCCGCGCTGAGCGGGGTTTTCTGCGGCACTGCGACATGCGAAAGGGGGGACTCGAACCCCCCCGGATTGCTCCACCGGATGGTCAGTCCAGCCTGCTGCGTCGGTTCACCGAGTTACGCCATACGATCGAATTCGCTGTGGCCAAGCCGCCCGCTTGAGTGACGACGAACCTCACTCTGTCGACAGGAACAACCGCTGAAAGCCGGCGTGCCGTCGCAGAGGGTCGAGCTCGGGATCATCGTGCAAGTGGAGATAAGTGTGTTTCAACCCTTGGGCAACGCCGACGCGCAGCGCCTCAATTGCGCGCTCTGGATCGCCTGTCTGCGCCAGCAAGCGCGCCTGCATCACCGCCTTCCACCCCTCGGGCGATCCCCAATAGCCGAGTTCGCTCTGCGGGACGGCGCGCGCGAGCTCGGCGCTGTGCAGTGTTCCCAGCCACCTCAATGTTTCTACCGCTTCACGCCGGTCTCCTTCGCGGGCCGCCAATAGCGCCGAACGCACGCGGTACTCGCCTCTCTCGGGTCTTTCGGCGGCGAGCACCCGATACAGGGCCCGCGCTTCTGAAGTTCGCCCTGCCTCGTTGAGCAGATAGGCGTGCGCGCCGCGCGCACTGCGGCCTCCCGGGCGGTCTCGCAGCGACTGAACCAGCGGAAGTCTGCGTTGCACAATGCGGCGCGCGGCCTTCCGATGGCGGTGCGCCCGCAGCTCCTCCACTGCCGTCGTGATCTGCCAGGCGGCAAACGCGTCGCCCGCCGCGATGCGTGGCGCAACGAGGCCCAGAATCTCGTCGTCTTGGCCAAGTGCGGCCAGCGCCCAGAGCTCGAGTGTGCTCAGCCACATATCCCCGGGGTTCGAGAGCCGGCCTCGACGCGTGTCCCGCAGGCCGGCACTGTAATGCCCCGTCACGTGTTGTAACTCCGAGCGGAGCCGCCAGTACGACGGAAACTCCCTGATCCAGCCGCGATCGGGATTCACGCGCATGAAGGCATCGAGTGCGAGCCCCGGCCGATGGCTGGCAAACGCCGCCATACCGAGCTTGAACAGCCACTCGGAATCAGGCGACAACTCGGCCAGCTCGCGCGCCGCGTCATATTGAGCTTCCGTGTTGCGCGACACTACCGCCGCCTGGTGGTTGAGCACGGCGCGGTTCCACGCCGAGAAGGGGCGGCGCTCGAGCCGCCGGATTAGGGAGTCAGCGCTTGCGACGTCCTGGGCGTTTATCAATGCGTATACAGCCCAGAGGAGCGGAGCGGTGAACGCGGAGTCTTCCTGGCCTGCGGCCAGGAAGGTGGACGCCGCATCTCGGTTGAGGCGCTGGCCGTCGGCTGTTCCGAAGTCGCGATTTGCCTTCAGGAAGAGGCGCATTCCATCCGCAAAGAGCCGATACGCCTGGAGGCTCGAGGGCTGACTCGCTACATCGGGCCATGAGGCCAGGCGCTCGTCGAATAAGGTTGCCAGCGCCCCAAGGCTCCGCCGCTGAAGCTGCTCGACTGCCAGGACGGGGTGCGCGGAAGAGCTCCGAATGCCTTCTATTGCGCGCAGGAGCTCGCCGCTGGCGACATCGACGACCTGTTCCTGAAACACCAGCGAATCGCCGTCGCGATAGAAGGCACCGGTAATCAGGATACCGGCCCCGATCCGTCGCGCCAACCGGCGGTTCGCCGCCGGGATTGCAACCTCGGGTGCAACGCCTTCTGCGCTCAGGTGCGGCGTCTCCTGGACCACGGTCGAAAAGGGAACGACGCGTGCGAGGCGCGTTCTCGCCAGACCTTGTGTGATCCAGTCAGCGGCCATCAGCCCAAGTGGATCCAATTCGTGATCGCCTGTCCGGTTCTCGAATGCCGCGACGAGCACGCGCCGTCCGTCGAGCGATGTATCCGGGCCTCCCCGAGACTTTTCGGACTGGCGCGCCAGAACGACCGTACTGCGAGAAGCGCCAGCATCCCCGCGGCTACTACCGCGCGCAGTCTTATCCTGACTCTCCGCGCGGCGGGTACGCGGCCAGCGGTGTCCGTTTGACCGGAGGAGACGTCTGGCTGACCGTTGGCGTCCGGTCCCGGCGCATCGCGCCGGATTAGCTCTGCAACCGGGGGCGCCGCGGCGACCTCTCCGCGTCGAATCTCTGCGACGAGCGTGTCGAGTGCCGCAGAAGGCGCGAGCGCGAGGTCCGCTTGCAGCAGGCTCCGAAACCGGTCGTACTCCCGCAGCGCGCCGGCCCGGTCTCCGAGGTTTGCGAGAAGCGTGACAAGCCGAGTGAGGACCAACTCGTCGTACGGATCCCAGGATGCGGCTCGACGTACCAACTCCACCGCCGCTACACCGTGTCCAGTCAGCTCTTGCTGGTCTGCGAGCCCCATCGCGGCAGCAACTGCCTTTGCCCGCAACCGCTGTCGTTCGCCGTCGAGCCAACGCTCGAATTCGATGCAGTCGTCAACGTGGAAGCCGGGCACGAGATCGCCGCCATAAAGCTGCAGCGCACCTTCCGCATCTCCCTCTGTCAGGATTCGGTCGAATTCGACCGCATCGCATCGCACCAGCTCAGCCGAGAGGCGGAGCTCGTCGCCGGTGCCGACCACGGCAGTTTCGCCGAGCACGCGGCGAAGGTTGAAAACGGCCTGATTCAGGGAATTGCGCGCGCGATCTTCGGTCGAATCTGGCCAGAAGAGGACCAGCAAGCTCTCGCGGCGATGTGATCCGCGCGGTGTGGCCAGCGCGAGGTAGATGAGCAGCGCCATCCTTTTCGGCTGCGCCAGGACGCCCAGGATCGGGGGGCCGTGCGCGCTGTCACGGAGGTCGAGCGTGCCCAGTACGCGCAGATCAATCATGTCAAACCCGAAGCGAGTGGCCAAACGGTACGCGGCTTAACTGCGAAATAAGCCGTGGATAATCGGATACCGCCAGATTCGCCCTCGACGGGATCGGAATGACCCGACCCACGGTCGCCAGGGGGCACCATGAAAGACAAGCATCGCAACAGATCGATAGCCGCAATTGCCGTAACTGTTCTCCTCGCGCTGTCCATTCCGGGCTGTACCGATCCGCTCGCGCCCGACTCACTCGATATCGGCGGGCTCCGTCAGGCGAAAGGCGGGGGGGGCGCGACCCCGGGCGCCATCGTATTGCCGGGTGATCTCGCACTGGGGGATGCGGATGCACGAGCACTGACGAGCACTTGTCCGTCGGCTGGGTTCACCCCGAACGCATGGGCCGTTGTCTTCGGCAAAAGCGGATGTCTCGTCGTGAGGCCACTGTGGGCGAGCACCACCTACCTCGAGTACGCGTTGACGGATGACATCGTGCTGCAGGTACAGCTCGAGAAGGGGAAAAACGGCCGCATCACCCACATACGTCTCAACGGGCAGGATGTCGACGGCGCCGCGGGGATCTGGCACAACACCGATTGGATCGCCGTCTCACAGCCAGTTGTGCCCACGAAATCAGGGTTTACCCTCCACGTCCACGCAACGAACATCGCGGTCTGGCGATACGACAGCCACCTCGGCGACGGAAATCGAGTGGAAATAATCGGCACCATCAGTATCGGGGACGTCGTCTATCCCGCCCAATGACAGCGCGAACAACGCCGACAAACCAGGAAAATCAGACAGAAGGGGATCCTCATGAGGACACTCGCGAAACTCCCGATCATATATGCCGTGGCGGTCGCGTGCAGTTGCAGTGAAGGCGCGGACTCTCCGGCCGAACCGGCGCCCGGCGCAGCTCAACCAGGTCCGAAGTTGCCCGGCACACTGGCCGACCGGATCGTGTTCGTGCGCGCAGAGGGCAACAGGAATGTGCTGATGGCGATGAATCCAGACGGAACCGACTTGGTGAGCCTTGGAGCGGGAGGCGTTACGCCGCACGTGTCGCCGGACGGCCGGAGGGTCGTGTACGCAACGCCCGCGGAAGGTATCGCCGTGCTCGACCTCGCCACGGGAAAAGAGACGGTAGTCGCCCCGCGCCTGTCTGTGAGGCCGAGGTGGTCGCCCAGCGGCGACAGGATTCTGTTCTGGAGCGACCGCGGCGGCACCAAGGAAATTTATGTCATGAATGGGGATGGGTCCGGCGTTGTGCGGCTGACCGATGGAAAGGACGGCTACCACGAAGCCGACTGGTCACCCGACGGCTCGCGCATCGTCTTTCGGCGCGTGACCGGCGACGGCGGCGACATCTGGACGATGAACGCGGACGGATCAGGCGCAGCCGTGATCTACGCCGGCCAGCGCATGGACTCTGATCCTCGCTGGTCGCCTGATGGACGCAGGATCGCGTTCGTGAGCATGGTTTCGAGGTTGCAGGGCGACGGCGTCTCGACCGAGATCTACTCGATCGACGCGGACGGGTCGAATCTGGTTCGGCTCACCCGTCACGATGGCGAGGACTGGTCACCGGCCTGGTCACCCGATGGGTCGAAGATCGCCTTTTTCGGCTATAGGGTCAGCGCCGACGATCCCGACCTCTTCACGGTGAATCCTGACGGCACTGGGCTCCGTCTGCTTCTCGGAGGACCAACGTACGATCACGGGCCGGCCTACGGGCCGAACCAATAAGCTGAAAAGACGCGCGGGCGCCGCACGCAAAAAACGCGCGGCGCCTGCGGTGTCGTCCGGCGCGACCGTCTGCCGCGGAGTCGCCGCATGCGAAAGGGGGGACTCGAACCCCCACGGATTGCTCCACTGGATCCTAAAATAGCGGATCAGCGTTCATTGGAAAGGAAAGTCAGAGAATATATATTCTCTCTCCATGTCCCCGGGTTTTCTGCTGGATCCATTGCTCAAACGCTCGTACAGTCGAAGGCGGCTTCTCGCCTTGATTCCCGCCGTATTCCTCGCTCGCGTGGCGAACGCCGCGCCAGTCAGGCTGTTTGCCCGCGGGCCCGTCGTACATCCCACTCCCAGGCCTGGAATTACCGCTGCGCGCGTCCTGACAGCGAACCGGCTCACGAACAAGGAGGCCGCTCCTGTTTATGCGCTGGTTCGCGAAATTCCCCAAGTGGTGGATGGCATTCACTGCTACTGCGGCTGCGCCGGGCAGACGGGCTTCCACTCCCTGCTCAGCTGCTTCGAGGATGATGGCATGGCGCAGCATTGCCAGATCTGTCAAAACGAGGCTAGGCTCGTTCATCGGTTGTATTCCGACGGCTGGTCCCTGAACGGAATTCGAACCTCGATCGACGCGTCGTTCGCCGAAGCCACCTGACGCATCAATTAACGCAAGAGGCTGTACCGATGTCGCGACGATTCTTTGAAGTATGCGGCGCCATGGCCGCTGTTCTCTTCGCTCCTGCAGCGCAGGGGCAGATCAGGGCGAGCGAGCGAGGCGGAGTATGCCAGGTGGTTGATGGCACCGTCATCACCGTGGACTATTCCCGGCCGCAAGCGCGAAAGCGCGAGAATCTCTTCGGCAAGGTCGTGCATGCTGACGAGATCTGGACTCCCGGCGCCAACTGGGCGACGACCCTCGAGCTGTCCCGTGATATCAGTCTCAGCGGGCAACCGGTGCCAGCGGGGAAATACTCTCTCTGGCTGACCACGCCTCCGGGAGCGTGGGTGCTGCATCTGCACAGGAAGGCGACGCTGTTTCATACGCAGCGCCCGGCACTGGCAGAGATGTTCCTCTCGATCCCGGTCACACCGATACAGGGGGAGCATGTCGAGGCGGTGAGCTTCGATTTCCCGCGTGTCTCGCGCGACGGCACGACTCTCCGCTTTCGCTGGGGAACGATGACATTCGGAGTCGAGATACTTGTCCAGCCCAGCCGCCCCAGGAGTCGGCTGACTGACGAGCAGGCTGCTCCCTACGTGGGCCGCTATGGATTTGTCTTCATCGGAAAGAAAGGCCCGGGTCCGGAAATGAAGATGGAGATTGTGAACATCCAGGGGGTGCTCCGCGCAATCGTGGACGGAACGGAGCCGTTCGTGATAGAGCTCCTTCCCACCGAGCAGCACCACCGCTTCATGCCTGCTTTTCTCGAGGACGGCAAGATTTTCGATGTTGAGGAAACGCCGGTGATTTTCGAGATGGACGGCGCCCGTGCCACCGGTTTCTACTCGCCTGGAGTCTCGAACGATGTCTGGATGCGGGCGACTCGTAAGAAATGACTGAGCGTGAGATTGTCGCTGGTAATGGACTCGGTTTTGCGCCGCGCGACTGAACTCAACCGGTACGAGTCCTCGGTCGGGCATTTCGATAATGAACTCCGCTGTCTGTACACGCAACTCCGGCACTTCGCCGTCTCAGATAGAAAACAATTCGGGCGTTCTCTTATGCGAAAGGCGAGACTCGAACTCGCACCCCCGAAGGGACTGGATCCTAAGTCCAGCGCGTCTACCAAATTCCGCCACTTCCGCGATGCCCGAAAGTTAGACGACTGCCTGCTCCGTCTGCAATTCGCGAAAAAGCCAGGCCTTGGCGAGCTGCCATTCGCGCTTCACCGTCCGTGGCGAGCGACCCAGCACGTGCGCTATCTCCTCCACTGTGAGCCCGGCAAAGAACCGCAGCTCGACTATGCGCTGCTGCAT
>JBPPMU010000161.1:0-18467 GCA_051306215.1 Gemmatimonadaceae bacterium | reverse complement strand
GTGTTCCACCGGAGCAAGCTGGAGTGCCAGAAGATTCATATCCATTGAAATCTATATAGTAGCGGGCGGGAATTGACTGAATCCCCGGGTGCAGCCAACTTGGACCTTCCCGCGTCCCGAGGTGCCTGGATAACGCCGCAAGATCGCTCCACACCGCAGATGTTTGGCCCACGCCGGGTACTGCGGGGCCTCTTTGCGGGCCGTCTGCTCCTCGCAGCCGGGCTTTACGCCGGGTCGCTGGCAGGCGGCGTTGGAACAACCGAATCAGCGCCATCGATCCTGGGCGTGATGCTGGCGGCGGCAATCCTGTTTACGGCGGCCTCCTGGTTATGGACAGAAGTCCGGCGGCGGGAACCCGGCAAGACATTCGTTTACCTCCAGACGATTTTCGACATGGCGCTGGTGACTACAGTTGTTCACGTCACCTGGGCGGACGGACGATCCGAGCTCGCTCCGTTGTACATCCTCGTGATCGCCGTAAGCGCCCTGCTCCTTCCGGCAGCCGGTGTTCCGCTGATGGCGAGCTTCGGGATGGTTCTCTATTTCGCCGATGCAATGCTTGCCCAGACCGGCGATCCTGATACAGCGCTCCTGCTTCAGCTCTTCGTGTTCGCCGCCGTTGCCCTGACCAGCGCATTGATCGCTGCGCGGCTGACGGCCGCCGGCGCGGCGAGCGAGGAAATGGCGAAGGAGCTGGCGGCGTTTCGATTGCAGGAGGCGGAGGTGAGGCAGCTGCTCGTGAGGGCGGAGCGGCTCGAGGGAGTGGCGGAGATGAGCGCCTCGCTCGCTCATGAGATAAAGAATCCGCTTGCATCGATCAGGAGCGCGGTCGAGCAGCTTTCGCGCATCCCTCGCGCCACCGACGATGAGAAGACCCTCAGCGCGCTTGTTCTGCGCGAGTCGGACCGGATCGCGCGCGTTCTCAGCGAGTTCCTGGATTTTTCTCGAACGGGGATGACCCGCGTTCAGGAGCTCGATCTCGGCGCACTCGCGCGAAACGCCGCGCAGCTCGTGGCGTCCCAGCCGGGCATAGCCGAGGGGGTGAGAATCACCGACAGGTTTCCCTCGGCCGCAATGACCATCGAGGGGGATGAAGACCTCATTCATCGAGCCTTCTTCAACCTGCTCCTCAACGCGGTCCAGGTGTCACCACCCCATTCCGAGGTAAGGATCGAGGGGGGCGTGCTCCAGCCGCAGCAGCTGCCGCCCGGGCATGAACAGTTTGCAGATGGCGCGTACGGCATTGTCGTCATCGACCAGGGGGAGGGTATCGCGCCCCGGATTCGTGACCGATTGTTCGATCCCTTCGTCACAACGAGGACGGGGGGAAGTGGTCTGGGTCTTTCAATTGTCCAGCGCGCGGTGCAGGCGCATGGCGGCCTGATCACCGTGAGTCCTCCCGGCGAAGAGACGCGGTTCACAATCGTTCTTCCGAAAGCCAGGCAGGCCACAGCGAATGCAAGCCCAGGAGTCGCGGCCGACCGTCCTCATAATCGATGACGAATCCGCAATAGTCGACACACTCAGAATACTCCTCAAGAACGAGGGGTTCGCCGCGCATGTTGCGTTCGGCGGCAAGCAGGGGCTCGACCAGATCGCGGCGATAAAGCCCGACATAATCATCTCGGACATCAGGATGCCGGCGGTTGGCGGCCTCGACGTTCTTGCGGCAGCGAGGGCACAGGATCCGGACGTCCCCGTAATCCTCATGACCGCACAGGCGTCCCTCCAGACCGCGATAACCGCGGTCAATGACGGCGCCTTTCACTATGTGCAGAAACCGTTTCACAACGATGCGCTCATCGCGATCGTCCGGCGGGCCGCGGAAACGCGCCACCTCAAGACCGAGAACAAGGCGCTGAAGCGCGAGATAAAGCGGCGTGACACGATAGGGAAGCCGATCGGTGTCAACAAGGCATGGCTCGACGTCCTGAGCGTCGCCGAGACTGTCGCGACGAGCGATTCGACGGTGCTGCTTCAGGGAGAGTCAGGAACCGGAAAGGGAGTGGTGGCGAGATACATCCACGAGCTCTCGCACAGGTCGGGCGGTCCGTTCGTTTCGATCAACTGCGGTGCACTGCCGGAAAGCCTTCTCGAGAGCGAGTTGTTCGGTCACGTGAAGGGCTCGTTCACCGGTGCAGTGAAGGACAAGGCCGGAATGTTCTCGTCGGCGGAGCAGGGAACGTTTTTCCTTGATGAAATCGGCGAGACAACCGCGGCGACGCAGGTGAAGCTCCTGCGGGTGTTGCAGCATCGCGAGGTTATCCCGGTTGGAGCAACGGAGCCGATTCCGATCGACACGAGACTCGTGGCCGCTACGAATCGGGACCTCGACCAGGAGATTGCCCGCGGGAATTTCCGCAGCGACCTCTTCTACCGGCTGAACGTGATCGCAATCGAGATTCCACCGCTTCGTGAGAGGCGGGACGACATCCCGGTGCTTGCCGAATCGTTCCTTGCCGACATCGCCGTCAAGCGAGGGCAGCCGCAGAAAACGCTGAGTGCTGAAGCTGCCGAGCAGCTCCAGGAATATTCGTGGCCCGGCAACGTGCGTGAGCTGGAGAACGCCATCGAGCGTGCGGTGATACTCGCGAGTAACGGGGTGATCCTGCCGGGTGCGCTGCCCGATAAAGTCAGGCAGCGAAAGGCGGAGCCGCTCATCTCTGAACGCGCTGCGGCGAATCCATCCCTCGAGGCAATCGAGCGCGCGTACATCATGTGGGTGCTCGGCGCTGAAGGCGGCAACAAGTCACGCGCGGCTGACGTGCTCGGAATCGACACGTCGACGCTTCACAGGAAACTCTCGAGATTCGAAGCGGCATGACGAGGGCCACGTCTCGCGAAGAATGGGTGGAGTTTGTCCGCCTCAATGGCGCGTGGATCGTCGCCATTGTCGCGGTCGCCGCGTCCATCACAGGGATCACGAACGGGTTTGCCCTGGATGACATCAGGCTCATCCCGGACAACGAACGGGTCCATTCAGTCAAGGAAGCGTGGCGCTTTTTTGGTCAGAAGTATTGGCCACCGCACGATGGCGATAGCCTTTATCGACCGCTCACGATTCTTTTGTTCGCAGTACAATGGGCGATCGGTGGTGGATCGCCCGTTGTCTTCCACGCTGTAAGCATCGCAATCAACGCGATCGCTTGTGTCGCCTTGTTCAGGCTCCTGAAGGAAATCGTCGACACAGATACGGCTCTAATCGCTGCGATGCTGTTCGCGGTGCATCCGGTACACACCGAGGCGGTCGCCAATGTGGTCGGGCAGTCGGAGCTGATGGTCGCACTCCTGATCTTCCTCGCAACACGGCGATACATCGTCGCGGCAAGATCGGGACACATTCGTTCCCGCGACATTGCAGTTATTTCCGCGCTTTACCTCGCAGGATGTTTGTTCAAGGAGCATGGGATCATTCTTCCGGGGGTTCTCGTTGCTGCGGAAACGGTGGTCGGCGGGAATCGCGGAGCGTGGCGTGAACGATTTCGGAGTGCCGCGCCTTTGCTGGTCGCACTTATAGTCGTCGGCGTCGGCTTCGTTTTGCTGAGAACCACGGTTGTCGGCGAGTTCAGATCGGGCGGAAACAATGAGCTGCTGGTACAGCAGCCATTGAAGGTTCGCGGGCTTACAATGCTCACCGTTGTCACAGATTGGGTACGCCTTCTCGTGTGGCCGGCGCAACTCTCTGCGGACTACTCGTTTCCACGGACAAAACTGGTGACGGCTCCGACATTAGCGATGCTGCCGGGCCTCATAGTAGTGATGGCTGCCGGCACCGCCGCGTGGATCATGCGCCGCCGTCGCGCCGCAGTAACTTTCGCCATCCTTTGGATCGGTATGACGTTGGCGATCCCAAGCAATATGTTCATCGTCACCGGATTCATAATCGCTGAGAGGACGCTTTACCTTCCGAGCGCGGGTGTCGCCCTGCTCGCCGCTATCGCCATTGTACATGCCTGGAAGGCCGCCGAAGGCCGTGAGCCTGTTGCCCGCCGTGCTGTGGCTGTCGCGGTCGGCATTCTTCTCGTAAGCGGAATCATTCGCAGTTCCACGAGAAATCCAGTCTGGGCGGGCAACGATTCGCTGTTTCATCAGACGGTGCTCGACGTCCCGTTGAGTTCACGCGCTCACTGGATGCTGGCGGCGCATCTCTCGGCCTCCGGTCGTAAGCACCAGGGCGCTGAAGAGATGCAGATTGCTGTAATGCTGGGTCGACCGAACGACTTTGTACTTCTTGGAGTCGCAGCGGATCAGCTGAGCGAAGCGGGCATGTGCCAACGGGCGATGCCTCTTTACGAACGCGCGCTGGCAATTGTGCCTCACAACGAACTATGGCGCAGCCGGGCAGCGGTCTGTTTGATGCGGCTTGGGCGCCTCGCGGAAGCGACAAACCTGATCCGTCTGGGCCTCGCGCACAATCCTCGGTCGAACCGACTCGGCCAAATGCTTGCTCTTGCCGACACGATGTCGGCGCAGATTGCCTCCGCGGCAATTGGACGAGTCCGGTAGCTGTCAGATGAATGCTAGCCTGGAGAAGCCTTCGATTACAACGAGGTGCCCATGTCCCGGATCGCACTCAAGGCAAAAAGGTGACCCGACGGAACTCGATCGGGATAGTTATTGGACTCGTAGCAGTGGCATGAGCCCGGACGCATTGGCGCATTTCGGAACAAGGCGCATGCGAACTTGCGCGGCATTGGCGATCGTCTTGCTTGCGATTGCCGCGTCGCTGACAGGCATTAGCAACGGTTTTGCGCTCGATGATGTTGAGATCATCGTCCGGAACGAGCGCGTTCACTCGCTTGCCGGAGCCTGGCGAATCTTTGTCGAGCCGTACTGGCCACCTGACTTTGGTGCCAGTCTTTACCGGCCATTCACGGTTCTCGCTTTCGCCGTGCAATGGCTGATCGGCGGAGGGTCGCCGCTCCCGTTCCACGTGACGAGTATTCTAGTTTACGCCCTTTGCAGTGTCGCCGTGTTCAGGCTTTGCGAGGAGATAGTCGACTGGCCAGTGGCTTGGCTCGCGGCAGCGCTGTTCGCCGTTCATCCGGTGCACGTCGAGGCAGTTGCGAATGTGGTCGGCCAGGCAGAGCTGTGGGCCGCGCTGCTGAGTATCATTGCGGCAACGCGCTTCATTCGGGTCCGAAAGCGCGGCGAGCTGCGGGGAACCGATGTAACGACGATCGCCGCGCTTTATGGCGCAGCGCTCATGTTCAAGGAACACGTTATCGTGCTTCCGGTGATTCTAGCGCTGCTAGGGATCACCGTCACCGGGCGCGGCCCGGTGGTGACCCGACTCCGCGGCATGTCTCCAATTCTCGGCGCCACGGCACTCGTCGCTGTCTGCTTCGTTGCCGTGCGGACAGCAGTGATAGGCGATCTGCAGGGTGGTGGCGTCTCGCCGCTTTTTGCCGAACAGGACTTCTCGGCGCGGTTCTTCACGATGCTTCGTGTGGTAATGGAGTGGATAAGGCTTTTCTTCTGGCCCGCTGACCTCGCCGCCGACTACTCGTTCTCGCGAATCGTCCTGGCCCATCAGTTCGAGGCAGATATGCTACCCGGCGCGGCCGTCCTTCTGGCCACCGTTGTCATCGCAATTCAGCTCCGCCGAAACTTGCCGGCGATAACAATCGGGGCGGCGTGGACGGGCATCACCCTGCTCATTCCGAGCAATCTGTTTGTGGTAACCGGCTTTGTCCTGGCGGAACGGACCCTGTTCTTCCCGAGCGTAGGAGTGGTGCTGGTGGTCGCGGTGGCGGTCGATCGAGTCACACGTGCCGTCTACATGAGCGCGCCGGGCGCTCGCCAAATGGTTGTTGCCGCCGTAACAATGGTTCTCGTGCTTGGAGTCGCACGCAGTTCGACGCGAAATGTCGTGTGGCGGAACAATGACTCGTTGTTCGCGCAGACAGTAGAGGACGCACCGCGAAGCGCGCGCGCGCACATGATGCTTGCACAGTGGTACATCGATCGGGGCGCTGTTCGGAACGCTGTGGCTGAGACAACGCTTGCGCTACTCGTCGGGTCGAAGAGCGACTCCCAGCTCTTTGCCTTTTCCGGCGACATATTTCACATGAGCGGGAAGTGTGATCTTGCATCGCGTCTCTATGTTCACTCCCTCGCTCTGCGCCGTGACCAGCCGCGGGTGCGCCTCAATGCGGCTATTTGCAGAGACATCTCCGCTAGATCCAAAGGGTCGTCCACGCCGGGTGAGCGGTGGCTGGTCAGGATCGCACAGGTTCCTGACAGCATGCTCGTTCTGCCGACGCAGGCAATCATCGCTCGTGCCGCCAGGCAGGCAGGGAAATGAGCGATGCACGTCCGCGCCGTGTCGCATTATGCAAGGGAAGTTGCAGAATGCTTCACTCCGGCGAGGTTGGCAGTTGAAGTGTCGGGGAGCCAAGTCGTTGGTGTGCAGGCACTTCCGGGGTTCGCTGAATCGTGGCCCCTGCGTTGCCTTTCCCGGTACCGCGTCGTCTTCCCCCCGAAGCAACGCAAACAACTCTCTCAGGAGCATCACATGGTACGCAACAAGAAGGGATTCACGCTGATCGAACTTCTGATCGTCGTGGTCATCATCGGAATTCTGGCCGCGATCGCGATTCCGAAGTTCTCGAACACGAAGGAGAAGGCTTACGTTGCAGCGATGAAGTCGGATCTTCGTAATCTCGCGACGTATGAAGAGAGCTATGCGGCTGACAGCTCTGGCGCATACTTCAGCGGCGACGGCACGGCGCACGGCTTCCGCGCTTCGCAGAATGTGACAGTTACCGCCACCGCAGTTGCCGGCCCGCCGGCGACCTGGACCGCCGAAGCGACGCATTCGCTCACGAACATCGAGTGCAACTCGTCGGCCGACGGTATCATCACCTGCGCGGCCCCGTAAAAGGGTCCTGAGCGAGTATGGGGGGTGGGCGGCGGTCCGCCGCTACCCATTCCCCCGGTGATGGAAACAGAAGCGGCCCTGATCGGGCCGCTTCTGGTTTTTCAGGGGGTCGCGGTCGAGCGGGTTTCTGATGACAGCGGGCGTGGCGCGGTGCAGTCATCTCAGGTGGCGCCTGTTAGCATCGACCGATGCGAGGACGCGCGGGATTCACTCTCGTTGAACTAGTGGTCGCAACCGTCGTATTCGCTATCGCCGGTCTGGGCCTTGCCGCCGCCTCCGCGGCCGTCGCGAGGCAGGTGTCCACAACAACGATCAGGGAGCGCGCCCTTTCCCTGGTGCGCTCTCGCGCAGAGTCCGAAGGAAGCACGTCCTGCAGCGGCCCTGGCGAAGGCGAAGCCAAGCTCCCAGCCATCAGCATTTCCTGGACTGCGGAGGGTGATCGCGCCATGACACTCGACCAGCGGGTAGCACGAATCGATTCGCGCGGCACCATTGCTGATCGATTCCTTTCCGCAGTTCTCTGCGAATGAACCGCCGTGGATTTACTCTGGCCGAAACTGTCGTCGTAGTCGTGCTCGGCACAGCCGTCGCGGCTCTGATGTTCGCAACCCTCGTTCGCCAGCAGCGATTCTATACATCTGCCGCGGCCATCCTCGATGTCCGAGGCCAGCTGCGCGATGCAACCGAGGTAGTTGCTGGTGACCTGCGCGGCGCAGCCGTGGGCACGTTCGGTCTCCCGGTGATGACGGATTCGGCAGTCGAGATGTACGCTTCTGTAGCGTCATCGGTAATATGCAGTCCGCTGTCGGCAATGTCGTTTTCAATCCCCCCGGTGCTGCTCGCGTCAGGCAATACGCTTACATCCGTGCTCGTCCAGCCTGACACGGGGGATATCGCTCTCATCTACGGCATTCCCGGTAGCGAATCGGATTCCGGGGGGTGGGAGCCCGCCGGCATCGCGTCGTTCATCTCGCGGCCGGCTTCCGCGTATTGCCCCGATTCAACCGGCTTTACGACGCCGGCGGATGCATCGACTGGCTCTCCGGCGTTCGTCGCAACGCTTGCCGGCACTCCGTCGACCCCGCTTCGCAAAGGAGCTCCTGTCCATTTTCTTCGGCGATCGCGCTACAGCCTCTACCGGTCGTCGGATGGCAAATGGTATCTCGGCTACAGAAGATGCAAAGTTGCGGGGCCGCCCTCATGCGCGGCGATTCAGCCGGTCAGCGGACCCTACGATGCCTACTCGTCGTCAGTCCCGGCGGGTCTCGCCTTCAGATACTACGACGTAAACGGTGAGGCGTTGATGCAGCAATCGGATTCGCGCCGAGTTGCGCGTGTTGAAATCGTCGTCCGGGGCAGTGCGGCAGGGGTATCGCGCCTTCACGGCGACGCCAGAGCTGCATACCGGGATTCCGCAGTCATCACTGTCGGGCTCCGGAACCGGTGACGAGCAACCGCACGGGCTTTGCTCTTGTCACTGCCACCCTTTGCATCGTTCTCATCACGGTTTTGGCGGTGGCAACGATGTTCGCCGGCAGCCAGGAGGCGCGTGCAAGCGGTGCGGCGCTCACTGCCCAGAAAGCCTTTGCTTACGCGGAATATGCGGCGATTCTCGCCGTCGCCAGCTGGAACTGCCCTGGTTGTGACTCCCTGCCTATTGGAACAGTCCTTATTCGAAGCCCGGCTGCTGAGCCACCGCTTCACAGCACTGTATACACGACAAGGCTCGACAGCGGCCTTTTCGTCATCGTAGGCGAGGGAAGAATAGTCACGGCGGGCGTTACGCAGCTCGCCCGGAGGGTGTCGATCACCATCCGCGTCACCAGTGACTCCGCGGGTGGTACGCGGGCGCTCCCCCTTCGTCCGCAGTCCTGGGGTGTCACCTATAAGATGTGACGTTTCGCGCTGTTACCTCGCGGGCATGTGAATCGTTTGCAGCGTGCAAGTCAATTCGACGTCTCCTACACTGGATAATCATGGTGCTCTTCGGCCGCAGGAAAACGACAGTTGGTCTCGACGTTGGCTCGGGACTCATCAAGATCGCCGTCGTCGATCACGGCAAGGGTGCGCCCGAGCTCGTAAAGGTTGCAATCACCAAGCTCCAGCCCGATGCGATAGTCGAAGGCGAAGTGATGGATCCGGGCATCGTCTCGGATGCGATCCGCGCTGCACTCGACTCTGCCAGCGTGAGGTCGAAGAACATCGTCACGGCAGTCGGCGGGCGGGATGTCATCATCAAGAAGATCCAGACAGAGCGCGTCAAGCCGCGCCAGGCGCGTGAGCTCATGCGCTGGGAAGCCGAGCAGCACGTTCCCGACGTCGAATCAGTCGAGCTCGATTTTCAGATTCTTGACGGAGAGCGCACATCTGAAGAGATGAACGTCCTGCTCGTGGCCGCCAAGCGCGATCTGGTTGATGCAAAGCTTCGCATTCTCGCGGATGCCGGCGTGACGCCGACAATCGTCGATGTCGACGCGTTCGCCCTTCATAACGCATTCGAGGTCAACTATCCCGAGGCGATGAAGGGATTCGTAGGTCTCGTTAACATCGGGAACGAAGTCACAAACGTGAACATCATGGACAACGGCGTTCCCGTACTGACGCGCGAGCTCCCGCTCGGAACCCGCCGGTTCAACGAAGATCTCCAGCGCCAGCACGGTATGGCCGCGCGGGACGCCGAGATTCTCATTCGCGGATACGACAGGTCTCCCCAGCTCGACGCAGTACTCAACGCGAGAGCCGAGGAGATAGCAGTTGGAGTCGAGCGCGCGGCCGGTTTCATAGCGGCGTCACGCTCCAACACCCAGCTTCGTGCCGTTTACATCTGCGGCGGCGGCTCGCGCACGCCGGGACTGGCCGAGATCCTCGCCGAGCGGCTGCGGATCACAGTCGAGCATGCCAATCCTCTTGCACGCCTAAACATACGGGACGGCGCGTTCGATTCACTCACGACCGACGAAGTCGCTCCGCTGCTGATGCTTCCCATCGGCCTCGCCTTGCGCCACTAGCCAACGCTACCGGACTAAAGTCAATGATTCAGGTAAATCTTCTCCCAGGCAATTCCAGCAGGTCGCCGGGCCGCGAGCTCAACCTCGGCGGCATGATATCCCGCGCGACCGCCGGCATCAGGGACAAGTTCATGATGGGCGCCGTCGTTTCTGTCGGGACCGTTGTCGCTTCGGTCGGACTGCTTTTTCTTAGCCAGTCAAACCTCGAGGCGTCACTGCTCGAGCGCGAGCGGCAGGCCATGCAGGATTCGGCCCGCTACAAGGTCGTGCTGGCTGCCAAGGACAAGGCCGAGGCAACCCGTGACTCGCTTTATCAGCAGGTCACGCTGATCAAGTCGATTGACGACAGCCGCTTTCTATGGCCGCACCTGCTCGAGGAGATCAGCAACGCGCTTCCGCAGTACACCTGGCTGACGACGGTCGCTCAGACCAGCGCGCCGCCAAGCTCGGCATTCCAGGATACGGTAAAGAGGCGTCGTCCCAACTCGGCTGACGCCGCGAAGAATGCCTCGCCGGAAGAAAAGAAGGCGCGTGCAGAAGCCATTCTGGCTCAGGCCGCACGCGCGACGAGGTTCCGGATCGTTGGACACACTGTCGACATTCAGGCGCTGACGCTCTTCATGAAGACTCTCGAGGCCTCGCCTTTCATCCAGAACGTGCAGCTTACCCGCTCCGATCTGGTGCTGGTTGATACGAAGGAAGTGACGGAATTCCAGCTGGAGGCGGAATCACAGCAACCGCCGCCTTTCCTCGTCAGAACTGTTTCGTTCGCACTGGGGGACAAGTAGATGGCAATCGGCGCAAATCTGACAAAACGAGACCAGATACTGGTCGCCGTCAGCGTGATGGCGATCGCCCTGGGCGGAGCCTACGGATACTTCCTCTACATGCCGGAGCGGGTAGCGCTCGCGACGATCGAGGAGCACGTAACCACGCTCGACACGAAGAATGAAGCAGCCCGGAAGATGGTTTCAAACGGAAACGTTGCGCGCCTCACGCAGGAAGCGGCGGAATACCGCGCGAGCCTCGCGGTCCTTCAGGAGCTCGTGCCCACCACGAATGAAGTGCCGGGTCTCCTCGAAAGTGTGTCAACGGCAGCGCGGAGGGTGGGGCTCGATCTCGCTTCCGTTGAGCCGATGCCAGTCATAGAAGGCGAGATGTTCGATACCTATCGGTACAAGCTTTCCGTAAAGGGTGGATACCACGCGGTTGCCGGCTTCCTGACAAACGTGGGATCCCTCAGTCGAATCGTGGCGCCCGTTGCCCTGGACGTGAAGCGGCTTGAAGACAAGAAGTTTCGCCCGAGGACCGGAGAGTCCGCGCTAGACGCCGATTTTCAGATTCAGACGTATATCGCGCGGCCGGCACAAAATGCCGCTTCGGAAGGGGAGACAGACTAATGAAGAAAAATGTGAGAATAGCAGTTGCTGCGGCCGTAACTCTGGTCGCTGGTGTCACTGCCACCATGGTACTCCGCGCGCAGTCTCCGGCGAAACCGAAGGTCGTTCAGGTCTCGGCTAACACAAGCCCGGCACCGACAGATACGCGACGTGCGCCTGTCCAGACTTCGCCGGCTGCAACACCGCAGGTCGAGACCGAAAACCCCGGGGAGGCACCGTCGTCCGCAGTGTCGGAAGTGCTGATCACCCGCGAGACCTACGCATACCCGGCAACCGGACGCCGCGATCCGTTCGTCTCACTGATGAATACCGAGCAGCTCAGGCCGCTGTTGACCGACCTCAAGCTTGTAGCAGTCGGCTTCGACCCGCTCGGCCGCAATTCGGTTGCGGTACTGCGGGATCTTTCGACAAGTGAGCAATACCGCGTGAAAGTCGGCCAGGAAATCGGCCGAATGAGAGTCGCCTCGATCCGCGAGAAGAGTGTCGTCTTCGGAATCGAGGAGTTTGGCTACAGCCGGCAGGAAACGCTGGCAATGTCTGATTCAACCAAAGTGAGGACGCAATGAGGCAGTTTCTGGCGGCTTGCGCCGCTCTCGCAATTGTGGGGAGCCCGGTCGCTGGCCATGAGACCTTGAACGCTCCGGCCGTCAGGTCGGTGAGCGTCGTTCCGGCAGCCGGACGCGCCGAGATCGTCATCGGCGTTGACGCGTCTGTCCAGGTCGACGACTTCGCGCTCAAGGCACCTTATCGCGTCGTGGTCGACCTGAAGGGCGCCGTGCTGAGCATGGCACCCCGGTATGACAGGCAGGCGCGCGGCGGTGTTACAAACGTTCGCGCTGCCCAATTCAATCCCGGCACAGTTCGGGTTGTTATCGAGCTCGACGCGGCACATTCATATGAAGTCGTGCGCAGCAATGGCGAAGTTCGCGTCACCATTGACGGTGGCGCCTCGAACTTCAGCGCATGGCACTCCTCGCCTGAGCTTGCATCGCGATACGCTGGCGCCTCCCCCGGCGCTGACGTTCCCGCGGTGCGGGCTCCGGCGCCCGCTGAACAGTCAGAGGAAACACTCCTCAGCGACTCCGACTACCCCTCACTGCTGCCGGATGCGAACATCTCGTCCAGCTCGCAGGCATACGAGGATTCACCTTCCGGAACTCCCGCATTCAAGCTCACGTCGGCGGCCGCCAAGTCCGACCAGCCGCGCATAACAGTCACATATCAGGATGCGGACATCCGCGATGTGATCGCGGCTTTCGCCTCCTTCTCCGGACGCACGATCGTCGTCGGAAAGGATGTCACGGGAACCGTAACTGCGGAGATCAAGAACCAGCCATGGGACGTCGCGCTGCGCGCGATCCTTCAGGGCCAGGGGCTCGCCGCGGCTGAAGACCCGGTTTCGGGCATCATAACGGTCGACAGCTACCGTAATATCCAGTCGAAGCAGGCATCCGAACCGCTCATCACGCAGATGATCGCCGTGAACTATGCCAGGGCAGGGGCGCTGGCCGGGACGCTTCAGTCACTGCTCACCAGGGACTGCACGTCAGGGTCGGCGGTGCCGTCCTCACAAGGGTCTGCGCAGACGAGCTGTTTCGCGCGGGGTGCCATCGGTGCCGATACCTCCACGAACACCCTGATCATCACCGAAACGCCGTCTCGCATGCCGGAGATGCTTTCCTACGTGAGAAGTCTCGACGTGCGGACTCCGCAGGTTGCGATCAAGGCGAAGATAATCTTCGTCAATCGTACCGACATCGAGGAGATTGGGCTCTCGTACGACTTTGGAACCGGCAACGATCAGTTCTTCAGCCAGTTGGTTCAGCGCATAGATCCAACCACAAGGGTTCCAGTTGACACCAACGGAGACGGCGTACCGGACGCATTTGGCGGCGGAACCCCGATTGCCGGCGACCGGGTTCTTCTTGGCGGGAATGCACTGAGCGCAATCGCCAATGCCAATGCCCGCGTGGTGAATCCGGCCCTCAAGCTCGTATTCTCCGCCGCACTCGGGAAGTTTCAGCTTACCAGCTTTCTCGATGCACTTCAGGAGGTCCGGCTCGCGGATCTCCAGGCTGAGCCGAGCATCGTGACGCTCGACAATCGCCGAGCCGAGATTCTGGTCGGCCAGGAGATTCCGATCCGCGTTCTTGATGCAGGCGCCCAGGGTCAGGGCGGCGGGGCAGGTGGTGCGGGACAGCCCGGCGCGATTCCGCGAGCCACAGTGCAGCTCAAAGAAGTTGGAATCATTCTCAGCGTTACGCCTCACATCACGAACAACCGGATGATCCTTCTCGATATGCATGCGGAGAACTCCGACGCGCAGCTGGCATCATCCGATGTCGGTTTCATCTTCGGAAAGCAGCGCGCGACAAATCAGCTCCTCGTCGCCGACGGGGAGACGGCGGTCATCGGTGGTCTCACGGTGACGCAGGTCACGAGCTCAAAGTCTGGAATTCCGTTGCTGGTCGATCTGCCGATCATCGGGCGTCTCTTCGGGACCACCCGGACATCCGAGCAGAAGCGGGATCTCCTCATACTCGTTACGCCGCACATCATCGATGAAGGCGAGCGGACGCTGACTGCCCGCGCGAACGCCGCGGTCACGCCGAACCGGTAGAGGCATAGATGCGAAAGCTTAATCTCAGCGTCGTCCTTGTCGCGGCGGGCTTTGCGGCCGCGGCGTGCACGGACTCGACGACCGGCCCCGCCGGCGACCTCAGGGACAAGACACCGCCGACCGTCACTCTCGCAAAGGGCGGGACGACGCTCGACACGCTTATTGCGTTCCAGGTCGAAGTAAAGGACAACCTCGGCATCAAGTCGATCAAGGTAAACGTCACCGGCGGCGCTTCGTTTGCCTTTGACACCACGCTCACGTCGCCAAGCACAAACACGGTAGTGCCGTTCAGCATTCCGGTTTCGCGCAGCATTCCTGTCGGTACGCCGGTGATCGTCACTTCGTACGCGCTCGACGGCGCCCTGAACAAGTCGGCTACCGACACGCTTCACCTCACCGTTGGCGATGTTCCGCCGGCAGAGGTGAGGGTGAACAGCCCGGCGAATGGCACGATTGCCGTGATTGGGAAATCGATAGTCCTGTCACTCAGCGGCCGGTCTGCCGTCAAGGTCAGGTCGCTCGGCTTCCGTACGAGCGGCAGCTTCGAGTCGGTCGACTCTACAACCTTCTCAAGCCCGCTGCCGGATTCGGTCTCTGTGCTCGATACTTTGACGATTCCAGCGAACGCACCGACCGGGCCGCTTCAGATCGCGCCCTTCGTCCTCGATTCACTTGGGCAACGCACAATCGGACCGATCACGCTCCTCAACGTACAGCCAGCTACGGCTATCAATTCGACACCGGTGGTGAGCTTCTCGCTGAACCCGCGGATCGAAGTGAACGACACAATACATATAGAAGCAAACGACCAGACCGGCATTACGGCGTTCGGATACGAGGTAAGAGGCTCGCCGGGCGGACCCATCGATGCCAGGGACTCGGTCACGTCCAACGGAAACATCACTTCGCAGATCAAGACCTTCGATATGAGGCTTCCGTACACGTCATTCCCGAAGACTGTCTATGTCCAGGCATTCGCCCGGAACTCGAACGGGGTGCGCGCCTATGCGAAGCTGCCTGGCGGCGCAGACAGGATGGACACTGTCGTGGTGGTCGCCGGATCAACCAAGCCACTGCCCGGTGGCGGAGACGTCGCGGATGCGCTTTATCATCCGGCAACGGACCGTCTCTACCTGACGAACATCCAGAGGAACCAGCTCGAGGTGTTCAGTCTCGCGGATTCAAGCTTCAAGTCGCCGATCCTTGTCGGATCGCGTCCGTGGGGAATCGCGGCCTGGCCGCGCAATCACGGCGGAACGATGGGAGATACGCTCCTTGTCGCAAACTCCGGCGGCACGGACATCAGCTACGTAAACCTGAATGCATCAGGCAGCGGGCGCGAAGTGCGCCGCTACGCCCTGCCGAACATAGTAGTCTTCACGGTCACGTCGAAGCGCTCGAATGCCGGCTTCCTGGTCCAGGAGCGGACGAGATACGATTTCTCGGACCGCCCCCAGTTCATCGGTACGACATGCACAGGCACTGGTTTCGAGTGCGGAGATGTCGTGCTGACGTATTCGACAACGCCGACGCCTGGTCAAACCGCTCCGTTCACGACCAACAACGGTACTCTGAGGTGGGAAAACCTTGCCCAGGGGACCTCTCACTTCTTCTTCGAGCAGGCAATGGGTCAGGCGGCCGCAGCGTCGGACACCCTGGAGATCATCAGATACGATGGCCTCACCGGAGACGCAACGATACTGGTGCCGGCAGAGCAGGTGGCATCTTCTTCGTCGAAACCTGACTGGAACTATTCGGTAACGGTCGATCCGGTCAAGCTGGCATTCCGCGACACCACGTTCGTGCGGAACTCCGGTAACTTCACCCGTGCCATTTATGGAGATGGCGGCATGGCGCAGGGTAGCCGGGCCATGACCTACGACGTTAATCGTGGGCTCGCGACAACCGCCCGGATGCCGGATAACACCATTGCGACACTTTCACATCCCGTTGTCGATATGGGACTGTCACAGGCCGCTGATGTTGGAGACTTCATCGCCAACGCATTCGCCAAGGTTCAGGGAGTGGCGATGAACTTCGACGGGTCGCTCGGTGGAATTCGCGCAGACTCGACGTACCTGCTGAACCTTCAGCTGAGGCTCCAGGGAATTCTCGGTACAACCCAGAGCAACGCGGGCCTCGATTTCCACCCGTTGAATGCAGGACCTAACTCGTTCCCGCTCTCTACGCGACTCGTGTTCGCGGCGTCTGCTGAGCCGGTGATAGAGATTTACGATAGTTACTGCTACAAGAGAGTTGCGTCCGTGCCCATCCGTGATCCGATCATCGGGCCGATCAAGGCTGCAATCAGGCCTGCATCAGGCCAGATAGTGCTCGTCGGCACGACACGCGGCGGGGTTGTGATAGTCACGCTGCCTGATACGTTTACGACAAGCTGCTTCTAGCGGGGCGGCGAGCGGCGCGGCCCGCGCGACACACTGTTTCAACGCGAGCCCGGCTGACTGCCGGGCTCGTGTTTTTGGAGGATAATGCTTCGATTCACAACGGCCGGAGAGTCACATGGGCCCGCCCTCGTCTCGATCCTCGAGGGCGCCCCCGCCGGAATTCCGTTGTCCCGCTCTGACATCGATGCGCAGCTGGCGAGGCGCCAGAGAGGTTACGGGCGTGGTCGCCGCATGCAGATCGAGATGGATTCGGTCGAGCTCCTGGCCGGAGTTCGGGCCGGCTTCACCATCGGCTCGCCGGTCGCAATGCTCATCCGCAACCGGGACTGGGACAACTGGCAGGACGTGATGAACCCTGAAGCTGATACGCCGGGCAGTGCTCCACGCCGCCGGGCCGTTACCCGGCCCCGGCCCGGCCACGCCGACCTCCCAGGCATGCTGAAGTACGACCGCGAAGACGCGCGCGATATTCTCGAACGCGCCTCAGCTCGCGAAACAACGGCGCGCGTAGCCGCAGGAGCGATCTGCAGAAAGCTGCTCGCGGAGCTCGGCGTAACAATCGGAAGTCATCTCGTTGAGCTTGGAGGCATCGAAGCGGCGATTCCTGCCGATCTGCCTGAGGATCTCAATGCGGCGGCAGACGAATCGCCGCTTCGCACGCTCGACAGGGCGGCTGAAGCAACAATGATAGCGCTGATCGACGAGGTTAAGCGTAAAGGTGACACGCTCGGCGGAGTGTGCGAGGTCGTCTGCCGCGGCTTGCCGATCGGGCTTGGCTCGCACGTGTCGTGGGATCGCAAGCTCGATGGCCGGATCGCGGCAGCGATGATGTCGATTCACGCCGTGAAAGGCGTCGGCATCGGCATCGGATTCGAAGCCGCGAAGCGGCGCGGGTCCGAAATGCACGATCAGATTCGCGGCGGAGGCGACGATCTCGCGCGGGCGAATCTTCTTCGCACCTCCAATCGCGCCGGTGGAATCGAAGGCGGCATCACCAATGGTGAGCCCGTTGTCGTGCAGGTGGCGATGAAGCCGATCAGCACTCTCATGCGTCCGCTCGAAACCGTCGACATGAAGACAGGCGGCTCCGTGTCGGCCGTCGCAGAGCGCAGCGACGTCACGGCGGTTCCCGCGATGGGAGTGATTGCCGAGGCGATGCTCGCGTTCGTCGTCGCCGAGGCGGTTGTTGAGAAATTTGGCGGCGACTCCCTGAGAGAATTGAAGCGCAATTTCGACGGTTACATCGAGCAGATCGCGCGCCACTGATGGCATCAACCGGATCACGCGTGCGGTCACCTGACTCCCGGCCAAACGTCATTCTCACCGGGCTGCCCGGAAGTGGGAAAACGACAATCGGCAGGGCCGCCGCAAAGCGTCTGGGCTGGCCTCACATCGATTTTGATACTGAAATCGAGCGTCAGGAGCATGCTTCGGTTCAGCAGATCTTCGACAGGAGCGGGGAAGCCGCATTCCGCAAACTCGAGCAGGACCTCACCCGGGAGCTGGCAGGGTGCAGTGGAACGATGATGTCAGCCGGGGGTGGCTGGGTAACCAATACTGAAGCCGTGGCACTTTTGCGCTCGACAGGTCGTATCATATACCTTAGAGCGGCTCCCGCCCGACTTGTTGAGCGGCTTGCTGCCGCCAGGGTCAAAAGGCCGCTGCTCGAAGTGGCCAACCCGCTCGCCGCACTGGAGCGGTTATATGACGAGCGCTGCGCGTTGTACGAGCAGGCGGATTTGGTACTGGATACTGAAGTTGTTGATAGAAAAGAACTTATCGAACAGGTGCGGCGTTATGCCGCATCGCTCTGACCATATTAATGTTCAACTTGCCCCTCACTTTGGTTACAAATAGGTTACGCCAATGGATGACCGTTTGCCCCTCCCGATGACGTTCCGGGTCATGGGGCCCCACGAAAGGGGCAGGTTTGCCCCCGAGGCCTGGGGCCACCTTCTTTCGCTCAGCGGCTCGGGGGCAATCAACCCGGTCGAGCTCGAGCACATCATCGAGCGTGCCCTCATGCAGATCGATGGCCGCATAGCGCTCGAGGATCTCCGCGGGATGCTGGAGGGATCGGGACTCGAGGACTCCGGTGGCCCGGGTGACAGTCAGGCGGTGCACTAGCTGATGGCTGCTGCGAGAAAAAAG
>JBPPMU010000160.1:0-15355 GCA_051306215.1 Gemmatimonadaceae bacterium | reverse complement strand
CAGACAATCGGGAGTCTGGCGCAGGGGTCAGTCGTGCTGGTGGTCCTGCTGTTTGCGGCGCTGTATGGCCTTGCGTTCTTTCCGTCGCAGATAGTGCGCATCTACGAGATTTTCACCCGTCCCATCTCACCGGTGCTGGAGCAGCGCGGCAAGGCGGTGCTCACCCGCTTCAGCGAAGGCCTCAGCGTCCTGAAGAGCCCGGGCCGGTTTGCCTCGGTGCTTGCATGGGCGATTCTCCACTGGCTCTGCAACGCCTTCGGGTTCTGGCTGGGGTTCAAGGCAGTCGGAATCGAGCTGCCATTCTCCGCGGCGCTCTTTCTCCAGACGCTCATCGCGGTCGGGGTCGCCCTTCCCTCAGCGCCGGGATTCTTCGGCTTCTTCGAGAAGATCACTGTCGTCGGGCTCGCGATCTACGGAGTCGGCGCTCCGCTCGCAACGAGCTTCGCGATCGGCTACCACATCCTGACGTTTATCCCGATCACCGTGATCGGGCTGTGGTACTTTGCCAGGCTCGGCCTCAACCTGAGGAAGATCGAAAGCGCGCGCGGAGCTCCGGCATGAGCGGTCCGCGCGTCAGGGTCGCCGCGCAGGCGAAGCTCAATCTCCATCTTCGTGTTCTGTCGAGGGAGGAATCGGGGTTTCATTCGATCGAGACTGTGTTTCATCGCATCGATCTGGCGGATGATCTTGTTGTGGAAGCGAGGCCTGACGGCAGGACTATCGACGTCGCAGGCGCTGACGTCGGGCCGGCGGAGTCGAACCTCGCCTGGCGGGCGGCCGTTGTGTATGCGGATCACACCGGGTGGCCATCGGGTTTCAGCATAGAGCTCACGAAAAAAATTCCGGCTGGGGCGGGGCTGGGTGGCGGCAGCGCCGACGCTGCGGCTGTTCTGCGAGCGCTCAACTCGATGGCTCCGAATCCGGTCGGCGCGCCCGGACTTCTCCGTCTCGCTTCGACCCTCGGGTCAGACGTGCCATTCCTTGCCGGAAGCTCGGTGATGGCTCTCGCATGGGGGCGTGGGGAGCGGATGCTTTCACTCAATCCATTGTCGAGGCACGACGTGCTCCTGATGTCGCCGGCCTTCAGCGTTTCAACCGCGGACGCGTACCGATGGCTTGACGAGCGGCGTGAGATGCTCGAGGTTTCCGCGGAACCGCAGCCGGCTGACCCCGTCATTCTCGACGCGATAAGCCTTTCCACCTGGGCATCGATTGCGCGCTTCGCCCGTAACGACTTCGAGGCGCCCGTCGCTGAAAGGTTTCCCCAGCTGCGCGAGTTCCTCGACCAGCTGAAAAGCTCACGCGCGATCCTTTCCGGCATGACGGGATCCGGATCGACGATCTTCGGCATTCTCGACACTCCTCCCGATTACTCCAAGGTGCCGGCGGAACACCGCGAGCGCGTAACGACTACCACTACATCTATCGATGTCTCACGGCCGGAGCGGGTCGGCTAGCGCCGCAAGCCATCCGGCGCGACGTGAGCGTTGTTCAGCCTGTCAGCGTGGGATAGGTTTAGCCTGCCTGCCCCCTCGTCCAATGGCAGGACATCGGTCTTTGGATCCGAGAATGGTGGTTCGAATCCACCGGGGGCAATTGATGCGTTTTCTCCTTATCGCGGCGCTGGCAATTGCGCCGGCGATCGTCACAGCTCAACAGCCTGCTCAGGCGACGGGCCACGCCGTCGTGACCGGCGTCGCAGTGGACAGCGTCCGCGGCGGATACCTCCGGGGGGCAATCGTGTCAGTCAGCGGTACCGCACTGTCGGGGATGACTGACTCCGCCGGAAGATTCCGAATCGACAGTGTCGCGCCGGGAGTCCGGCACCTCGAGGTGATGCATCCGCTCCTCGACTCGATCGCGCTGCGCGTTAGGTCGCCCGACCGGGAGCTTCGCGCGGGGGACACCACAGTCTTCATTCTTTCGCTGCCGTCCCCGGAAACCATCGTCTCGGCGAAGTGCACGGCGGACGAAATTTCGCGCGGAAGTGCGGCGCTCGTGGGCAGCGTGACCGACGCCGATTCGGGAGCCCCCGCCGCAGGCGCCACGGTTCTCGTTGAGTGGCTCGAGTACCAGCTCGGCCGCAGAAGCATGAACCGGCTCCCGCACCGGCGCCTCGCGACAGTGAGGAGCGACGGGAGTTATCGCATCTGCGGAATTCCCGACGACCTGACGACCGGCACGGTGGCGTACCGTGGAGCCGACACCACCGCTACTGTCCCAGCGACTTTTACGCAGAAGCTTGCCGTTGTCTCCTTCAGGCTTCCGGGTCCCGCAAAGCCATCCGCCGGTGCTGCGGCGCCCTCTGATACAACCGAGCCCGGGGAATCGCCGGGTAGAGGACGTGCGGTCCTCACCGGCCGCGTGTCAGATGCCAGCGGGTCGCCGCTCGCCAATGCGCGCGTCGCCGTAGAGGCAGACGACGCGTCGACGATCACCGACAACAACGGCGAATTCCGGCTCGCGGGGCTCAGGACCGGAACCCGCGGCCTTACCGTGCGGAGGATCGGGTTCGCGGCGAGGGATCTGCCTGTCGAGGTGAGCGCGTCGGCGCCCCGCAGCGTGAACATCACCCTCGACCGTTATGTGGCGATACTCGACGCCGTCCGCATCAGCGCGATTCGCGACATAGGCCTGCAGCGAGTGGGTTTCAGCGACCGCCAGCGGTCAGCCTCCGGGCGCTTCTTCGGCCCTGACGACATCGACCGCCGGAACCCCCAGCGGCTCTCGATGCTTCTCGAGACCGTCCCGTCGTTGCGGATGGGCACGAACCAGGACGGAAAGCGCTACGTCACCAGCCGCCATAACGGGTGCGTCGCGTACTACGTGGACGGCCTTAGATGGTCCTCGACGAACCCTGCGGACATCGAGATGTCGCCCGACGGGTTCCTATCCGGGGCCGAGCTTGGCGCCGTCGAGGTTTATGACGAGATGTCGGCACCGGCGGAGTACATGAGGTATTCGATCCGGGGCCAGCCGTGCGCGGTTGTCGTCATCTGGACGAAGTTCAAGCTGGGGGATTAGGGGAGTTTGGGGAGCAGGGGATCTTACTGATTGCGGACTGCGGACGTACTTCGGACACTGACTGCGGACCACTGTAAGTCAGAGTCTCAGTCCGTAGTACGTCCGCAGTCCGCAATCAGTAAGAGCCTCACACCCGGCCTCTCCAAACTTGGCACCTCCCCCCCGGCTCCCGTTAGATTACGCCCGATTGAACTGAAGTCGCTTTTTACTTAACTTTAAAGGCTATCGCTGCAATGGACGGACTTTCGGTACCGAGTCACGGCTTGAAGCTGCTGGTGGGGTCGGGCAACCCGGCTCTGTCGAGTGAAATAGCCCACAATCTCGGAGTCGATCCGGCCAAATCGACGATCACCCGGTTCGCTGACGGTGAGATCTTCGTGCGCATCGACGAGAACGTCAGGGGCAACGACGTTTTCATACTTCAGCCGACAAACCCGCCCGCCGAAAACATCATGGAGCTGCTGCTCCTGATCGATGCGGTGAAGCGGGCGTCAGCTGCTCGCATCACGTGCGTGATGCCGTATTACGGCTACTCGCGGCAGGACCGAAAGGACCAGCCGAGGGTGGCGATCGGGGCGAAGCTCGTGGCGAACATGATCGTCGCGGCCGGAGCCAACCGGGTGCTGGGACTCGATTTCCACCAGCACCAGCTGCAGGGGTTCTTCGACGTACCAGTCGACCACCTCTACGCGGCGCCGGTGTTCGTATCGCATTACAAGAAGAAGCACCTGCACGACCTGGTCGTAGTCGCCCCCGACGTTGGCTCGGCGAAGATGGCAAGGGGTTTCGCAAAGCGGCTCGACGGATCGCTCGCGATCATCGACAAGCGGCGGCCGAAGCCGAACCAGAGTGAAGTCGTGAACGTGGTCGGAGAAGTCGAAGGAAAAGACTGTCTCCTCACTGATGACATGATAGACACCGCGGGAACGGTCGCCGAGGCCGCGCGGGCGCTGAAGGATCTCGGTGCGAAGGATGTGTACGTCTGCGCGACGCACGCGCTGCTCTCCGGCCCCGCCGTCGAGCGGCTCAGCAACGCGCCGATAACGGAGGTCACGGTGACGGACACCGTGCGGATTCCGGAAGAGAAACGTTTCCCGCAGCTGAAGATTCTGTCGGTCGGTGAGTTGTTGTCGAAGGCAATCAGGTACATACACAGCGAGCAGTCAGTGAGCTCACTTTTCGAGCAGTAGTTCCCAAGAGGATAAAGGCATGGCGTCAGCACAACTTTCAGGAATCGTTCGCGAGAACCGCGGCAAGGGTGTCGCCCGCTCGCTTCGCACGTCGGGACGCGTTCCCGCGATCATATACGGCCACGGCCGCGAGCCGCAGTCGCTGTCCATCGACACCCGCGAGCTCGAGAAGCTCCTCTCGCACATCTCCGCGGAAAACACCGTCATCGACCTCTCTGTCGACGGGAAGAGCGCGCGCACGCTCATCCGCGAGATTCAGCGCCACCCGTTCAAGAAGCAGATTCTCCATGTCGACTTCCAGGAGCTCGTTGCCGGCGAGAAGGTGATCGTCCGCGTCCCGATCGTCCTCATGGGCGTTCCCGCCGGAGTCAGAATGGATGGCGGCGTGCTCGATCAGACTCTTCGCGAACTCGAAGTCGAGGTGGACCCGGCGCACATTCCGAATCACGTCGAAGTCGACGTCACCGAGCTGACAATCGGTAGCTCGGTCCACGTGAGCGACATCACGCTCCCCGAAGGCGTCGAGATCGTCGGCGATGAGGATGCGTCGGTCTGCGTCGTTTCCGCCCCGCGTGCCGCGGTCGAGGAGACCGTCGTGGAGGCCGAGGAAGCCCCGGCGGAGCCCGAAGTCATTCGCGCCAAGAAGCCGGACGAGGAAGAAGCCTCCGAGAAGTGATCCGGGAATAGCCCTTGAAGGTTATTCTCGGGCTCGGGAATCCCGGGCGGCAGTACGAAGCGACACGGCACAACGTCGGCTGGTGGGTACTCGACCATCTCGCCGACGTTTGGCATTTCGACGGATGGAAGCGCAACCGGGAGGCCCTGGCCGCGACGGCAACAGTCGGCGGAATCCGCACGCGCCTGATCAAGCCGCTCACCTACATGAACCTGAGCGGGCAGGTCCTGAAGGACTATGTTCGCCGCCCGCTGTGGTCTGCGTCCGCTGACCTGCTGGTAGTTGTCGACGACGTTGCGCTGCCAGTGGGGCGCTTCAGGATACGGGCACGCGGCAGCGCTGGCGGGCACAACGGTCTCCGAAGTGTTCAGAGCGCGCTCGGGAGCCAGGATTACGCGCGCCTCCGCATCGGCGTCGGGCCGAGCGAGGAAAGAAGGAGCGTGTATCCCGACCTGGCAGATTTCGTTCTCGCCCCGTTCGCGCGGGACGAGCGTGACGACATCGTTGCCCTGATACCGCGCATCGAGCGCGCAATCGACACCTGGATTCGTGACGGTGTCGAGCTCGCAATGAATTCCCATAACCGCGAAGGGAACGCCGCGGAGAGTGAATAGAGAATGCTGAAGCTGGGTATTGTCGGCCTGCCGAACGTGGGCAAGTCGACGTTGTTCAACGCACTGACCGCAGCGAAAGCGGAGGCGGCGAATTATCCGTTCTGCACAGTCGAGCCGAATGTCGGGATGGTCGAGGTTCCCGACGCGCGACTCGAGAAGCTTGCGGAGATCGTTCAGCCGAAGCGGACGGTCCCCGCGGTCGTTCAGTTCGTCGACATCGCCGGCCTCGTAAAAGGTGCGGCGGAAGGCGAAGGCCTCGGCAACAAGTTTCTCGCGAATATCCGGGAGACAGATGCGATCATCCACGTCGTGCGCTGCTTCGATGACGACGACGTCACGCACGTCATGGGCGCGGTGGATCCTGCCCGCGATCGCGAGGTAATCGAGTTCGAGCTTGCGCTGTCCGACCTCGCGGCCGTGGAGAAGCGGCTCGACAAGACACGCCGCTCGGCGAAAACCGGCGACAAGGAAGCGCTCGCCGAGCTCCCTGCCCTGGAGCGCGCGCACGAGTTTTTGAAGGATGGCCGCGGACTCTGGGAGGCGAAGCTTTCCCGCGAGGAGAATGAGGCCCTGTCGCCTCTCGCCCTCCTTACGTCGAAGCCGGTGCTCTACGCGGCAAACGTGAGCGATTCCGAGCTGCACGGCGACGAGGGACCGCACCTTCGCGCGTTGCGCGAGGCAGTTCGCGCCAGCGGCGAACATGCGGAGATAGTCCCCTTCTCCGCCAAGATCGAGGCTGAGCTGGCCGAGCTTCCTCCGGAGGACCGACGGGATTTCCTGTCGTCACTGGGCCTCGAGTCAGCCGGCCTCGACCGGCTGATTCATGCTGGCTATCACCTGCTTGGCCTGCAGACGTACTTCACCGCCGGCGAGCAGGAAGTTCGCGCGTGGACGATCCATCGCGGTGACACTGCACCGAAGGCGGCGGCAGTGATTCACACCGATTTCGAGAAGGGCTTCATCCGCGCCGAGACGGCGGCTTATGCTGACTTCGTTGCTCTTGGTGGCTGGAAGGGCGCGAAGGAAAAGGGCGTCGTCCGTTCAGAAGGCAAGGAGTACGTAGTGTCGGATGGCGACGTGCTGCTGTTCAGGTTCAACGTGTAGCTGCCTGAAAAAACGGCAGGTGCCATTGGCACCTGCCGCTCGACTTCATCAAGACCGCACGCTCAGATCGCGCCGACGGCGCGGGCTACGTTGATCCTCCCCTTTCCAAGACGCGGGTCATTGCCGGACTTGCCCAGCTTGTCCGCGGTGGATTGCATGACGTCCCGAATCGTGCCCGGGTTGCGCCCGTGCTGCTGCACGAGAAGTGCAGCGAGACCAGCCGCGTGCGGAGAGGCCTGGCTCGTTCCCAGAAATCCCCAGAGGCCGCAGGCGCCGTACTCCTTCACGAACCCTGCAGTCCTGTCGTAGTATGCCGCGGTCAGCCGCGGGCAAAGGGACCAGACGTAGGAAACCCCGACGATCACGGTTTGAGCGTCTTCACCCTCGCCTATGATTCCGAGGCTGTAATTCCCTCCTGGCGCCGCCACGTTGATCGCTGAGCGCCCGTAGTCCGAATAGATGGCCGGCGCGTCAGGATTGACGAAAGGTCCAAGGAAGGCAGGGCCGGATGACGTCGGTCCTGTAGCCGATACGCAAATGACCGCCGGAGCATCGCAGTACATGTTGTACCAGCTCCCGCTGAAATCGAGGTTGCTCGCCGAGTTTCCGGCTGCCACGACGACCGTCGTCCCCCCAGACTTAGCGTAGTTGAGCACGCGATTCACCAGCGACGGACACCCGGCGCAGGCCTGCCTCGGGAAACCGCCGCCAAGGCTCATGTTGACTACGTCGAGACCCTGCTCAGCCGCGTAATAAAGCGCCTCAAACACCGCAGCCGTGCTGCAATATCCGGGAGCTACTGTCGTGTCGTTCTCCGTGCCGGGGAAAGGCAGGATCGTGCAGGCCTTGAGAGAAACGAGAGTTGCCTGTGATGTGACCGCCGCGAGGTTCCAGGCATTGCTCGCCACCTGGCTCGCCACGTTCGTCCCGTGGCCATCGAGGTCCGTCCACAGCGGCGCCCCGGGGAAAAGACGCTGAACGACGGTATCCTCCACGGGCATGAACGATCTCGAGAGCGATCTGTCTATCCGTCCGAACAGGTCGATGTTCGACCGGCCCCCGCTACCCGTGGGCGATCCCTCGTCGATCCCGGTGTCAATGATGCCGACCTTCACAGCTGAAGAGCCGCGGAAGCCCGCCGCCCAGGCTGCTGGGGCATTTATCGCCCGCATGTTCCACTGATAGGCGTAGAGGCCTGCAGTCTGCGGCATGCTCGGGCTTGCAATGGCGGCGTCGAGGATCTCGCCGTTCGCGCTCGCCAGCGTGGTCCTGCGTGTCCGCATGGGAACCCACTCGTCCTGATCAACCGACTGCACCCCGGACAGCCGGGCCAGCTGCGAAGCCTGACTGCCACTGATACCGGAAACCACTGCCGCGCCTATCCGAGGCATTGTGCTCTCCACCACGCCGCCGATCCTGGCGACCTCCGCCTCGAAACCCCTGGCGACAGAGTTCGGCGAGCGAAATACGACGAGGTATCTGGAGGACGAGGACTGAGACGTGGAGACCGACGGGGAAATTTCGATATCCGATTGCGGCGAGACAGGGGGTTCGGAGCATGCAGCAAGTGCAATCGAGCACAGCGCCAGCAGCCGAATTGACTTCTTGTTCGTCATTGACCAGACCTTTTCAAAGAGGGAGAGAGGCGAATGACGTAGTCTACTTCATGTGTTTACCGAAAAGAAGCCCCGACCCCGGATGCGTTATCTGACCTCGAAAGTGAGGGTAGCCCACTTTGACTCGTAGTCGATTTTCTTCTCTTCGCCCTCGAAGGGCGTCATCGAAATGAATTTCACGTAGTACTGCCCCGAATTCGTCAGGGGAATCCGAGCCACCCCTGTCGAATCTGTACGAAAGCTCCGAACCTGAAACCGCGTCTCGTTTCGGAATCTTCCGCCCGCCACGACGAACTGGTTCGCCACTGCCCTTCCATCGACCATCGCCCGAACCCGGAGCGTCGAGCGCGCGCGAAGAGTGTATGGATTGTCGAGTGGCACCAGCTCGGCCGGATAACCGAGCACGGCGCTGAAATCTCCGGTGCGCGCAGTCCCCACCTGAACGATCGCCTTTACATGCTTGGCGTATCGTTCAACCACCGCCTTCCCCAGTTCACCGGTGCGGCGCCGCTCGGCGAGCACATCGGGAACTCCGTCAGTCTCGAGATACTTGTTGAAGTCGTCAGCACTGAGCTCGATCTCGCGCGGCAGGAGCGAGGCGCCAACGACATATGTGCCTGCCGTACCTGTTCTCAGCGCGAACAAGCTCGTGTCCCCCGACTGCGACCAGAGGGTTGTATCGGCACGACTACGGCCCGATGCTGACACTACTGACAGGTCGCGCAGCCGGTCACGCGTGACGGAATTTTCGCTCGAGCTGAAGGTTCCGTTCAGGACCCGGATACGGACGCTCGCATTGACAGGCACATGAAAGTCGTCCATCCGGAGAAAAAGGTCGTGCGCCTGAAGTGCAGTGGCGGCGACGAGTGTGAGAACTACCGGGGTGATCAACCGCCACTTCATGCCAGTATCTCCGTTTATTCGGTGGGTCCTGCCTACCTGAGCTGCCCGCGGATCTCGCCGGCAGAATTGGCAGTCGTGTGAACGTTGACGTAGGTGTTGCCCGAGAGGATGAGCGCCTTCAACGACTGAATCGTCACGCCGCCCGGCAGGTTTCCATCCTCGAGCCTGCTACTCGCAAAAGATCCGTTCACTGATCCCGTCGCGCTACCCGGCATGAACAACGTTGCGCGGATTGGCCCGGCCGTTCCGGGCGCACCCTCATGGATGTGCGCCATTGTGATTCCTGTGATGTTCTGCGCGCTGAGCTGAAACTCGATGTGGGACGCATAAAGAATCACCTGCGCGAGCCCGGTTGCCGAAGTCGGCCCGGGCGCGGGAACCTCCTCAGCCGGCGTGAGGGCGACGGTGAATGTGCGCTCGGCTGTGAAGCCGCCGGTCGAGCTTCCTGAACACCCGATGACTGCCGCGAATACTGCGAAACCGATCATGTGCCTTGACGACATGCTGCTCTCCTGGTGCTGGCGTGACCTGCCCGTCAAACCTACCGGGCCCGTGAACCATCTCAAAGCGGCAAATCCGTTGCCCGCGGCCCCCGGTCCGGGTATCTTTCGGGTCCACAAAACGGCTGCATTCGCGGCCTTCACACCTTCCCCCCGCTCCGGCAACCAGCGGGGGGCGGAAACAGGACCACAAGGAGGATTGCCTACCGATGTCTCGGAATTACGAGGCGGTGTACATCTTCGACTCAACTCTCGAAGACGCCGCAATCAACGAAAAGCTGACCCGCTTCCATGGCATGCTCGGCGCCAGCGAGGAGCCGGAAGTCAGCCACTGGGGACGGCGCCAGCTCGCCTACTCGATCGGCGCGAGGGAGAACGGATACTACGTCGTCTCCCGCTTCGCCGCAGACCCGACGGTTCTTCCCGAGTACGAGCGCGCGCTAAAGCTCGACGACGGAGTCATCCGCTACCTCATCACGCTGCACGAGCACGAAGTCGGTGCGCCGGCGATGAGTGAGGAAGAGCTCGCTGCACAGGCAGCGCGGCGCGACGATGACGACGACGACGAGGACTAGACGATGAGAAGACCACAGAAGAGCTGCCCGTTCTGCGAGGGACGCGTGCGGTGGATCGACTACAAGGATGATCGGACGCTCGGCCGCTTCATTACGGATCAGGGGAAGATTCTTCCCAGCCGTCTGAGCGGGACCTGCGCGCGTCACCAGCGGCAGCTGTCGACCGCGATAAAGCGCGCGCGCTACCTGGCGATCATTCCATACCTGAAGGGCCACACGGTCTAGCATGACGGAACCCGCCGCACCGGCTCCGGTCCGGGGATCGTGGCGGCGGCTCGCGGTCGGGCTCGGCGCGTTCGCGCTGGCTCCGTTCGTGCCCGCTATGCGCGTCATCCTGCCAATCGAGCAGACACTTCTGCTGCTTGCGGCAGTTGTCGCTGTGTGCGCGCTCATTGCATGGAAAAACGGCGGGCGGCTTTCGCTGGCGCTGGTATGGGTTGGGATCGCGGTGCTGCTCCTGTCGTCGCCGGTGGGTCCGCCCGACAGTCCGTACAACTGGATGGCGCGGGGATGGACACTTCTCGTCGCGGCGAGTTTCGGCATAGTAAGCATCGTCATGACGACGGAGACCTTCTTTCCGCGCGCCCTTGCGGCGCTGGCTGTCGCGACCTCGCTGGCGTTTTCGCTGATTCTCGTTTCACCGGGTGGCCCGACGCGCGTGAGCAACGCCATGTCGACCGAGTTCAACCGGAGAAACGACCAGTCGATTGCTTCGCTAACGCAGGTGAGTGGCCAGCCGGGCTGGCAGGGAATGATTGAAAGATCCCCTTCGCTGCAGCGCCTCGCGGATGAGAGCGAGGTTCAGCTTGCATCGATCCCAAGGTGGTCGACGATCCTGATGCCGGCGCTGCTCGCGCTCGAGTCCCTGGCGGCGCTGGCTCTCGGCTGGGCTCTGTTTCACAGGATGAGCACCGTCCCCCTGGGACCGCCGCTCGGGAAGCTTCGCGACTTCCGCTTCAACGACCACCTTGTATGGGGAGTCGCCGTGGGGGCGTCTGTCTTTCTTCTCCAGGCATTCGCCGAGGGAAAAAATGCGGGGCTCAACCTGCTTTTGTTTTTCGGGTTTCTTTACGTGATGCGCGGCTTCGGGATCCTTGCCTGGATGTCGAAGACGCGCGCCTTGACGGTCATGCTCGTGGCGCTTGCGGTGTTCGCCTGGCCGCTGGTAACCGCGCTCGCATTCGGGCTGGGTCTTGGAGACACGTGGCTCGACCTTCGCGCACGCGCGGCGGCCAGGCCGCTGGGATGAAATAGATTTAGCCGCGGCCGCCGGGTCGGCGCCGCGATTCACACTCAACTGGAACAGCAAGATGGAAGTAATACTTCGGCAGGCAGTGGAAAAGCTCGGGAACCCCGGCGACGTGGTGAAGGTCTCGCCGGGTTACGCGCGGAACTTCCTGCTGCCGCGGGGCTACGCGTACGAGGCAACCCCGGGCAACAAGAAGCGCATCGAGCAGGAGCGTCAGCGACTCGAGGCGGCGGAAGAGACCCGCCGCGGCTCCGCGCAGGAATACGCGGCAAAGCTCGAGCAGGTCTCTCTCACGTTCTCGGCCCGGGTGGGCGAAGAGGGCAAGCTGTTCGGCTCGGTGACCTCCGGCGACATAGTTCTGCAGCTCGCCGAGCAGGGTTACCAAGTCGAAAAGCGGCAGATCGAGTTGAAGGAGCCGATCAAGGCGCTGGGAGTCTACCGTGTGCCGATCAGGCTACACGCTGACGTCCACCCGGAGATCAAGGTTTGGGTGATCAAGCAATAGTCCTTACTGACTGCGGACTGCGGACGTACTGCGGACCCAGACTGCGGACTATTGCGGACTATTGCGGACTATTGCGGACTATTGCGGACTATAGTGGTCCGCAGTGGTCCGCTGTCACAGTCCGCAATACGTCCGCAGTCAGTAGATCCCCCCAGGCCTCCCGGCTTCCACTGGCGCCGAAAATGCATTCCCCGCTAACGGAACTTTGCGCCTGCACCTATGATATGCAGGCAGACACCTGAAACGGAGCCGAATGGCCACTTCCCTGTCCCCAGCCACCCCCGCTCGCGAGCCCGCGAACGCCGCGCTGAAAGCGGCGAGTCTCTGCCAGGACATGAAAGCGAACGACGTCGTCCTGCTGAACCTCAAGGGCGTCACCGACATGACTGACTATTTCGTCATCGCCAGCGGAACCTCCGACACCCACGTGCGCGCGATCGGCGAGCACCTCATCGGCGAGCTGAAGAAAGAGGGAGTCAGGGTACACCACGTCGAGGGTGTTCAGCAAGGCAGGTGGGTGCTGCTCGATTTCGTCGATTTTGTCGTGCACATCTTTCACCCAACTCTGCGGTCCTTCTATCAGATAGAGCGCCTGTGGAGTGATGCGGAAGTAGTCCCCACAGCCTAATCACATCCCGGAGCGGGACAATGAAAGCGGTTCGCGCATTGGTTGTAGTGCTCGCACTGATCGGTGCTTCCAGAGTGGAGGCGCAACAGTACTTCGGCCAGAACCTCGTCCAGTACAAGCACTTCAAGTGGCGCGTTCTCGAGACCGAGCACTTCCTTGTCCACTACTATCCGGAAGAAAAGGAAGCTGTTCGCATCGCCGCAAGAATGGCCGAGCGCTCATACGCCCGGCTGTCGCGGATCCTGGGTCACCAGTTCCGGGAGAAGAAGCCGATCATCCTCTTCTCGTCCCGCGCCGACTTCGGCCAGAACAACGTCACCGGCGACCTCGGCGAAGGCGTGGGTGGGGTCACCGAAACGGGCCGGCACCGCCTCATCATGCCGTTCACCGGAGACCTCGGGAGCTTCGAGCAGGTTCTCGCTCACGAGCTCGTGCATGAATTCCAGTTCGACATCTTCCAGCGCGGGCGAGCCGGAGCCAACCAGCAGGTTCTCGAGCGGGTAAATCCGCCGCTCTGGTTCATGGAAGGCATGGCCGAGTACCTCTCGACGGGCCCCGATCATCCGCTCACCGCCGGCTGGCTTCGCGACGCGGCAGTCTCCGGGAACATCCCGACGATCAAGCAGATGACAGATCGTCCCGACAAGTATTTCCCCTACCGCTACGGCGAGTCGCTGTGGCAGTACATAGGAGAGCGGTGGGGCGACGCGGCAATCGGGGAGATCCTCCGCAATGCCCCCAACGTCGGCATCGAGCGCGCGTTCGTTCGCGAGCTCGGAATGTCGCTCGTCGATGTCGGCGCCGCATGGCGGGAAGCCGTTCAGTCACAGTACCTGCCTGCCGCCTCGCTCTATCAGCGCCCGCAGACTTTCGCGCAGCCGCTGCTCACGCGGAGGCGCTCCGGCGGGGAGATATTCCTCGCTCCCGTTCTCTCGAATGACGGCAACTACATCGCGTTCCTGTCGAACGGCAATGAAAAGCGGGGCGAGCTCTTCATCGACCTCTGGCTCGGCAATGCCCGGACCGGTGAACGCGTCAAGCGGCTCGTGAAGAGCACGCTGAATCCCGATTTCGAAGAGCTTCGCCTGCTCTACTCCCAGAGCGCCTTCTCGAACAACGGAAAACTCCTCGCCTTCACTGCGCAGCGGGCGGGCAAGGACGTGCTTTACCTCCTCGACATACAGAGTCGCGACGTGATAAGACGCCTCGACCTTCCGTTCGACGGAGTCACGTCGCCCTCATTCTCGCCTGACGACAGGCGGATCGTGTTCAGCGCTACGATAGGAGGCATTACAGACCTCCACATCGTCGACGTTGACGGGAAGAATCTCCGCCGCCTGACGAACGATGTCTTTGCCGACCTTCAGCCAAGCTGGTCGCCCGACGGGACGAGGATCGCGTTCGCGACGGACCGCGCCCCTCCGACCGACCTCGAAACGCTGAACTTCGCCAAGTGGCAGATCGCCGTGATCGATGCCGAGACGGGCGCGATCGAGGTGATTCCGGCGCAGGCAGGCCATAACCTGAATCCGTCGTGGGCACCCGACGGACAATCTGTCGCGTATATCTCCGATCGCACCGGCGTTCAGAACGTCTTCCTTTACGACTTCGCCGACCGGAGCCAGTATCAGCTGACGAACGTCCTCGGCGGCATCTCCGCGATCACCGAGTACAGTCCTGCCCTGACGTGGGCGCGTGGTGCAGACAGGATGGCGTTCACTTATTTCGAGAGGGGCGACTACACAGTCTGGACCGTCGACAATCCCCGCGCTCTGAAGAGTGTCGCATTCACCGGAACCGGAACCGCCCCGACCGGGCTTGTCCTGCGGGCCCCCGCCCTTCCGGCCGCTGTCGCAGAGGCCGTCGCGAGCGTCGGATCAAACAACTCGATCTACAGGGCTCCCACCGGTTCGCGCCCGTCGGGCGAGCTTGCCGACGGTGAGGTGCAGGCAGGCGGCGTCGAGGCAACTACGGTCGCTGTGCTCATCGCCGACCCGGTTTTCGCCCTTCCCGATACCTCGCGGTTCCGGGATTACGGCTACTCGGTGGGGTTCAGGCCTGATTATATCGCGCAGCCCGAAGTTGGTTACGCCACCGGTAATCAGTACGGGATGAGCGGATTCAACGGCGGCACGACAATCGTGTTGAGCGACCTGCTCGGCAACCATCAGATTGCGCTGTCGGCTTCGGTGTATGGCCAGTTGCGCGACGCGAGTGTCTTTGCGGCGTACGCGAATCTCAGCAGGCGCTGGCAGTACACGTTCGGCGCCTATCAGCAGCCTGTGTTCCTGCCGCAGTCCGGTGGCACGATCGAGCAGCGGCCCGACGGAAGCCAGCGCTTCAGCGTCCTCTACAGCCGCTACGTCCTGCGCAACGCGTTCCTGAACGGGCAATATCCGCTCAACAGGTTTACCCGGTTCGAGACCGGCGTCCAGTTCAACAGCATTGGCCGGTCGCTCGTTGCGCTGTCGCAGGACTGCTACGTGAACGGCTGCACCGCGCCGGAGATAAACGACGTCGCCAACGCACCGGCGTACAATTACGTGGCACCGTCTGTCGCGTACGTTTCCGACAACACTTTGTTCGGCTACACCGCCCCGGTCATCGGACGGCGCTACCGGTTCCAGCTGTCCCCGTCGATCGGCAACCTCAAGTGGGTCGAGGGGCTCGTCGACTACCGCAGGTACGACCCGATCATCTTCAACACGATCACGATCGCGACGCGCCTGCTGTCCAGCGTGTCGGTGGGACGCGATGAGGACACCTTCCTC
>JBPPMU010000159.1:0-5673 GCA_051306215.1 Gemmatimonadaceae bacterium | reverse complement strand
CTCGTGTTCCGCCGGCTCTCGGCGGGGCGAGGGCACCCCTGTCATTGCTTTCTAATGTATAGGCACGCCAAGGAAGGGGAACTGCCGCATAACGACCGAAATATCCCCGCTGCCTGACCTGGGTGCCGTACCACCTACTTCAGCTTCACGAACCGGATACCGGTGATGTCGCCGCTGACGAGAATGAAGCCCGCCACACGCCCGGAGGCATCACGTTCAAATCGCACTTCGACCGGGCTTCCGATAACCGTGAAGCGCGTTTTCGTCGTGTCGAGGGAGGCCAATGCCACGGGAGGGAGATTCCGACGCTGCAGCGCGATGCCACCGCTAGCCCTGTGCTGGACCGTCCACCTTACGTCGAGCTCTTCGGAGAAGTAGGTGCCGCGGAGATCCCCGACCTCCAGCGGGCGAGCTGATCCTTCCGGCCCGCGCGGAACGGGGAGCTGGGGCGCCGGGGGCGCAGGAGTCAAGGCTTCGAGCCGATGGCCCAGATATACATCGATGATGCGCTTTTTTAAGACGTAGGGTTCGGCAGTTCTGATATTGCACAGTATCGCGATGGTCATTCCCGCCGAGGGTACGACGCTGAATTCGGCGCGATAGCCGCCATACCTGCCACCGTGTCTCACGATCGGCAGTCCACGATAGGTATCGAAATACAGTCCCATCGCGTAGATGAGCGTGTCTCCCGAGACGAGACGCCCAGGCGTGACCATGAGCGCCGAGAGTCCTGGCGCGTCGAGTGAGCGATCGAGCGCCGTCGGATTCCATTTCGCCAGGTCTTCCGCTGTGGTGAACAGCCCGCCATCGCCGATCACATCAAAACCGGGTATCCGCGTGCGGAACCCACCACTCGCGAGCGGTTCATAAGCAGTGGCGCGCCGTGACACAGGGGTGGTGTGGTCGTCGCGAAACACAGTATTCGTCATCCCCAGCGGCGTGAACAACTCTTTCGCGGCAAACTCGCGGAGCGAACGACCTGAGACCTTCCGGACGATAAGCGAGAGCAGGACGTAGCCAGTGTTGCTGTAGAGATGTCTGGTGCCGGGCGCGAAGTTTAGCCCCTTCTGCCGATGCACCAACGCGAGGAAGTCGCCTTCGGTCAGCAGCATGTCTTCCGGCCAGCCCGCCAGCGGCTGCACAGAGAGGTAGTCGCGCAGGCCACTCGTATGTGTCAGCAAGTGGCGCACGGTGATCGGGGTCCCGTAGTCGGGCACTTCGGGCACGAAATCGCGCACGTTCGCATCGAGCGAGAGTTGTCCGCGCAGCACCAGCAATCCAATCGACGCGGCCGTGAACTGCTTCGAAACAGACGCCGCATAGAACGCGGTGCGCGGCGTGATGTCGATACCCTGCTCAATGTCCGCAAGGCCGTACCCGGCCGAAAACAGCGTGGCCCCATCACGTGTAATGCTGGCCGCGCAGCCCGGGGATCCCGGTGTTCTGAAAGCGGCGAAGAGCGCGCTCACCGCTTGCTCTTTCGCACCCGGCAGAGGTGCCGGCTTGGGTCCGTCGGATTGCGCCGAGATATTGGAAACGGCCACCAACGCACTGATGCAGGCGATGATCGGGGTGCGTGTCATAGGGGCAAAGATACTTCACTGCGCGTGATGACCGGAACAAGCACGAAACTATTGGGCTCCTAATCTCGCTTCGCTCGCATTTTGTTGAATTCGTTCGCATCTTGCCTGAGAAGGTGATGGGACCTCACAGCCAAATCCATCACACGGAAATGCAAGGCTTCGAAACGACCATCGGCAGGTGAGCATGAACGCCAGAGTGATGACTTGAGAAGCAGAATAACCGCAACCACTTATGTGGCACTTCTCCTGGCTCTCTCAGCGGTTGTGTCGGACGCGCAGACCTCCACGATTCAGAAACCAGTGCGACTGTTTCTCGACTGTCAGTACGAGTGCGACATGGAGTTTACGCGTACGGAAATACCCTGGGTCGATCACGTCCGTGACCGCGCTGATGCTGACGTGCACGTGCTCGTCACCACGCGCTCCACGGCGGCAAGCGGGCGCGAGTTCACGCTGACGTTCATCGGCCTGAAAGACTTTGTCAGCCTCGGTGATACCGTCACGGTTGTTTCTCCGGAGTCGGATTCGCAGGACGCACGCAGACGTATGGTGACGGAAGCGGTCAAGCGGGGACTTCTGCGTTACGCCGCGCGGCGCCCGGGGAGCGAGAAGCTCACGGTGACCTACACTGCGACGGAGGGCTCTGCCGCCGCGCGGGCCCGCGACCGGTGGGACCTGTGGGTCTTTCGCACGCGCGCCGACATCTACCTCAATGGCGAGGAAAGCTCGCGCTCGACACAGCTCCGCGGCAGTGTCTCAGCCAATCGGATCTCGCCCGACTGGAAGACGAATCTCTCAGTGGACGGCAATTACGGCGAAAACAGGTTCACCTTTCAGGATGGAACGAAGTTCAACAGCTACAGTCGAGGCTACGGCGTCCGCCAGCTGCTGGTGAAGAGCCTCGGGCCGCATTGGTCCGCCGGGCAACGGTCCTCAATATCTGCGTCAACGTTTCAAAACACAAAGCTCGCCTTTCGCTTCGCACCAGCCGTGGAATACAACTTTTTTCCCTATGCAGAATCGACCAGGCGCCAGCTCCGTCTGCAATACGCCATCGGGGCAACGCATTCCCGTTACGAGGACACCACGATCTTCGACCGGATCAGCGAGACTCGCGGCGATCATTCCCTGCTGGCCTCTCTCGACATGCGCCAGCAGTGGGGCTCGATCAGTATTTCGCTGGCCGGTACCGCGCTGCTAGACGATCCTGGCAAGTACCGTATCAACTTCAACCCGGAATTTGATCTTCGTCTCATCCGTGGACTGAGCCTCAACCTATTCGGCTACGTGTCGCGGCTGCGAGACCAGCTGTATCTGGCGAAGGGCGGAGCGACGGACGAGGAGATCCTCCTCAGGCGTCGCCAACTCGCGACGTCGTACCAGTATTTCGTCGGCGCCGGGTTGTCTTACACTTTCGGCTCCATATACAACAACGTCGTCAACCCGAGGTTCGGGAACGCGGCGGGGAATTAGCGCTTCGTACGCGGTTTGGCGGAGGAGATGCCAGGGAAAGGGTTCGATCGTTGCCGACTCGTGTGGGAAGATCGTGGAGGCGACGTCGCGCTCAAAGTGCTCCATTCTCGATCTCGCCGGAGTGGCGGGTCGAGAGCGCTTCATGCTTGAGATTCGGCTTGCAGCGAGCCTCACCCATCCGCACATACTCCCGCTCTACGCCTGCAGCGAAGCAAACGGCGCGTTGTTCTTTGTAATGCCCGGTTCGCGGCCATCGTGGATACGCAACTGCGCGGTCTGAACCCTGACCAACCGCCCGCCTGTCACCCATTTTCCCTGAGGCGGCTGAGTCCAGCGATTTTTTCCTCATACCATCCAAGACCCCATGAAACGCCTTGTTCCTGCAATTCTTCTCCTGGCCGCATGCTCCCCGAGCCCTGCCCCCACGCCGGCGGTGGCCGCGGTTCAACCCGGGATAGAGGTGTTCCTCTCCGACATTCCCTCGGCCCTCAAGGGCAAACGCGTCGGGCTCATCACCAACCAGAGCGCTGTGGACAGGTCGAGGACCCCCGACATCGACCTCATCGCGCAGCACCCCGACCTGAAGCTTGTAGCGCTCCTCGCGCCCGAACACGGAATCCGCGGCACCGTAGCAGCGGGCGAGAAGATCCAGGATGAAGTCGACACGAAGACAGGGGTCCCCGTCTACTCATTATACCTGGCAGAGGACAGGGGTCCGTCACCTGAGATGCTGAAGGACGTCGATGTCCTCGTTTACGATCTGCAGGAGGTCGGTGGTCGCACCTGGACCTACGTGTCGACGATGGCGCTTTCGATGATGGCAGCGAAGCGAAAGGGAATTCCCTTAGTGGTGCTCGACAGGCCGAACCCGATCGGCGGGGAGATAGTCGAGGGCGCAGTCCTCGACACCGCGTTCAAGTCGTTCGTCGGCATGTACCCCATTCCGGCGCGCCATGGAATGACGGTCGGCGAGCTCGCCAAGCTCTTCAACGAGAGGCATGGGATCGGAGCCGACCTCATCGTGATAAAGGCGTCGAACTGGCGCCGGTCGCAGTGGCAGGATGATACCGGGCTGCCCTGGACGAATCCTTCGCCCAATCTGCGCTCGCTCGCCGCGTTGAATAACTATCCGGGATCCGTGTACTTCGAGGGGACGAATCTCACCGAGGGCCGCGGAACTGAGCGGCCGTTCGAGCAGATCGGAGCACCATGGCTGAACGCGACAGAAGTGGCGCGGGTGATGAACGCCCGCCAGCTGCCGGGAATCACGTTCGAGGCAATAACGATGACCGTCGAGAAAACCGCGGCTAAATATCCCGGCCTGACGATTCCCGCAATCAGGTTCGCAATCACCGACCGGGAGGCATACCGCCCGGTCCGGGCCTCACTTCTTCTGATCGACGAGATCCGGAGACAACATTCCGGCAACTTCGCGTGGACCGGATCGATCGACCGGCTGACGGGCTCCGACAAGGTGCGTCTCGCGATCGAATCAGGTCAGCTCGAGCCGCTGCTTGTTGAGTGGGACAGGCAGGCCGCGGATTTCAAGGCCGGCAGCGCTCCTTTCCTGCTTTATCCCTGACGGACGATGATGGGGCTTCCCTCCGGTAAGGTGTAGCAGAAGTAATCACATCTGTCACCGGAACCGGAGTGTAGGCCCATGCCCCTTCTTCGTTCGATTGTCGTGACCGGATTGCTCCTCGCCTTAACCGCCTGCCGGAACCCGTTCTCTCCGGGTGACCGCGTAACGCTATGGGTCGAGGATATTGTCGCACCAGCCAGCGTCTCGCCTGATGCGCCGTTCACCGTCACTCTGACGGTGAGAACCGGTGGCTGCCTGTCGTTCAGGGGATTCGAGGCCGAGAGGTCGGCGGGGCGCCTCGAGCTGACGGCGCTTGGCCGTGACGGAGGAGGTGCCGGCAAAATGTGTACGGCGGATATTCGTTACGAGCAGCACAACGTCCAGGTCATGCCGCCATTCGATGCTCAACTGACGATCGCCGCGCGGCAGCCCGACGCAACCGAGATCGCCAGGGAAATTCAGTTCGACTGAGAGGCACCTTGCCCCCGAGTCGTCGGGGGCGCTGCCCTGGCTGAAACTCCGGCCGTGCACCTGTCGTAAATCGGCACAGGCAGCCTTCGACACCCTGATCCCTCGACAATGAAGCTTTTCGTTAACGCCGCGCTTGCGGCGGCAATGACGCTGACTGCCGCGCAGTCTCCGGCGCAGTCGCTCGACCTCACGGTAAACGATGTGGGAATCAGCATCGGTGATTCCCGCCGGGTGGTCGGTCTGAGGATGAATTTCCGCGACCGCCGGATGGAGGAGGTGATCGGAATAAATGCGACGATTTGGATGCCCTACGAGGAAAATCGCGGCGTCGTGCGCGGTCTTGCGCTAGGCCTGCCTGGAACGGGTGCTCGGAGCATCAGGGGAGTTGCGGCCGGACTCGTCGGCGTCGGGGTGCACGATGAATTTCGCGGGATAGGCGTGGGGGGCATCGGGCTCGGCGTCGGCGAGGATATGCGCGGCCTCGCGGTCGGCGGAATCGGCGTCGGGGTAGGCCAGAGCGTGCGCGGCGCCGTGATCGGTGGAATCGGAAGCGGTATCGGCGGA
>JBPPMU010000158.1:0-14795 GCA_051306215.1 Gemmatimonadaceae bacterium | reverse complement strand
TCGAGGAAAAGGTTGTTCGTGCTGGGCGTGGAGAACGCGCGATTGTAGGTGAATCGGATGTTCTGGTCCGGAACCGGCTTGAAGACGAGCGCGAGGCGCGGCGAGAAAACCGGGTCCTCCAGGCGGCTGTGCTTGTCCACCCTGGCGGCCGCCGTAAACTCGAACTGCGGGCTGAACCGGGTGACCGAGTGAATGTATCCACCCATCTCGTTGATGTCGTCGTCTTCCTCGTTCCGTCCGTTGATCGAACTGTCAGTCCTCGGCGTTGTCTTCAGGTAATCGAAGCCGTAGAGAAAACTCTGGCGACGCCCGATATCCGTGCCATGCTGAACCTGCGCGACGAGCTGGTTCGATTTGTCGACAATCGGCTGGAGCGTGCGGAGCAGGAAGGTCTCGCCGGCGTTGCTGGTGTTCACGAATGCCTGTGCGAACAACCGGTTAACGCGGCCGCGAAGCTGGAACGTCTGGTAGGTCCAGTCCTTGATCTGCGCCGGACCGAGCCCGGTGGGCTCAACGGCGCTTCCCGCTTTCGAGTAGCCGTACGTTCCGATTATCTCGCTCGCGGTGGTGGGGCGGTAGTCTAGGCGGACTTCCCCGCCCATGCGGTCGATGTCGAACTCCCGGTTTGCCCGCTCCAGCGTGTCGCGCGCAACGGGACGCCATTCGTTGCCGCGGAAATAATCGAACGATGCCTTGTACCCGAATTTCTCGGTCGGGGCACCTGCAGTGCGCACTGCGCCACGCAGGAGGCTCCGCTCCCCAGCGTCGAGTGTGACTGTCGTACCCTGAGAGGCGAATGGAGACTTCGTTATGACGTGCATCACGCCGCCGGCAGTGTTCGGTCCGTAAAGCGCCGCGCCGGGGCCAAGGACGACCTCGATGCGCTCGATGTCCTCGTTGGTCGTCGGCGAGAGATACGGGATGTTGACCCGTAGCGACGGGACGAACGCGAACCTGTTATCGGTGAGCGTGAGAAGCGAGCCCGAGAAAATATTGTTGAACCCGCGCGCGACGATGTTCGACTGCATCAACCCGCCGCGCGCCACGTCAATGCCGGGCAGCGCCGCGACGTGATCGGCAACTGTTATGCTCGGCCGCTCGTTGATTTCAACGGCGTTGACGACTGAAACGGAGGCAGGCGCGTCGATGATCTTTTCCGGCGCGCGCGAGGCCGTGATCACTGTCTGGTCGAGAACCGACGCAACCTGCTCGAGCGTGAGGTTGGCTGTCGCAACAAAACCCGTCGACACCGACACGTTTGCCGCCGACGCCTCGCGATACCCAAGGAGACGCGCGGTGACGGTATAGCTGCCCGCCGGAATCTCGGACATCCGGTAGTCACCATCCTGATCCGAAAGCGCCGAGGCAACCGTGCGGGCGCCTGTTATGGCGCGAACCTGCGCGCCCGACACAGGAGTGCCCGTGGCACTCGTGACCTTACCCGCGATGGTACCAGTCTGAGCTGATGCGGTCGACGCGAACGCAATCATTGCAAGCGTCATCACCACGAGTATCCGGGTTCCGGACATAACACCTCTGGTTCTGTTGTTATTGCAGACGGAGCGATAATTCTTTCCCCATCCGCGCGCGTTCGCCATAGGTAAGTAGCGTTCAACTTGGCGTCAAGTGTTTGTATTGCGCGACTAAGGATGACGCAAGACGGAAACCCATCGGGGAACGGATTTGGCGGATTTTACGGATTGGGCGGATCAACCTTTCCGGAGGCATGATGCTTCCGGGAGTTGCGGGTGATCCTGTCAGGAAAGGTCCTTTCGCTCTTTGGGTTTTGCCTAGCTCCCTTTCCCGAAATACTGCTTGCTGCCACCGCGAGCCGGCGCGATTTTGCGCGATGCTGAGATGCCAACGATGACGACTCGCGAACGACTGATTTCGCTCGACGTTTTCCGGGGAATTACCGTCGCCGGGATGCTTCTCGTGAACAATCCCGGCACGTGGAGCGCGATTTACGCGCCGCTTGGACACGCCCGCTGGCATGGATGGACGCCGACTGACCTCGTCTTTCCGTTCTTCCTTTTCATCGTCGGGATCACGACCCACCTCTCGCTTTCTGCACGGCGAGCGCGCGGCGACAGCGACGCCGTCCTCGTGCGGCAGATTCTCAGGCGCGGGTCGATAATTTTCCTGCTTGGCCTGCTCATGTCATGGTTCCCGTTCTACCAATGGGGGAACGTCCCGGGTCTGCCGGACGCATCGCTCTGGGACAGGTTCCTCTACCGCCTCGATCACCTGCGTTTACTCGGCGTACTTCAGCGAATCGGAATCGTCTACATCCTCGCGGGCCTTCTTACGCTGAGGACTTCGCTGAAGCAGCAGGTCGTGATTGTTGCAGTACTACTATATGGATACTGGTTCGCGATGACCCTCATCCCGATACCGGGCAAGGACATCGGTGCACTCCTGCTGTCTGTGCCGTCGGAGACGCTCGCTGCGTACGTGGACCGTGCGATCCTCGGTACGAAGCACATCTGGAGCGGAAGCGTCACGTACGATCCGGAAGGTATTCTCTCGACGTTTCCCGCCGTCGGCACGGCGATGCTCGGCGTCATGGCCGGCAGGTGGATCGGTCAGCCAAAGCCGCTCGTCGAGCGCATCGCGGGATTGGCGGCTGTCGGGTGCCTCGCGATGGTAGCGGGCCTGATGTGGAACTGGTCGTTTCCCATCAACAAGAACGTCTGGACCAGCTCGTACGTCCTCTTCACCGCCGGGATGGCGTGCGCCTCGATCGCGACGATCATGTGGATCATCGACCACAACGACGTAAAGTGGTGGACGAAGCCGTTCGTGATCTACGGGATGAACCCGATCGTGGCGTTCGTCGGCTCTGGCGTTCTGGCGCGCATTATCTACACGCTGTGGAAGGTTGACTACAACGGCACGCCCACGCCCGTGCAGGCGGTGATGTACCGCGAGCTTTTCGCCCCGATGTTCGAGGATCCGCGGACAGCGTCGTTCGCGATGGCTTTCGCGACGGTGCTGTTCTGGTATGGCATTCTCGCCATCCTTTACCGGAAGAAAATCTTCCTCAAGGTCTGACGCCCCCGCCCCCCCGAAAACAGCCTGCCGCCTCGATCGCCGCGGCAGGCTGACGCGCGTCCCGTTACCGGTTGAGCTGCTGCAGCACCTCGCCGAGTGCCTTGATCTCGCGACCGTAAACAGCCCAGTCACCTGCCCGCTGCGCGGTGATCGCCATGTCGTAGTGCCGTCGCGCCCTGGCCAGCAGCGACTGACTGACGCCGGTCTGTGGAGCTGCAACGACCGGCGCCTGAACCGGCGCCGGCACGACGCCCCCGACTGTGTCGGCCTCGGCAGGCTGCACGGAAGCCACCGGAACGCCGACCCCGAAGAGCGACTCGAGACCGGCCTCGAGAGTTTCCCTCATTACCACGCGGTTCTGGTAGGCGACAACGACCCGCTTGAGCTCCGGAATCCGGCCGGCGTTTGCTCTCAGGTAGATCGGCTGGACATAGATGAGCGCCTCCTCGATCGGAATCACCAGGAGCTCACCGCGGATGACCTCGGAGCCGGCCTGATCCCAGAGCGTGAGCTCCCGGGCGATCTCGGTATCCTGGTCGATTCTGGCTGAGATCTGCCGCGGGCCGTAAACGAGGCTCTGCTTGGGGAACGTATAGACCCTGAGCTTGCCGTAGTGCTCGCCGTCATTCCGAGCGACCATCCACGACGCAAGGTTGTCTTTCCCCCGCGGAGTGAATGGCGCCATGTAGATGAACTCGGCCCTCTCTTCGTCCGGCAGACGCATGACGATGTGGCGCATGAAGCGGCTGCCAGTGTCGCGCTGCTCGCTCACCGAAGGCGACTGCCACTGGTCCTCACGGTGGTAGAACGTCTCGGGAGAATTCATGTGATATGTCGCGTAGAGCTGCGACTGCACTCTGAAAAAGTCGGTCGGGTACCGCATGTGAAGGCGCATGTCCGCCGGCATTTCGCTCCCCGGCTTGAGCAGGCCGGGGAAGATTTTGCCATATGTCCGGATGATCGGATCCGCGTCGTCCATCACGTAAGCGTCGATCGTACCGTCGTAAGCGTCAATCACGACCTTGACGCTGTTCCGCATGTAGTTCGTGCCATCGGTGAGGCGCTGCGAGTATGGGTACCGCGAGGTCGTCGTGTACGCGTCGAGCATCCACTTCAGGTGGCCGTTCTCGGCGATGACAATGTAGGGATCCTGGTCGAACAGCAGGAACGGCAGCGCCATCCTTGCCCGGCTCCTCACTTCCCTGTTGTACAACACCTTGCTCTGCGACATGATGTCCTGGGACAGAAGGATGTTGAGCGCCCCGAAGCGCAGCGCGAACATCGCGCGCCTCACGACGGAGCCCATCCGCACCCCTCCCTCGCCCGAATACCTCGTCCTTACGTCGGTTTCACCCGCCGGATAATCGAACTCCGGCGACCTGGTGTTGACGAACACATGGTCGTTGGTCATCTCGCCGAAGTAGAGCTGCGGGCGCGTCACGTTGACCGAGACGCTCGAGACAGGAGGAAGATCCTTGATGAAAAGAACCGGGAGCCCTTCAGTCGTCACCTCGTTTACCGGGCTGAGGGTGAGCCCCATGCCGTGTGTATACGTGAGATGCTGGTTGATGAAGCTGCGCGTTGGGAGCGACTGCGAGTTGAGCTCGCGCGGCGAAAGCATCACCTGCCTGTACCGGCCGTCGATCATGTACCTGTCGTCATCGACCGAAATGAAGTCGTAGTAGGTCCTTATCTCCTGGAGCTGGCTGAAGGTCTGGAGAAGCGGGTCCTTGTCCCAGAGCCTGACGTTCTCGACAGTCGGGCCGTTCGCGCGGATATCGGCAAGCGTGAGCCGGGCATCGCCGCCAAGCGCACGAGTTTCGACGCTGTCGAGCCCCCAGGCGGTGCGGGTGGCGTCGATGTGACGCTTGAGCTGCGGGGCTTCCCGCGTCAGCTCGGTTGGGTCGACGACGAAGCGCTGCATCGCGAACGGGAACAGCCCGCCGACGACAATCGACACCCCGACATAGGCGATGAAGGATAGAAATGTGAACCAGACGATCTTCCGGCGCAGCATTCCGTAGATCACGAGCGCCGCGCCGATGAGAGCGACCGCTGCGGTGATATGAAGCGCAGGCAGCGAGGCGTTCAGGTCCGTGTAGCTCGCGCCAATGAGCGGGCCGGTCACGGAATACAGCAACTCCGGGATTTTCACGAGCCAGATCTGGACCGCTGTGAGGATCAGGAACGCTACGAGCAGACCGGCTACGTGCTTGTCAGCCGGCGGCTCGAGGCCGATCCGCTGAGGCGGAAGTGTGATCCGGCCCCGCAGCATGTGAAGCACGAACGATGCGATGAGCGTGATTATCACGAGGCCGCGCAGCATCCCGAGAAGCGTCGAAAGTGCCGGCAGAACGAATACGTAGAACCCGATGTCCCGCCCGAAAACGGGATCGGCGGCGCCGAACGACGAGCGGTTCATGATCTGGAGCACATCCATCCAGTGGCCGGATGCAGTTATTCCGAAAAGCAGCGCGATCACGATTCCGAGCGGTCGAACGACCTTCGAGAGTGAAAGCGATATGTCGACCGGAGGGAGCTCCGGACTGACTCGCCAGAGCACTGGCGATTTCGACAGCCCTCGGACCGCGTGACCGACGTTGAGGGTCACGAAGAAGTAAGCGGCGAGGGTGGCGATGGCGAATAGAAGCCACTTCGTCGTGATCTCAGTCGTGAAGACCGACTGATAACCGACTTCCTGGAACCAGAGATAGTCGGTGACGTACCTCACCACGGTCGGTATGAAGCCGAGGAAAAGGAATACGATTCCGACGATCCAGATCGGGCGGAGCAAACGCATGCTTGTCGTCCTGTTTGTTGGTTCGCGTGTGAAGACCTTAAAGTAGTTCGTCGCGCGTGCTCCCGTGTCGGGAACAAGGGACTACAGGAAACCCAGAGGGAAAACGGATTGGGCGGATTTTACGGATTTGGCGGATCAACCTCTACGGGGGACAGATGCTTCCGGGAGTGGCGGGGGATCCTTCAGAGAAAACTTCTCTCGCTTTTCGTGGGTTTGAAACCCAGAAAACGAGATGTTGGTTCAGCCAGCTATGTTGAGCCAGGCGGGGACATGTCGCCCTACAAGGCGCTTGATCCGCCAAATCCGAAAAATCCGCCCAATCCGTTCCCCTATGGGTTTAGCCCTCTGCAGTCTCACTCCGTCGAACTCCGCACCCGCATCATCATCAAAGCCGAGATCGCACCGACAAAGAATACTGACGCCCACAGCACCTGTGCGCCGAACTCGGAGAACACAACAGTTCCCGCCCACGGCGTAACGGCGAACGCAAGGCTGAATGAAAGCGCATACGCTCCCATGTATTCGCCCCGCCTGTGCGCCGGTGCCGCATCTGTCACGTATGCGGCCGCCTGCGGAAACAGCAGCATCTCGCCGAACGTCCAGATGACTATTCCGGCGATGACCATGGCAGGCCCGGAGGCGAACGCAAAAACTCCCGATCCTGCAGCGAACAGAAAAGCCCCGAGTGCCAGGCCCCGCCTGTGATCCCATTCAGCGGTCGCCGCATTCAGGGGAACCTCGATGAAAACGATCATCAGCGTGTTGACGGTGAACAACAGGCCGTAGAAAGCCGGCGACAGCCCGAGGTTCTCTACGAGAAACAGCGGCAGGACACCCTCGTGCTGGAAGAACACTGCGCCCGTAAGGAAAAGGGCGGCGAGAAAGAGCATGAACCGCCTGTCGTCGAGTACGAATAGCCTCCGGAGCTGCGCGAGACCACCGTGGCGCGCCGCAGGAGCCGACACATCCCGCCGCGTCGTGAACGGCGTCACGAAAAGAACCATCCCCGCCAGCAGCGTCGTCACGGCGTCGACGATGAAGATCAGCGTGAAGGATTTCGCAGCGATGAAACCGGCAGCGGCAGGACCGACGCTCATGCCGAGATTGATCGCCAGGCGGGATAACGCAAAAGCCGGCTTGCGCTGTTCCGGAGCAGCGATCTCCGCGATCATCACGAGGTTCGCCGGCCTGAACGCCTCGCTGACGATCGCCCAGAGAAGCGTCAACGCGATAATTGCCGGGAATCCGCTCGCCAGTGGGAAAACAAGAAGGAGCACGCCGGTGAGAACGAGCGACCACTGCATCACCGGGAGAGGGCCAATCCTGTCGGAGAGCCGGCCGGCGAGCGGTCCGGCCACGATAGAGCCCGCCCCGTAGACGGCCAGCGCAAGCCCCGCGCGCGGCGCGCTGAACCCCTGATCGCGCGTGAGGTACAACACGAGCAACGGCAGACCCATCGTTCCTGCGCGATTGATCAGCGACGCTGCCGAGATTATCCAGATATCCCGCGGAAGGCCCCGAAGGCTTCGCCAGATGTTGAACTGTGATCCGGCGATGCCCCTGGATTCCGGCTCGGTCATGGCGGGCCACGTTATAATCCCCCGATGATTCAATCAAGCCACTTGCGGTCGCTCGAGCGCGCCGCGCTCCTCCCTGTTCTGTTCCTTGTTACCGCCTGCCAGGTTGCAACCGGTGTTGCTCCGCGGGGCACTTCGCCGGCGATAACCTCCGCAGATACCCGGAGCCGGATCTTCATCGTCGCTGACGACTCGATGCAGGGCCGGCGCGCCGGGGCGGTTGGCAACTACATGATGACCTCGTACATCGAGCGGGAAGTTTCACAACTCGGGCTCGAGCCGGCCGGCGAGAACGGCACGTACTTCCAGATTGTGCTGATGGTCAATAGATCCGTCGACTCTGTCCGCACGAGCATGGCGGTTGGTGACCGCACGCTCATGCTTTTCAGCGACTTCGCGCCGCTCCGCCCGAACATGACCGAGCGGTACGGTGCCTCCCTGGCAGATCGCGACTACGAAACCGTGTACGGCGGGCGCGCGGGCGACACGACAGTTTCAATTCCGGCTAGCGTGGTCGAGGGGAAGATCGTCGTGCTCGACGCGCCACTCGACTCAGTGGGAAGACCCACCGGCACGTGGGGAACGCCAGGCGCTCTTTCGGTTTCCCGGTTTCCCACCGCGGCTGGCATCGCCATCGCATCGCTCGACCTCGTCACGCGCGTGCCGGCAGCAGGTCTTCGCGGCACCACCACGGCGGTCTCGGAAAGAGATGGTGCAGCGCCACGGCCGATGGGATTTCTCATCACTGCCGCCGTGGCGAGAGAGATAATGCGCGCCTCATCCCCTTTACGCCCGGGCGCAGCAGGAGGACGGATCCGCGCGAGCGCCGCTTTCATCGACAATCCTCTCCAGAGTCCCGCGCGAAACGTCATAGCGGTAAGACGTGGATCTGATCCTCAGCTGCGGAACGAGTACGTGGTGATCGGTGCGCACAGCGATCATGTCGGCATTTCCGCGACGCCTGTCGACCACGATTCGCTCCGCTCGTACAACCGTGTGATGCGGCCGGAGGGAGCCCAGCGCCGCGGCGCCCAGCCGACTGCGCCCACGGCGGCCCAGTGGTCGCGAATCCGCGCTTCGCGCGACAGCCTTCGACGGCTTGGCCCCGTACGCCTTGACTCGATAAACACCGGCGCAGACGACGACGGCTCAGGCTCCGTCGCGCTGCTGGAGATCGCTGAATCGCTCGCTGCGGGAGTCGCGACGAAGAGGTCGATAATCTTCATCTGGCACACCGCGGAAGAAAACGGCCTCCTCGGCTCCGCATACTTCACGGCATACCCCACAGTTCAACGCGAGTCGATCGTGGCCGCGCTCAACATGGACATGGTGGGCCGCGGGAGCACCGAGGATGTTGCCGGCGGCGGTCAGCGCTACCTCCAGGTGATCGGAGCCCGCCGTCTGTCGTCTACCCTCGGCACCGTACTCGATTCAGTCAATACGGCTCGCCGGGGACCGTTCGACATCGACTACTCGTGGGACGCGCCGGGACATCCGATGTCGCGCTACTGCAGGAGCGATCACTACATGTACGCGCGCCGCGGAATCCCTATCGCGTATTTCTCCCGCGGATATCATCCGGATTATCACCTCGTCACAGACGAGCCGCAGTACATCAACTACGACGGCCTCGCGCGGGTAGCAGAATTCGTGAGAGATGTCGCAGTAGCATTGGCAGACCGGAACGACCGCGTTGGAGTCGACAAGCCGGTGCCGAATCCGCTGCTGCCTTGCCGGCAGTGACCCGCCTCAGTCCCGGGAGCGGATAGCCGCCGCGATGCCCACACCGATGGCCGCGATCCCGACGAGTGTAGCAACAGGATGTAATGCCGTCTTTGTGTACACGCTCCAGTTCCTTACCCTGCCCGGATAGTCGCCCCGAACTCTCAGGTCGCCTGATATGGGGGCGAAGAGCGCACCGGCACGATGACCAGGCTGGCCGGACTGCTGGTCGTCGAAAGCGCTGAGCTTTATCCTGTCAGCGATTGCGGGTGCGAACTTTTCGACGCTCGTGTACATCTTCGCCCCTCCGCCTACTCTCAGGTTGCGCCTCGGATGCTCGGCGCACGAGAGGATCGCGTCGGCAACGATCTCTGGCGCGTACACCGGAGCCTGGTGCTTCGGCTCGCTGTCGAGATAGTTGCGCGCGTGCGCCGGATAGGGCGTGTCGATCGCCGCGGGTTGAATCAGCGTGACGACGACGGGCACGTTTTTTCGCTCGAGCTCGATGCGTAGCGAGTCGGTGAACCCTTTCACCGCGTGTTTGCTCGCCGAGTAGTGGCCCTGAAGCGGATATCCGGTTTCGGAGAGCACGCTGCCGACGTTGATGAGCGTACCGCCGAACACAGAGAGGTGCTCAACCGCAACCAGACTGCCGTTCACGACTCCCCAGTAGTTCGTCTCGAACAGGCGGCGCGCATCCTGAAGATCCACTTCACTTATCTCCCCGTAGATCGAGACACCCGCGTTATTGATCCACGTGTCGATCCTCCTGAAGGCGGAGATCGCTGTGTCGGCAAGCGATTCCATCGCCGACCTGTCTGCGACGTCACCGACGTGCATTGCCGCTTCACCGCCGTCCTCGCGGATCTCGTTGACCGCCCGGGACAGATCGACCGGATCCCGGGAGTTCAGAACCACCCTCGCCCCGCGGGCTGCCGCCTCCTTCGCCGTCGCGAGGCCGATTCCGCTCGACGCGCCGGTTATGACGATTACCTGGTCCTTCACCTGCTTTGCCTTCAATGCCATGACTCCCCCAGTTGAACTTCATCGACAGATGAGCGCGAGTTTTTACGCATTCTCCGCGCCGGAGCCGGCCTTTTTCGCGAGAACGATCAGAAATTCGGGCTGCCTCATCAGTCGCTCGCCCGACACGGGCTCTGACTCCATGAATTCCCGCGTCGGCGCCGGCTCTGAAACGGTGTCGATGGCGAATGAGGAATCGCGCAGCGACGCGAAGATCTCCGTGAGCGACCGGCGGTAGAACTGGACATCTCCGACCCAGTCCCAGTGATCGGTCACGTGCTCGGTGCGGAAATAGTCATTTGTCGAGAAATGCGTGGCGTCGGCAGATGGATGATGCGTAGAGAGGAGCAGCCATCCGCCGGGCTGGAGGACACGGTGTATCTCCCGAAGCGCCGGGCGCCAGTCAATCAGGTAATGAAGCACCAGAGCGCTGAGCGCTCCCGCGAAGCGGGCATCCTCGAAGGGAAGCCTTTCAGAGAGGTCGGCCACCTGCACGGTGAAGCGGCCGGCTCCGGCGGCCCGCTCGAGTCTCTCCCGCGCAAATTCTGCCATCGAAGCACTCGCGTCGATCGCATCGACATGTGCACCGCGCCCGGCCAGCTGCTCAGCGTACCAGCCTGAACCGCATCCGGCGTCGAGGATGATCTGTCCCTCGACGCCCGGAAGCATTGAAAGCATAGCCGGCCGCTCATAGAGCGCGTTGTACGGCGCCGAATCGACCTTTGAGGCATATTCGGCAGCAATCGAGTCGTAGCTGAAGGGCTTCCGGCCGGATTTCATCGGTTCGTGAAGCTAACGAGTGACGCCGCGGCACGGAGCATGAAGTCCCATTGCAGCGTCGGCGCGCCTGTTCGCCTAGCCCGCCTGGAAAACGAGAGAAAATGCCTGAAACACCACTTGAAGGAGAAGCAGTTGATGGCGGAACAACCCGTCGGCCGCCGTCTCTTCGCGCATCGCTGATTATCGCAATCACAGGAGCGGTGATCGCGATAGGGGCGACGCTGATGGTATTGCAGGGCGATCGCGGTCGTGGTTATGAGGCCACGCTGGCAGCCGTCGGCCTCGCAGCATTCGGCGTCACTGCATATGGCCTCATGCAGTCAGTGCTCGCAGTGATCGACACGGCTGGAGAGCGCAGGCGGCACGATCGCGATGTTACCGAGCGCAGGACAGGAGATCGCGCGAGACCACCGAAGGAATAGTCGCCCGTTCAGCGGACGAGCGGGAGCAGGAGCTTGATGAAGGTGACGATCACTATCACTCCCGCAATATCGAGCACGATCCCGTACCGCATCATCTTCGACAAAGGCACGTATCCCGAGCCGTACACGATAGCGTTGCACGGCGTCGAAACGGGAAGCATGAAGCCGAGGCTCGCTCCCATTGTCGCGCCGAGGGCGGGTTCGACGGGGTCGACGCCCGCCGCCATCGCGATAGATATCACGACCGGCACGATCATGTTCGCGGATGCGGTGTTCGACGTCACCTCCGACAGAAGCACCGCCATCACCGTCGACGCGATCAGCAGACCGGTTCCGCCGGTGGTCGGAAGAAACTCGATGAGCCCTCGCCCCATCGTCTCGGCAAGACCTGTCTGGAACGACAGCACGCCCAGGGCAAACCCTCCTCCGTAGAGGAGCACTATCCCCCAGTCGATCTTCGCCGCCTCGCGCCATGTTATCGCCTTACCGCTCTGGTTGCCGGGAAGGATGAACAGCAGCGTCGCGCCGATCAGCGCAGCGACTCCTTCAGGCACGCGCGCGACCATTGCGCGGTAAGGAGCGCTCGAGTCACCGAATACCAGAGCGAGCACGCCCGGCGTGACCCACAGGATCACCGTGACGCTGAAAGCCAGGAGTGTCGATTTTTCGCCAGTGCTCCACGCTCCCTGCAGACTATGCTGCCGCGCGAGCATTTCCGCGTTGTCCCGCGAGCCAACTGCATCGCGCGCCGAGCGGCCGAGTGTGAGCAGCAGCACGATGAGAAGAACGATGACAACCGGGATGCCGATCACCATCCACGAGAAGAAAGGAAGCTCCGTCGCGGTGAGCTGGCGGATGAATCCGGTGCCTATCACGTTGGGCGGAGTTCCGATCGGCGTCGCGATTCCGCCAATCGATGCGGCGAACGCCGTCATGAGCATCAGCGAGGCCGCATAACTGGGACTGAGAGTCCGGCCTTCCTTCTTCGCCGCTTCCGCCATGAACGCGAGAATGGCCATGCCGATCGCGTACATCATGGCGGTTGTGGCAGTGTTCGAGATCCAGGCCGAGATGAGCGCCGTGACTCCGCCGAAAGCGATGAGTATGCGCGTCGGACTCGAGCCCACTGCGCGGTGCGACAGCACCGCGTATGCAATGCGGCGATCGAGGCCGTGAAGCATTATCGCTTTCGCTATCATGAACGACCCGATGAACAGGAACATCAGCGGGTCCGCGAAAGGCGCGAAGACATCGCGTGCCGGCGCGACACGCAGGAGAACGCATGCAGCGGCGCCGATGAGTGCCGAAACCGGCATTGGAAGCGCTTCGGACACCCACAGTACGACGACGGCCGCCATGATGGCGGCGAGTGAGTGCGCCTGCGGCGTAAGCGACTCGAATGGGGTGGCGTAAATGGCGAGGAAGGCGGCCAGCGCCAGCACCAGACCCAGACGAGTCCTGCGGCTTCCCGTCCCGTTGCGCCTTCGCCCTTCGAATTCCTTCGTCGCGCCGGTGGGTACGGTCATATGGCGCGCCACGATACGGGTGTGGGGTGGTCGCGGTCAAGCGACATCACAAATATGCTCTTTTCTGCGTCAGATGCAACATTTCGCCTCTCGAGGGCGTATAAACATATGAGGGCGTGGAGGTTAGACGGCCTCCCTATCAACGCTGCCCGGTCATCCCGGACAATTCGGTATTGCACCCTTTCACGGGAGGCGCGAAATGAAATCGAATCTGATTGCTGTTGCCGGCTTCGCCGCGCTTCTCGCAGTACCATCCGTCGCGGATGCCGCGGGCAAGTTGACTGGATCCGTTTCGTCGATGCGCGGCCAGCACGCGGTCGCAGTAAAAGGCGACCTCGAGTTCATCTCTGATGCGGCCCAGGTGCAGGAGCTGCTCGACAAGGGCGGGCTCGAGCGTATCGAGTCGAGCCAGCACTTCACGCTGCATCAGGTGTCATACCCGTTTGGCGTACCCGAGGTCAAGCTGTTCCTGGAGCGCCTCGGCCGGCAGTACCATGAGGCGAACGGAACGCCCCTCGTCGTCACCAGCCTGACGAGACCGACTTCGCAGCAGCCCCGCAACGCGCACCAGCTCTCGGTGCACCCGGCCGGGATGGCCGTTGACTTCCGGGTGCCGCAGGATGCGAAGGCGCGGCAGTGGCTCGAGAGTGTTCTTCTCCAGCTGGAGAACAGGGGAGTGCTCGACGTGACGCGGGAGCGATTCCCGCCGCACTATCACGTGGCTGTCTTCCCTGCGCAGTACCGGGCCTACATCGAAAAGATTGGTCCGTTGCCGCCTGTGGTGCCGGTGACATCTCAGGAGACTGACACGCCTGCGCCTGCCGCGGTCCTCGCGGTAACGGCCTCGCAATCTGCGGTTAAGCTTCTTCCTCAGCACGATTCCGCGACGGTACCCGGCGCCGGGCTCCTGATCATCGGAATGAGCGGCATCGCGTTCACGACACTTCTCGCAAGGCGGCGCGCTCTGCCTTATCAGGCAACCAGGTAGAGTCGAGCCTTCCACAGCAATAGGGTTTTGAAAGGATGTAGTGCGCGCTATTGCGGTAAGCCTTTTCGCCCCTCACTATGCTACCGCCGTCGTATCTCCGGGCGGGCAGCCCACTGATCCACTTGTGGCGAGGTGTCTCGGTTTGACGTCCGGCATGAACCCAAAATCCCGGGAGACTCCGCCTCCCACTATAATCGCGGAGAGATATACCGTCGAGCGTGAGCTCGGTCGCGGTGGCATGGCCACGGTCTACCTCTGCACCGACTCAATGACGCGGGACAGGGTCGCGGTAAAGGTCCTCCGGGAGGAGCTCGGCAGCGCTGTAATAGTCGAGAGATTTCTCCGCGAGATCGCATTCGCATCGGAGCTCGATCATCCGCGCATCCCGAAGGTTCTCGACTCGGGCGTGATTGGCACCCTTCCCTTCTATGTCATGACTTACGTGGAGGGGGAATCCCTCCGCGAGCGGCTCGACCGGGTGAAGCAGCTTCCCGTGGAGGAAGCGGTTCGCATCACGAATGCCGTGATCGAGCCCATGACCTACGCGCACCGGCTCGGGATCGTTCACCGCGACATCAAGCCGGGTAACATTCTCGTCGGCGAAGAGTCGGTCTACGTTCTCGATTTCGGGATAGCCCGCGCGATCATCGCATCGGCGGAGGATCGGCTGACGTCGACCGGGGTGGCGATCGGCACTCCGGCGTACATGAGTCCGGAACAGGCTCTCGCTGACGGAGACCTCGACGCGAGAAGCGACATCTACTCGCTGGCCTGCGTCACATACGAGATGATCGCTGGAATACCGCCATTCGTCGGCGCGACTCCGCAGGCAGTGATGGCGCGCAGGTTCGCATCGCCTCCCCCGCCCCTCCGCGAAACGCGGGAGGGAGTGTCTCCACAGGT
>JBPPMU010000157.1:0-6280 GCA_051306215.1 Gemmatimonadaceae bacterium | reverse complement strand
GAGTCAGGCCGCCTCGTGGTCGACATGACAAACCGTCTCGACAACCTTGCCCTCGGCACCCAGGGATTTGCCAGCGCCGTTCACCAGGTTGCTGCGGCGAGCGATGAGCAGAGCGGGAATATCGACCAGATTGCCGCGGCGGCGGGACAGCTTGGAGCGGTTGCGAGAAAAGTAGTGCAGATGGCGGGGAGCTTCCGACTCGGGGATGGTTCGCCCTGGGAAGCCGCCAATCCTGTCCGACCCCGCTGAGTCCTACAAACTCAGGACTGGAAACCCGCGACTCGCGTTGATTTCCCGTCGTTCCCTCAGTCGGTCCCCTTTCCCTCCAGCAGCGGCTCCGTCGTCAGAACGCGAGTACCATTTGAATCGCATAACGCGTAACTCCCGCCCGCGTACATCGAGACTCCCGCAAATCGCCCCTGCTTGTCGAAACCATAGAAGCTGATACCAAAATTCGGCAAACCTCTCGAGTTGAGAAGGCGCTTTTCGACTGTGTTCCTCTGAATCCGCCGGCAGGCATCGACCATTGCATCCTTGGGATGCATTCCGCGGCGCATGTTTTCCACGATCATGAAACATGAGAGGTTGTAGAGATTTGCCTCTCCCCGGCCTGTCGATCCGGCTGCGCCGGCCTCCTGGTCGACATAGAGTCCGGCACCGAGTATCGGCGAATCGCCAACTCGACCCGGGACTTTCCAGGCGAGACCGCTCGTGGTGGTGACTCCGCAGATCTCACCATTCGAGTTGATTCCGTTGCAGTTGATGGTGCCGTACATGTGCTCGGCGTCGAGAATTCCCTCCGCAGCCATCGCGATGCGTACGCGGTGCTCCGCATCGGCGCGCTTGTCGGGATCGAGGTAATGAAGCGGATCGGTTCGCCGCTTCCACTCGAGCCACTTCTTTCGTGAGTTTTCCGTGTTGAGGTCGTCTTCGATCGCGTACCCGAGACGGCGCGCGAAGCTCTGCGCATCCTTCCCAACGAGAAGGTGGTGATCTGTCTGCTGCATTACTTCGCGCGCGACATTCGAGGCGGTTCTCACTCCCTCGAGGGCAGCGACTCCACCGGCGCGGCGGCGGGGGCCGTGCATCACACATGCATCCAGCTGGACGACGCCATCCGCATTCGGAAGCCCGCCATACCCGACACTGTCATCGAGGGGATCGAGCTCCACTATATTGACACCGGCGATGAGCGAGTCGAGGACGTCCGCGCCCGATGTCATCATCTCGAAGGCCTTCTCGACGGCGGTCTGATTGCCGCCATTCTTGAACCGGGCGCCGTTGCCCGAGGCCAGAATCAGGGGCGTGGCGGCACGCCGCAGCATCACGTGCGGGGCTTCGGTGACTTTCGCTGCCCCCGCGCTCGTCGGAAGTACAATCGAAGCTCCGGCGGCCGCTCCCGCGAGCACGAAATCGCGGCGGCTGATTGTCTTGCTTTCGTTCATTTTCGAGAGCCCTGGGAGATGGGAATCGCTTCATGAACGTACGGCAAGGTTGTAGCTTGACGCCACATATGAAGAACCCCGATCCAATCGCCCGACCTGAGCTGCAGGTCAGCGGGATGCCGGCTTCAACAAGGCGCGAGCACGATCTCCTTGGCGAACGCGACGTGCCTCAGGATGCCCTGTACGGCATCCAGACGTTGCGGGCAATGGAGAACTTCGTGATAAGCGGCGTCGAGCTGCGCGCTTTCCCGACGCTCATCACTGCAATGGCGGCGGTGAAGGAGGCCGCAGCTGAAACGAATCGCGAGCTTGGCATTCTCGACCCTGTGATCGCCGGAGCGATTATCGCCGCCTGCAGGGAGATCCGGGGCGGGCTTCACCACGAGCACTTCCGGGTCGACATGATCCAGGGTGGGGCGGGCACCTCGACGAACATGAACGCGAACGAAGTCATCGCCAACCGCGCGCTCGAGCTGACCGGGAGCGAGCGGGGCGCATACGGAGTCATTCACCCGAACGGCCACGTTAATCTCAGCCAGTCGACGAACGACGTATATCCGACCGCAGTGAAGCTCGCTCTTCACGCGAGCATCGAGGAGCTGAAGGGGGCGATGGGGGGTCTCGCCGGCGCCTTTCTGCTGAAGGGCGAGGAGTTCGCGTCGCACCTGAAAATGGGGAGAACCCAGCTTCAGGATGCGGTACCAATGACCCTCGGCCAGGAATTCACGGCATTCGCGCATACAATCCTCGAGGACGTCGACAGGTTGACGGAGGCGGAATCGCTGATTCGTGAGATAAACATGGGTGCGACTGCGATAGGCACCGGCATCACGGCGTCCCATGGATATGCGGAAGCAGTGCGGAGCCACCTTTCACGGATTACCGGCCTCCAGCTCATCACTGCGCCCGATCTCGTCGAAGCGACGTCAGACACAGGCGTCTTCGTCCAGCTTTCCGGGGTCCTCAAGCGGTGCTCGGTGAAGCTCTCGAAGATCTGCAATGACCTTCGCCTCCTCAGCTCGGGGCCAAGGGCCGGGCTCGGGGAGATAAACCTTCCGCCGATGCAGCCGGGCTCCTCTATCATGCCTGGCAAGGTGAATCCGGTAATTCCCGAGATGGTCAACCAGGTCTGCTTCGACATCATCGGGGGTGATGTCACCGTCACGATGGCGGCCGAGAGCGGCCAGCTTCAGCTCAATGTCTTCGAGCCGATAATTGCTTTCCGCCTGCTGAGGGGGCTCATTATCCTGTCGAGGGCGTGCGAGGTGCTGAAGAGCCGCTGTGTCGAGGGAATCACGGCGAACGTTGAGCGGATGCGTTTCTTCGTCGAGAATTCGATCGGCATCGTCACTGCGCTCGTTCCGATACTCGGCTACGAAACCGCGACTGAGATAGCGAGGGATGCGCTCGATTCGGGACGGGGAGTTTACGACCTTGTCTGTGAACGGGGGCTGATGACGAGGGAGGAACTCGATCTCGCGCTCAATCCTGATACGATGACGTCGCCGCGACTGATGTAGCGAAAGGGCGTTACCGTGACTCGCCCTGCAGGGCCGCAGTGGTTAGCTTTTCAGCGGTTTTTCACACGGCAGAGCGCCAACTGACGGTCAGGCTGGCGCTCTCGAAACAACGGCTTTAAGGGATTTTGAATGAAAGGCAATTCCCGCCTGCGCCAGCTCACGTCTTTTGGTTTCATTGCACTGGCCGCACTGGCGCTGGCCGCGTGCGCCGGCGAATACCCCAATACGACTTTCGAGCCCAGGTCGGAGTTCGCTCGATCGATCGATTTCCTCTGGGACCGTCTCCTGCTCCTTGGCACGATAGTCTTCGTGCTCGTCGAGCTGGCGCTCATTTACGTCATCTTCCGCTACCGCCGCAGGCCGAACGACGACACAACTCCGCCGCAGACTCACGGAAACGCGCTGCTCGAGGTGACGTGGACCCTCATCCCCGCCGTCATTCTCATCTTCATCGCGGTCCCGACCGTCCGGGTGATCTTCGAGACGCAGTCAAAGGTCGCTGCGGGAGCGCTCGAGATAGAGGTGATCGGACATCAGTGGTGGTGGGAGTTCAAGTATCCGGAATACAACATCGTCACCGCGAACGAGATTTATCTGCCGGTTGGCCGTACGGTGAACTTCAAGCTCACCTCGGCCGATGTGATTCACTCGTTCTGGGTCCCGCAGCTTGCGGGAAAGCGCGACGTCGTGACGAACCGCACTAATTACATCTGGTTTACGCCCGACTCGACACTCGGCCCGTCGGTCTGGAACGGCTTCTGTACCGAGTACTGCGGGGCGTCGCATGCGAACATGCGGTTCCGTGTGTTCACCGTGCGGCCTGAGCAGTTCGAGAGCTGGGTCGCCGGCCAGAAGCAGCCTGCAGCATTTGGAGCCGTTGCGGCCGCGGCGGGCAGCGTCGTTCCTGGCGCTGACAGCATCCCCGCACCGGCTCCCATCGGAGACGGAGCGACGGCGCAGCTTGCCGCCGGCTACACGTTCCCTGAGCATCAGCCCGAGTTCGCTTATGCAAGGCCAAACTCAGCGTTGCCGCGCGGCCTCACCTTTTCCAAAGGTCTTACAGGCAATGCCGCACGCGGGATGCAGGCGTACAACACTACCGCGTGCATCGGTTGTCACGTGATAACCGGCAATCCGATGTCGGTCGGCGTTATCGGGCCGAACCTGACGCACTTCGGGTCGCGCTCGACGATCGGGGCCGGCAGCTTCCCGAACACTCCAGCATACCTGGCACTGTGGCTCAAGAACACCCGGGCGATGAAGCCCGGGTCGATCATGCCGACGATGGGCGCGAACGAGTACGACCCGCAGCTCAAGAGAACTGTTACGACCGGTGGGCTCGACGATCAGCAGATCGCTGACATCGTCGCCTACCTGATGTCGCTGAAGTAGAGGAAATAAGGAAATGGCAACGACAGCAGTGCCGACATCGATCTCGTCAGACACCAGGCCATCGGATCCCCATTCGGGGATCTGGGGCTGGATCACGACTGTTGATCACAAGCGCATCGGCATTCTTTATCTGTATACGGCGCTTTGCTTCTTCATCATCGGCGGGCTCGAGGCGGTGGTCATCAGGGCGCAGCTCCAGGGCCCCAACGGCCAGCTTGTTTCAGCCGAGATGTACAATCAGCTCTTCACGATGCACGGCACGACGATGGTGTTCCTTGCCATCATGCCGCTCTCCGCGGCGTTCTTCAACTTCCTGATTCCGCTGCAGATCGGAGCCCGCGACGTTGCGTTCCCGCGTCTCAATGCGTTCAGCTACTGGGTCTATCTGTTCGGCGGAATCTTCATAACGGTTCCGATCTTCTTCCAGCTCGCGCCTAATGGCGGCTGGTTCGGCTACACTCCGCTCACCACCCGCGACTACTCGCCCGGCATCAACATCGACTTCTGGGTCATCGGCCTCCAGATCCTCGGCGTGTCATCGCTTGCGGCAGCCTTCAACTTCATAACGACGATCATCAACCTCCGCGCTCCGGGCATGACGCTGATGCGCATGCCGATGTTCACGTGGATGTCGTTCGTCGTCCAGTTCCTCGTGATCCTGGCATTCCCGGTGATCACCGTCGCGCTGGTGTTCCTGTTGTTCGACAGGTTCTTCGGCACCCAGTTTTACGCAGTCGCCGCCGGCGCCGATCCGCTTCTCTGGCAGCACCTGTTCTGGATTTTCGGCCACCCCGAAGTCTACATCCTGATTCTTCCCGCTTTCGGGCTCGTCTCGGAGGTCCTGCCAACGTTCTCCCGGAAGCCGCTGTTCGGTTATCCGGTGATGGTGTACTCGGGCATTCTCATCGGCGTGCTCGGGTTCGGCGTGTGGGCTCACCACATGTTCGCCGTCGGCATGGGGCCGATAGCCGACAGTATCTTCGCGGTGAGCACGATGCTCATAGCGATCCCGACAGGGGTCAAGATCTTCAACTGGCTGGGCACGATGTGGCAGGGCCAGCTGAGGTTCACGACCGCGATGAAGTTCGCGATCGGCCTCGTGGCGTTGTTCACGATCGGCGGTATCTCGGGCGTCATGCACTCCTCGCCACCGGCCGACCTCCAGCAGACCGACACCTACTTCATCGTCGCCCACTTCCATTACGTGCTGTTCGGCGGGTCGATAATGGGAATATTCGCCGGCATCTACTACTACTTCCCGAAGATGACCGGCCGGATGATGAGCGAGCGGCTCGGCAACATTCATTTCTGGCTGAACTTCATCGCGATGAATCTCACGTTCTTCCCGATGCACTTCTCGGGAATGCTGGGAATGCCGCGCCGTATCTACACGTACGACTCGGGACAGGGCTGGGACACGTTCAACCTGATCTCGAGCATCGGCGCGTACATGCTCGTTCTCGCGACAACCATCTTCGTCTGGAATTTCTTCATGAGCCGCAAGCGAGGGGAGATCGCGGGTTCGAATCCGTGGGGTGCGGGAACGCTCGAGTGGACGCTTCCCTCTCCGGTTCCGGAGTACAATTTCGCGGTTCTGCCGACCGTCACTTCCCGCTATCCACTCTGGGAAGGCACTGAAAAGGACGCCGAGAGCGCCCGCATCAACTCGCAGGAAGGCAAGACGTCGGAGGAGCTCGGCATCGTGCTTCCGTACAGCACAGTCAAGCCGATGATAGTCGCGCTTGCGATGGTGACAATGTTCTGCGGTCTGATTACAACAATGGCTCTAACCTTCCTCGGCGCGGCCATCATGGTCGTTGCACTGTACAGCTGGCTCCTGAGCCCGCTCGAGCCGGAGCACCACTAAACCATGTCAGCACCAGCCGCGCACCACTACACCTCGACCGGTCTCGACAGCAAAAA
>JBPPMU010000156.1:0-3466 GCA_051306215.1 Gemmatimonadaceae bacterium | reverse complement strand
GCCATCGTTGACGACGAGCGACGCAGAGATCGCTCCGCAACCGCCACCAGCCCGGAGGGTTACGCGTAACGGTGCTATCGAATTCGCCGTTACAGGACACTAGATGCGAAAGGCCTCCCTCGCGGTCCTGTTTCTCACCGTATTCATCGACCTGATCGGCTTCGGGATGGTCATCCCGTTCCTCTCGTTCTACGCGCGCGAGTACGGGGCGAGCGGCATCGTGGTCGGCGCGGTGGTCGGCGTCTACTCGATCATGCAGTTCCTCTTCGCTCCGGTGTGGGGGAGGTTGTCGGACCGCGTCGGGCGGAGGCCGGTCATCCTGATCAGTCTCACCGCGAGCTTCACCGGGTATCTCCTGTTCGCGTTCACGCGGAGTCTGACGGTGCTCTTCATCTCGCGCGTGATCGCCGGCATCGGCGGCGCGAATATCGGGACCGCTCAGGCCTACATCGCCGATTCGACACCTCCCGAGCAGCGGGCGCGCGGCATGGGTCTGATCGGTGCCGCCTTCGGGCTCGGGTTCATCCTGGGTCCTCCGATGAGCGGGATTCTCGCGGAGATCGGGACGGGACGCGGGCTCCCGGGGAATCTGCTGCCGGGACTCGTCGCCGCCGGGCTCTCGTTCACCGCGTTCCTCGTTGCGCTGGCGGTACTTGCCGAGTCGAAACCGCCAAACCTGGTTCCCCGCTCGGGGTTGCCGCCTCAGTTCGACCGCAGGCTCTGGAGTGAGATCTTCCACAGCCGCCTTCTCGCTTCGCTGATGTCGGGTCTTTTTCTCACACTGCTCGCCGTCTCCGGGATGGAGATCAGCGTCACGCTGCACGCGCGCGATCGCTTCGACTTCTCGCAGCTCGATATGGCGTACTTCTTCCTCTTCATGGGAGTGATCGTCGCCGGGATCCAGGGCGGTCTGATCGGGCGTCTCGTCACCAGTATGGGAGAGAAGCGCGTCATCATCGTCGGAGCGGCTGCGTTCACCCTCGGCTTTGCGCTGGTTCCCTCGATCTGGCGCGTCCCCCTCCTCTACGGAGTCGCATTCTTCATCGCCGTCGGGCAGGGGCTCTGCTATCCGGCACTCACGTCGCTCGTGTCGAGGGTCGCGCCCGAGAACGAGCGGGGAAGCCTGCTGGGCCTCGCCACGTCCGTCGGATCACTGGCCCGCTTCATCGGACCGCTGCTGGCGGGGTTTCTCTACGATCTTGCCGAGGCGGCCGGTGCGTTCTATGGAGGCGCGGTGATCATGGCCGCCGCTCTCGCCATCGCCGTAGCCGTGCGCAACGTCCCGGTCGTGCAGTCGCGTGGGGCGCGGACCGTTGGTGATTCATAGGTTTGGACCCTCAGACGTTCCAGTGGGTCAGGCCTGGTGGAAAGAGGGAAACGCCGCCGCCACCCGCCCGGCGGTTCCCTCTTTTTCACAGGCTCTGCTGCCGCGCCCCCCGAATCGCCGCTCGCAGACGAGGGGAACCGTCGCCCCTCTCCCTCCGGGAGAGGGAAAGCGCGAGCGACAGCGAGCGCTGGGTGAGGGTTGACCGCCGCGAGAACTGGTCCCCACGGCGTGAGCGGTCTCCCTGATGCCGCCCGCCTTTGCATGTCGCACGACCCTCACCCGCGCTTCGCGCTTCCCTCTCCCGGAGCAAACCGTCTCAAATCGTGCGCTTTATCGTATATAATAAACGTGCGGAGTTCGGAGGCACGCATGGAAAAGTACGCCGGCTACGAGAAGGTGTTCTTGTTCCCTCCCAGCTTAGAGGATTGGGTCGGGCCGGATCATCCGGCCCGATTCATTCGGGAGTTCGTCGACTCGCTGGATCTCGAGCAGCTTGGATTTGCCGAGCGGAAGAGCGACGAAGGACGGCCGAACTACGCCAACGACATGTTGCTGAAGGTCTGGATCTACGGCTATATGAACCGCATCCGGACCGCGCGACGGCTCGAGAAAGCCTGCCGTGAGCACCTGTCGTTGCTCTGGCTGACTGGCGGACATGAGCCGGATCACAACACGTTATGGCGCTTCTGGGATCGCAATCGGCAGGCGATTCGCCAGATTTTCCGGCAGTCGGTCAAGATCGGGTATGAGATCGGTTGCGTCGGATTCGTCCTGCATGCGCTCGACGGGACCAAGATCACAGCGCGGTCCTCGAAGCGGACTGCTTGGCATCGGAAGGATCTGGAAAAGCGCCTGGCGGATCTTGATCGTGAGATCAAGGAACTCGAGCGGGCGTTGGCCGACGGAGAAACGGATCGTGGCGAATACCGGCTCCCGGAACGGTTGATCGATAGGCAGGCGTTGCAGATGGCGATCCGTGGAGCGCTCGATCGGCTCGATCAACGGAGCGAGAATCATCTGCATCCGCACGAACCGGAGGCGAATCTGGTCAAGAATCACGGTGTGGTCGAGTTCGGCTACAACGGCCAGTCTGTGGTCGACGATCAGAGCAAGATGATCGTCCACAACGATGTCGTGGCGGATGCGTACGACCAGCGACAACTCATCCCGATGCTCGATCAACTCCACCACGAGTGGGGTCGAGTGGCCGAAGAGACGGTTGCGGACGGTGGGTACAACACCGAATCAGCAATCGCTGAAGCCGAGCAGAAGGGATACTCGGTGACCCTGGCTGCCGGTCCGGCGGACGAAGAATCACGCAGTTCCCAGGAGTATCACGCAAGCAAGTTCACCTTTGATCGAGAGCGAGACGTGGTCGTCTGCCCACGCGGGGAAGCACTTCATTTCGAGAGCAACAAGAACAAGGGTGGCGGACGGATCGTTGCGGTTTACCGCTGCGCCGCGTCTGAAGCCTGTCCGGTCCGAAACCTCTGCACGCAATCGAAAAAAGGACGTTCGGTGGAGATCGGCCCGCATCACGAAGCGGTCATGCGGCAGAAGCTCAAACGCAAGACGCCCCAGGGTCGAGCACACATCAGAATACGAGCCACGCTCGCCGAGCGCCCCTTTGCGATCATCAAACAGGTTCTCGAGTACCGACGTGCAGCGGCCACAGGCCTATCGAAAGTGAAAACTGAGTGGTCATTTATCTGTGCAATTCACAACCTTCGGATCTTGCTCAGGCACTGGACCACGGGCGTGCGCCTGCTGGCGACCTAACAAAGCTCATCGACATCGATCGGGCCGCCCTAGTTTACCGAATCGAATCTGAAGTTCGCTTCGATGGCCGACGGAGCGAACTATTCCATTCGAGCCAGGAGTAAAGAGACGGTTTGGGAGGGAGAGGGGCGACATAAGGCCGGGCCAGCCAGGAGGGCTAGGAGAAAACCCCCGCCACCCCGAAACCGCCGTCGACGCCGATCACCTGCCCGGTGATGTACGAGGCTGCGGGCATGCAGAGAAACGCGGTGAGTGGCGCGACCTCCTCCGGTTCGCCGACCCGGCCGAGAGGCGTGACTGCGAGGATTCTGGCCAGTCGCTCGGGATCGCGAAGCACCGGCTCGGCCAACGGCGTGCGGA
>JBPPMU010000155.1:0-2439 GCA_051306215.1 Gemmatimonadaceae bacterium | reverse complement strand
CGTTATCGCGCTGGAGAACTTGGTGATCAAGTTGCTCGCCGGAGCATCTGATCAACAACTGGACCTAGCTTCGATGTGACCGAGATTACCCTTGCGGCGCAGGAAGGGCGGGTCGAGTCGCTCGTCGTCGCCGTCGATCGCGAGATCTATGGGACGTTGACCGACGGGACTGAGTCCATTGCACCGCGCGAGAAAGCCGACGCCGCGACTTATGACGTCCTCGACGAGGTTGTCGGTCTCACCTTGCGGCAGGGCGGCGAGGTCATCGGCGCCAAGGAGAAAGAACTCCCGGAGGGGTTCCAGATCGCGGCTATCTTCCGTTACGCAGCGTGATAGCCGATTTTCGACCACGCCATATGAATGCAGGAGAACTCCCGTGCAAATTCAGGTCAACACCGACGACAACATCGAAGGCCGCGACGAACTCGCCGGTCAGATCGAGGCCGAGGTCAACGCCACGCTGAGCCGGTTCAGCGATCAGATCACCCGGGTGGAGATCCACCTGAGCGACGAGAACGCTGGGAAGTCCGGCAGCGCCGACAAGCGCTGCCTCATGGAGGCTCGGCCAGCCGGCCGTCAGCCGATCGCAGTCAGCCACGAAGGGGCGACCTTGGAGGAGGCCTACAGCGGAGCCGCAAAGAAATTGAGGAGTTCGCTTGAGAGCGCCCTCGGACGTGCGAGCGATCACAAGGGAGCCGCTTCCATCCGAACGGATGGTGCCATCTGAGTGTGGATGCCGACGGGCATTTTGGCGTCGGTCCAATGCAGGATTGAGATGCCGTCCAGTGCTCCACCCTTTCAGAATGGCTCCCTTTGTACTGCGGCCCGGATTTGAGACACTCGGCTGAGCCTATTTAGGCTGCCAACTTTAGATCGGTCGCAGCGATCTGATCAAGTCGGCATTGATCAGCTCGCACCTGGGCTGGGGTACGATAGCCGTACCGGGCGACGAGCCAAGTTTCGTTGTAGCGAGAGGCAAACTCGACGAGCGCGGCTCGCAGTTCTTCGATGGTGTCGAAGGTCCGTACCCAAAGTAGATTCTCCTTCAAGGTTCGGATGAAGCGTTCTGCGACGCCGTTACCCTGGGGCTCTCGCACGAACGAGGGCGACGCTTCGATCCCCAGGCATTCGATCTCGTCCTGGAAATCGACGGACATGTAGTTGGATCCGTGATCGTGACGCAGCTTCAATCCACGCGCCACGCCGGGCGCGATGGCTCCGAAGCACCGATGCACGCCCTGGCGTACCGGCTCCAGCGCCTCGAAGCGGTTGGCCGATCGCGATGCATGAATGCCGACGACTTCCGAGTTGGCGTGTTCCACTGCAACGAAGACATTGGCCCGGCCTTCTCGGACAGTGATCGTCTGCGTCATGTCGGTGCCCCACATTTCATTGACCTTGTCGGTGACGATCGTTCCATCGTGCGGCTTGGCCTCGTTGCGCCCAACGCGATGAGGCGCGAGCAAGCCGTTCTTCCGCATCACCCGTCGCACACGGCGGGGGCTCGCGCGAACGCCGGCAAAGCGCAATCGCGCCCATAACTTGCGGTAGCCCTCCCCGTGCAAGCGGGAGGCGGCTATTTGCCTGCGGATCTGATCTGCCAATTCAGCGTCCGAACATGCGCCGACCGGACCAGGACGGCGCTTGGTCGTATGCGGCTGCGGCTCCTTGAGAGAGCGATAGATGCTGGCGCGCGAGATACTCCACACGCGCGCAACACGCGCCAGACCATAACAGCGAGCAACGGAGGGCGAGAGCGTCTGACTCATCGTCTCGACCTCCTGTGCGCCAAAGGGCGCTTGCCCTCCATCGCCGCGATCTTGGTGTAGAGCAGCTCGTTGTCCATGGTGATCTCGCCCACCTTGGATTTCAGCCGGGCGATCTCGTCGTCGCGGTCATCACGTTCGCGCTCTTTCAGGGCTGTTGCTGCTCCAGAAAGTGCGCGGTCGCGCCACTCGGTCAGCTTGGCGACGGTGACATTCGTCTCCCGGGCCACAAGCTCCAACGGCTCGCCACGCAACAGCCGTGATACGACCGCCAACTTACGCCTGACGGAATTACGCTTCGGCCCGTTAACATCGACGCCCGAAGGGACGCCTGCGCCAGCTTTGGGGGAGCGCTCCGGCGTCCCTTCGGGCTTGCGCCCTTCATCATTCGTCATCTCTGACACTCCGGTTGAGGTTCAATTTACCTCAGCCGAGTGTCTCAATTATCCGTGCCGCACCCCAGGTTGCCGTGGCGTCACTGGCGCTGTCTTGCAAGAGTGCGGATGCCGACGCCTTCAAGCACATCAAGAAGACCGATCCTCGTCTGACGGTGGCCGGGACCGCCGTCGGCCTTGGCATGACGGGGGCGTATATCGGTCTCCGCGGCGGCTGGAAGGGTGAGGGCACGAAGTATGTCAGTCCAGGCGGGGCGTTCGCTCTGACCACAATCGGT
>JBPPMU010000154.1:0-2532 GCA_051306215.1 Gemmatimonadaceae bacterium | reverse complement strand
TGCCCCAGCTCCTGCAGGGGATTCCTGGAGTCAGAGTGCGTCTCAGCAGCAGCCAGTGGATGATCCGCTCGCAGCGCTGCACAGGACGCTCGTTGCCTGGATTATCCGCCGCGGGACAGGAGCCGGTTGTTCTCATCGACGGGCAGCCCGCGACTGTTGAGCAGCTCGGCACCATCAAGGTTCATGAGATAGAGGCGCTCGAGGTGTATCAAGGGTCCTCTCAGATGCCAGCAGAGGTTCGAGGGCGGGGATGCTTTGCGATTCTCGTCTGGCTGGGGACACAGCCGTGAGCCTTTGAGGGCAGACGAGTAACCGCGCAGGTCACAGGAACTTGATTCCACTCTCCTGTATCTGAACCATCATCCTGAAATCTGCCCCAGAAAGTGCGCGTTCGTATTGAAATTCGATCATTTCAATCCACTTCTCGAGCAACTGTCGTCCTTTTACCTCATTACAGCGAAAGCTGATACGTCCGAGCCGTCGAAACCGCGTGCGATTGCCTTCCGGCATACGGCTAACCAGGCGCTCGAAGTCGCGATCCCACGTAACTACGATCGCCGACAGTCGGTCACCAATTGCTGCAACAACGGGATCAGCGCTGCCCGCCGCAAGCAGGTCACGCACGAATCGTACGTCGTGGCCGCGAGCAATGAACAACTTCGCTACTGAGAGTGGAACGTTTTCGTCAATGAGGAGCAGCACTGCGAGGAATCCGGCTGCCGGATGTGGTCAGGCGACGCGTTGACGCCGGGACTCGAATTCAATTGCCGCCGCCACATCTTCGGCTGTAAGCCTCGGGTACTCACGTATGATTGCGGCAGGTGTAAAGCCCGCCTCATGGTAGTTCCAGATCGCCGATGTCGGAATGCGGGTACCGGCCACAACCCACGCGTTGTGGACCACGTAACGGTTTCTGACTATCTGCCCAATCTGCTCATGGCTCCGGTCGCGCAACCTTGCCGATGCGCTCCGCATCTGGCTGGCAATCGGCTCGAGGGCAATTGCCAAAACTTTCTGCCCTGCCCCGCGCGGTTCCACAGCATCGCCGGATGCCGGATCGAAAAAGACTACCTTTCGACCCTGAATCGCGAAGCGCAGCGACGACCATGGTTCTTCATGACGTTCCCGGAGCCATCGACCAACTTTTCGCAATTCCTGAAGCGGGATGCTGTACTTCTTGCGCAGGATTGCGACAACCCGCAATCCGACAACATCGCGGAAGGAATAAATGCGTCCGAAAGCCCGCCGTTTGTAATCGTCGAGGAACTCGGGCGGGAAGAAACCGGTCCTGTCCCAATAGCCGAGCTGACGGGGCGAGAGCCCTGTCAAACGACAAACCTGTTCAGCAGTAAAGGCGGCTAGTTCAGCCATGGGCGTCTGTCCGAGGAAACTCTCGTTCTACGCTGGTGAGTTTGAAACGTATGGAAGGGCCCCATTCGGCCGCAACTGCGCAAGAAAATTCAGCGCTATCAGTCACAAGGTACGACGGTCGAACTGCGGCTAAGTGTGTGCTCTGGGTCAACTATGAAGCGGAGCACGCCGATTCCGGAGATGACCCCCATCCCGCCCCGCGAGAACCGCCGATACCTCGGCGATAATCGAGAGCGCTATCGCCTCCGGACCATCGCCTCCCGCGTCAATCCCGATCGGCGCAAAAAGCCTTTCCTTGCTGTCAGTGGACTCGCCGCCGATCGCGTCGAGCATCCGCTCCGATCGCGCGCGAGGCCCGAGCACGCCGATGTATGCTGCCTCGGATGCGAGCAGCGCCCTGACGTATTCAGTGTCGCGAGCAAAGTGGTGCGACATCACGACAGCGGCCGCCTGCTCGTCGAGCGCGACGCAGTCGGCCAGTCGCTCAGGCTCGGCGCACTCAACGAGCTGGGCTCCGGGGAATCGCGCTTCGTGCTCGGGCACGACGGGCCGATGGTCTATGACAGTTAGATTCCAACCTAACTGGCTCCCGAAGGTCACCAGCGGCGCCACGTCGGGGCCGGTCCCGCAGATGACGAGTCGCACCGCCGGCCGCACGACCTCGAATGCGATGGATACTCCATCATATTCGCGAACAAGCCCGCGCCGCCCCTCCGCGAGCGCATCGCCAGCATCGAGGCGCGCCAGTTCCTGCACCTTTCGATCCCCCCAGTTTCCGGTGGTCTGAACAGCGACACCGCCGAAGAGCGCATGCGCCCCAACCTCCGGCAGGCCCTCGCCCCCACGTGACGCAATGGCGGTCGCAAGAACCGACGGCGAATCCGCCGACAACGCCTGCTCGAGCAGCCGACCGACCGCACCTGCCTCAACAGGAGTCAGCGGCTCGAGCAGGACTTCGATCAACCCGTTGCACCCAAGCCCGAGACCCCACGCGGTATCATCGTCGGCCCGGGTGTCGTAGGTCACGACACGCGGCTTCCGCTTCACGTGAACTTCGCGCGCATGTTCGGCGAGATCACTCTCGAGACATCCGCCACTCACTATGCCGACCGTGGTCCCGTCGACACGCGCGACCATGCGGGTCCCGACTCCGCCATAACT
>JBPPMU010000153.1:0-9477 GCA_051306215.1 Gemmatimonadaceae bacterium | reverse complement strand
CCCCACTTCTTCGTCCGCCTTCCCTCGTACCACACGTGGTCGCCGTACAGGTTGCCCTGCGAATCGAGATAGAGCTCATGAGTATGGACGTTCGGGACGGCAATCTGCCTCCGGCCATCGGGCGCAATCATCATCACCCGGTGGAGGTCGGAGTAGAAGACGTTGCCCACTGCATCCATCACAACTGAGGTCGCTGGATGAGCGAACGCGGTTGACGGGGCGACGAGAACTGCTGCGACGATAGCGATTGCTAATGCCTTAATGCCCACTGGATACCCTCTTACGAACGGGGTATTCACTATTGCCGAAGGTACCGGGATTTCGCAAGCAACGCTCTCGTAAACATCGTGCGAAAAGCAGGGTTCACGGATGACACTGATGCGGCACCGATGACACGGAGGGTTTTCAATGAAAAAGACCCGTTCTCTCGGTGCCATCAGTGCAACATCAGTGTCATCTGTGAGCCCTGATTTCTGAATCTGTCCAATCCGATAGGAGAGGCGGCTGATCACCGCTGCTCCCCACAAACAAAAAAGAAGCGGGGCGCTTTCGCGCCCCGCCCCCTTCAATCTGCTGCGGTACTGCTTACTCCTCTTCCATCCCTGCGGGCACGACGATGCTGGCGCTGCCGATCGTCACGATAACGAAATCATCGCGACGGTTACGCTGCCAGCATGACTCATCATGCTCGGTGCAGATCGGGCGCTCTTCGCCGTAGCTGACCAGGTCGAAGCGGCTTGCATCGAGCCCACGCTCAACGAGGTAACGCTTCGCGGCGGCGGCACGACGCTGGCCGAGGGCCAGGTTGTACTCATCCGAGCCACGCTCGTCGGCGTTGCCTTCGATGCGGATGCGCATTCCGGGGTTGGCCTGGAGCCACGGGATCTTGCGATCGAGTGTCGCGGCCGCGTCCGGACGAATGTCATCCTTGTCGAAGTCGAAGTAGATCGGTGCCGTGATCGCTGACGTGTCTACCATTGCCATAGGCGCTACGCAGGCCGGGTCGCTGGCTCTGATTCCACCGAGGCCCGGGTACGGGCACATCGTTGGCGGTGCAACCGGTGGCGGTGGCGGTGGCGGCGGCACACAGAGCGGGCTCGAAGCAGGAACGTTCTCGAGTCCGGCGTAGGTGCACATGATTTCGCGACGGGCGCCACCAACGAGCAGTGACAGGCCAGCGCGTGCGATCAGGTTCAGGTTCTCGGTGTCGGGCATGTATTCGGCGAGGCCGTCAACACGAAGAGCGATGCGGTTCGCGAGGCCGAAACGAAGGCCGGCGAGTCCGCTGACACCGTAGTTGTAGGTGAAGGAACGATTCGTATCAGGCGTGCCTGCGCTGTAGTTGCTGCGAACTCCACCAGCGCCGAGGATGAACTGCGACCTCGCCATGATCGGAATGTTGTAGTTCATGCGGACTGCCCAGGTCTGGAAGTCCATGTCGCCGGCAAATTGATGCTGGTCCCACTGCAGTCCCTGCGTGATCTGACCGTCAGCTTCGAGCTGCCAGTGCGGATCCGAAAGGAATACACCGACGCGACCGCCGAAACCGACGTCGTCATCGGGATGACCGGGTGCATTGTCGTCGAACTTCGTGTACTGCGCGAAGGCGCCGAGCTCGATCATTCCGGGGAGCGCCCAGTCGCTGCCGAGGTCGTCCCAGAATGCGTACGGTGCCCAGGGAGCGAGGCTGGCGTTCGTCATGTCACCGCTGCCGAAAAGCGAGGCGATGTTCGGACGAAGCTCGAGTCCTGCCTGAGCGCGAAGGTTGGTGTGTCCTTCGTAGGTGGCGTTCGACGTGCCGCCAATGCGGCCGCCGTTGGGCATGTAGTCGGCGATACCGTCGACACGCAGCGAGATTCCGCCGAGCCCGACAGTGAAGCCGATGTTGCCCTCGACGCCGTAGTTGTAGCTGCGACTGTTCGAGCGGATGTCGACGAGCTCCTGGCCCGTCGGCTCCTTCGGCTCATAGCCGGCGTACGACGTGAGCACACCACCGGCTCCCACGTGGAACGCGGCAAGACCGGCGAACGGGAAGCTGTAGCGAATACGCGCTGACAGCGGGCCGTACCAGATCTTTCCGGACTGTCCCGCCCCTTCCTGCTCGGGACGATTGTAGGAATGGTCGTACTCCAGATTCCAATTAGGAGCAAAGTAGGCGCCGACCCGTCCGCCGACTCCGAACGTGTTGTCCAGTAGCAACGCGTCGTCGAACTTGGTGTACTGCCCAAAGCCGCCCAATAACAGCGTACCCGGCTGCTGTGCCGCCGCCGTTCCGCCGAAGAGCAAGGCCGTCATTGCGCAGACGGTCCAACGTCTTCTTGACATGTGAATTACCTCTTTCGAATGGTGGATACAGCTACTACAACCGGGACATCGATATCGCGATTGCCGTGAGGCAGGATGTATGCCGGTGAGGGCGTGTCCCATGGAACAGGGCAAACCCCCGTGGCAAAGTTATCGAGGTTTTCTCTCGGCGCCAGATGTTCGAGGCGCGCCGTCACGATAGGCACATACCGAAATCGCGCACCGTAAACATTTGACAAATGAGAGTCTCCCGAATAATCATCGCGACCCACACGTAGCGACGGCACGGGCTTGCAATTTCAGAGCCACAGCCAAGGATGCCAAAGGGTTATGTCCCACCAGGCTGCGCGTTACGCCGCCACCATGTCGCCCTCTCTCTCCGCCTCGCAGCGCGCACAGCGGCGCGCCAGGCAACCTTCATTTCCGTCGCGTCGGCATAACGGTCGGCTTCCTTCGCCGCGAGCCCCCGCGCAAGCCAGTCGGCAACCGGAGGGGAAAAAGCCGAGAGGTCGAGCGAGCCGGCCAGCTGCCGCGCAATGATCCCGGCAGCATCCCCGTCACCGAACGGTGGTGCACCGCCAAGGGCGAAAGCGACAATCGCGGCAAGCGCGAAGCAGTCGACTGACGAGCTGTGCGGTTCGCCGAGAAGCTGCTCCGGGGCTGCGAAAGCAGGAGTTCCCGTATTCGTTATCGAATCCTCGCCCGTCGCGTTCGCGATGCCGAAGTCGGTTATCCGCCAACGACCGTAACGATCGATGAGGATGTTCTCCGGCTTGAGGTCGCGGTGCACCACCCCGATCGAGTGAGCCGCGGCGAGCCCGTCGAGGATCATCTCGACCTGCGGAGCGACCTCCTCGAGGGTGCGCGGCCCGCTCCGGATCACCAGGCTCGCGACAGATCCCTCGTCGGCAAGCTCCATCGTATACCAGGAGAGGTCCCCTCGCGAATCCCAGTCGTAAATGGGGACAATCGCCGGGTGAGCAAGTTTCGCCGCCAGCTTCGCCTCACGCCAGAACGCGCCAACCGCCCGCGCATCGGCAGCGACGCGTGGATGCAGGACCTTGAGGGCGACCTCCCGCTCGAGCGCGAGATCCCGTACCCGCCACACCTTGCCAAAGCTGCCCGATCCCAGTGACGACAGCACTTCGTAATCATCGGCGAGGGCGCGGCGAACCCGTGATTCCTCGGTCTCGCCGGGAGACGCGTCGAGCTCACGAACAGGGACCAGCACGCCGCGCGACTCGTATCCTCGGTCCGCCGACCTCAGGAAACCGGCGACAGACTGGAAACGCTGCGATGGATCCGGCGAAAGCGCGCGAGCGATTGCCGACGCGACGCTGGCCGGACATTCGGGACGAATCAGGCCGACCGGGGGAGCGTCGAGCGCCGGCGGCTCCTCGCCTGTCAGCGCGGCGAAGCAGACCGCGGCAAGCTGCCACTGATCGCTCGCCGGAGTCGGCACCCATTCCGTGTCGCCCCATTCCGGGGGCCGGACAGGAGGAGGCCTCAACGCGGCTGCCGCACTTCCCGGGCTGAGCGGGCGCATGCCCGGCGGGATATCCTCGCGCGGAACAGCCCACTGCCACTCGAGCATCCACAACCTTCCGGTCGGCGCGACCCACACGGTGTCGAGAGTAAGGGCGCCATGCGTGGCAGCAGTGTCGTGAAGATACGAAAGGGTCGAGCCGGCACCCCGAAGAACCTGGAGCACGTACGGAATTTCCGCTGTCCCGAGCCGCTCGAGATGGGACCTCACGGTCTCCCCGGTTATCCATCGCCTCAGATAACCCGGGCCTCGACCTGTCTCACGCTGCGCGACCCAGTAATGATAGGTGGTCGGAATATTCGGGTGACCGCGGTGAGCGAGATGCTTCGCCTCCGACAGAAGCCACGGATGGTGCGCGTGGTTTGGCGCTGTAACCAGCGAGAGAGACCTGCCGAGGCCGTCAGTGAGCTGCTGATAATGCCGCTCGTCACCGATCAAGCCCTCGGCCCCCCATGACCATCCCGGAGGAAGCTGCCATCCGGCAATGTGTGCCGGCAGCGAAAGCGTCTTGCGAGGTTCGGCGGGCGTCCGCCGCGACCCCCCTGTCACGAGCGAGCCACGTCGAGAGTGATAAGTACTGTTGTGCCCCGGCTTTCCTCGCTTTCGAGATCCATTTCCCCGCCCCACGATTCGAGAAGGCGCCGGCTGATGGCGAGCCCGAGACCGCTCCCCGTCGTGCGGGTGGAGAAATGCGGCTCAAAAACCCGCGGAAGCGCGGATGGCGCGATCCCCGAGCCGTCATCCACGACCCGGATCGCGGCGTGCTCCTCATCACTGGTCAGCGAGGCCGCAACGCTCCGCGCGCGAGCAAGGCGGGCATTCTCGAAGACGTTCAGAAGCACATCCCTCAGCTCGTCGGTTCGCGCCATAGCGAAGACCGGTTCGTCCGCTCCCTCCAACGTCCACGTCACGCCGCCGATTCCCATTTTTTCAAGTCCGATCACGTCGCGCAATATCGCAGCGATGTCAACCGGCTCGGGCGGCGGAAGGTCGGCGGGCGCGCTCCCGTAACGGCTGAACGCGCGCGCGATCTCGTCGAGCCGGTCGATTTCGGAGAGAATTCTCGTCACGTTCTCGTTGAGAACGCGGTCGAAGTCAATTCGCGCATCGGCTCGCGCGCGACGAAGGTGCTGCACGCCCAGGCGGATCGGTGTGAGCGGATTTTTTATCTCATGGGCGACCTGCCGCGCCATCTCGCCCCAGGCGAGAACCCGTTCCGCGCGGGCAACTTCGATCCTGCTGAGCTCGAGGTCGCGGGCCAGAAGTCGCGCCGCGATCCCGCTCAGCCAGAGTGCGGCAAGTCCTCCCATCGCGGTGGCGAAAAGCACGAGCATCGTCAGGTCGCGACGCCGCCGGTCGAGAAGAATCTCATCGCTCCTGGCGGGCGCGGCGAGCACATAGTTTGTGCGTCCGGGAGTCGTGGCAGCGCGAAACCCCCACAAGACCGACGAATTCGAGATGTTATGCTGCCAGCTTGCGGTCAGCTCTCCCTCGTTTGCGATGCTCATCTGGACGGGGGGAGGCAGCATCCGCCCCGCTGGCGCGATCATGGCAAACAGCGAGTCGCTGCTGCTCGACAACGTTGCCCTGGTATAGATGAAAAGCGGGGTACCGCCGTCCGGGTGCTGGTCATCTGACGCACCTGGATCCTCGCCGGCAGCCGCGGCCAGTGTTTCCCGCACCAGAAGCTCCCTCACGTTCCTGTCGTCGCCGCGGAGTCGCTGGTAAGACCATCCCGCGAACGTCACTGCGGGCACCACGAAGAATGTAAAGAGCGCCAGAGTGAGACGACCACGATAGCTCCTCACCCATTTCGATCCCCTGCTCCTCAGCCACCTGAAAAATCCGCCCTCTGCCATCGCGCCAAGGGCCCAGAGCATTCCGGCGAAGATCAGGTTGAAGATCAGGATCAGGGAAGCCCGCACGAGCCGGGTTCCCCATGAGCGGATATCGACCTCGACGTGAGCCCGCGCCGGCCCGAGAGACGTCTCGATAACCTGGTCCCCGTGCCATTCAGTGCCGACGCGCCGCCAGGTCATCCTTCCGGGTTGGGCCAAAGCGCGGCGACCGACGTCCATGAGGGTGAGCACGTAGGGAGGCTCGGTCTGCTCCGGCTGCGGGAAGCCAAGCAGCGCGGCGTACGGGTCCTGGGCAACGAGCCTGGTCCGGGGAGACGCCAGGACGGCCGTGTACCCGCCCTCGCGGTGAGCCACAACCAGTATGAGCTGGCGGCCAGCCGGCCCGGTGACCTGGATCAGAACCGGGCCCTCTGCGGTGTCGGCGGCGGCAACTGCCTGTCCGAGATCCTGCGGGTCATACCGGAGGGCAGCGAGATCGAGCGTCCCGTAGGGTGCGCCGGACCTGTCCCATAGCGAAAGCGAAACCTGAACCTCCGCGGCCGCCAGATCGGAAACGGCGTACCGCTTGAGCAGGTCGGCGCGATTCCCGGGAGCCTCATATGCCGAGAGCTCCTGGCCGAACCTTGTGAGGAGCAGACTTGTTTCCGGATCGGCGCGCTCGAGCCCTGCGACGTCCCGCATCGCAAGCTGCAGCCTCTGTTCGGTCGTGATGTTCCACACGAAGAACGACGCTGTGGTGCCGGCGGCAACGGCGATTATCGCGGCTGCGCGAAGCGAAACAGGCGCGCGGCGCGCGAGAGCGATCCGGGCGAGCCATGCCGCGGCGAGCCAGGAGGCGAACATGAGGAGGAAAAGGGGCAGCTGCCACTGAAGCCAGAGCGCCGGTGTCGACCCGATGAACGGAAGCGCGATGCCCCCGGCAAGCACTCGGGCCGCGTATAGCCCTCCGGTCACGAGAAGGACCGATGCGACACCAGCGGCAGCCGGCGGAATTCGAGTCCGCCTTGCCCTTATCAGCGCGACGACGACCAGCAGCAGGAGCGACGCGACCATCGCAAGCGAGCCGGCATTCGCGCTGAACGGTCCGAGCAGCGGCGAATAGAAGTAGGCCGGGTCGAACGCGGTCGAGAAATTCGAGAAGTTGTTCCACGGAATCAGCGCGACGGCGATTCCGGCGACAACAAGCGTGAACACGCGACGCTCGAGCTTTCTGCGGTCTGACCATCCGGCCGCGATCATCAGGATAGTAAGCAGACCGAGCATGGCAACGCCGCGGCCCCGCGCCCTCGAGGCAGATGCGAAGCGGACCTGCTCCGGTGAAACCGGCGTCGCATCGACCCGGACTATCGGACGGCCTTCACCCGTTGTAATGAGACTTCCGGCGCTCGTGTCAGTGGACGGCCCGAACCGGAAGTCATCGACGAGCTGTCTCTCGGAAATTCGAGACTGGAGCGAATGCGCGATCTCGTCGGACGGCGGCTCAGCGTGCAGGAGCGATGTCGCTATCGAGCGACGTGCCCCTTTTTCCGCGACGACGTGGAGCGCGACGTAGAACTCATCGAATGTCACCCACGTCCCGGGCACTGTCATGGCAGGGTCGGCGCGCAGCTGTCCGGCCCATGCCAGGGCCTGCCCTCCCTCAATCAGAACCACCCCTTCGTCGCGCGAATCTGGTAACTTTAGAAGATAGGCGAAGGCGTCGGATGGCCCCGCCGGCGACTCGAGCGCCGCGGTGGCGACCGAGGCGAGCCTCAGCTGTTCCGCTGCGACCGCGCTGGTGATCGCACGAATGGCGTCTTCGCGCCTGCCGGCGGCATTGGCAGGCACCGGAGAATCCCCCGAAAAATCGCTGGCGCCGGGGGTATCGCTTCCATAAGGTATGAGTGGATCGCGCAGCCAGTACGCGAGGACCACGACGGCCGCGCCCGCGACGAGTGCCGCCATGCCCGAGCGACTCATGATCCTAATCGCCGTTCCCTGCCAATGAACTCGAAATCACAGCCGCTCCACGCAACAGACGAACCCTTTCAGCGGCCCGCTCCTCACGCGGCGATCGTGCCGCTGCCGCAGAATGCGCCGCTGCGGATCAAGGAGCTGATACCGATGCAGATCGAGGCGGCGATGGCCGACGATCCGCGGCTGATAATACCGGTCGGGACCTGCGAGCAGCATGGGCCTCACCTGCCCCTCGGGACCGCGACATACATCGCCGAACGCCTTGCCGACGACCTGTCGGCGGAATTCGGCGTGCTGCGCGCCCCTTCAGTGGAGTACGGTGTCAACGTCGACTCGGAGCGCGGCTTTACCGGCAACGCCTCGGTCCGCAAGAAAACACTGCATCGAATGCTCAACGATCTGCTCGACTCCTGGGAAGGTACCGGGTTCAAGGAATTCATCCTGCTTACCGCGCATGCTCACGATCCGCACCAGGAGGCGCTCGCGACGGTGATCACAGCGGGCGCACGGGTGCGGGTCGTCGACATTTACGCAGTGAATCTCTCCGAGCTGCTCGAGGGCCAGAAAGAGGCGATGCACGGCGACGAGGTCGACACCTCGATAATGCTCTACCTCGCTCCCGAGATGGTACACCCCGAGCTTGCCCGCGACTATATGATGTCACGCGAAGAGCTGCGGCGTTACCGCCGCGGGTCGCTCAAAGTTCCGACTTCAAGCGCGGGATCTATCGGAATGCCCTCGCTTGCGACGGCCGAGAAGGGACGAATTCTCTATGAAAGAATCAGGTCGCGGATCAGTGACAGGATCTTTCTCGCTCCGGCAGCTGCAGAGTGAGATGAATGAAACATCTTCTGAACGACTGCCGTACTTCACAAGTGAATCCACCATCACCATAAAAATGACTAAGCGTTTGTGCCTCATCCTGGCGCTCGCGGTCCCGGGCCTTGCAGCCGCCCAGTCCACGACAGCCATGCCTGCTGGCCAGGGGACACCCCTGTCACTGCAGGGAGCGATAAATATTGCCGTCCGCAACAACCCGATTCACCTCTCGACGATCAACAACCGGCGGAGCGCTGATGCTGCGGTACGCGCGGCGACGGGACAGCTCCTGCCGAGCGCCGACGCGAGCTTCTTCGCGCAGCGGCAACAGGGCGGAAGGCAGATTTTCGGCGGCACCGCACTCGGCGCGACGTCGGACATCAACCAGTCGCAGTACCAGATCGGCATCGGTTACCGGCTGAGCCGGGCATCGTTCATCGCGCCGCGGCTGCAGCGCGCGAACCGCGATGCAGTCGAAGCCGACATCACTGGGAGTGTCGAGCAGCTTCGCTCGAACGTCGCGCAGCAGTATCTCGCGGTTCTTCAGTCGATGGAGAACGCGAATCTGCAGGACACGCTCCTTGTCGCGGCGCAGGGACAGCTGGTGCTGGCGCAGGCCCGCGCCCTCGTCGGATCGGGTACGGCGCTCGATGTGTCTCGCGCTGAAGTCGCGGTCGGCCAGCAGCAGGTCCAGGTTCTTCAGGCACGCAATCAGATAGAGATCGAGAAGCTGCGGCTCTTTCAGCAGATGGGCGTCGAGCAGCCCGCCGACGTGACGCTCGTCACGCAGTTCACGACCCTTCACCAACCACCGCCGCTCGCCGAGCTGCTTGCTTCGGCGCGCGAAGCGAATCCCGGCGTGCTCGCATTGCGCTCGCGCGAGAGGGTCGCTGACCTCAACGTCAAAGCCGCGCGCAGCGAATATTCGCCGACCCTCAGCTTGAGCACCGGGATTTCCGGCTACACGTATTCGTTCGCGAATCCGGGGCTGCT
>JBPPMU010000152.1:0-3229 GCA_051306215.1 Gemmatimonadaceae bacterium | reverse complement strand
TCGCTGGATCTCGGGCTGCCGCTCCGGTTCATGCAGAGCGACATAATCGTGCTTCCCCTGGATCCTCACGGACCGTTGCGCATCCTGCACGACCGGATTGCTACGTCAGGCCTTCCGTTCCAGCGTGCCCGATTCACGTTCAGTCCGCACTGCACGCTCAGCCTCTATCCGACGCTGACGCGTGAGGCAGAGCGGGAGCTGATGGCGGTACGCGTGCGAGCTCCGGTGATCATCGACAGCATCACTGTCTACCAGACACTCGATCCCCAGCCGTCGAAGATGCTGTTGAGGTTACCGCTGGCGGAAAATCCCGAGGATCCGAAGTAACGGGGGCGGCTCTCGGAGTGTGCCACTGGAGTTGCCGACGACCCCGGCGTTGCGGATAGGTACGCCTCTGAAGCCGGCAGGCTCTTCATATCGGAGGAAACCCCTCTCGGCCTGAGAGAAACTGGTGCTTTAGTCGTTGGGGGCACCTTCGGCGACGTCGAGTATTCGTGACAGGCTTGGAGCGCAATCCCGGCGGTTAGAAGAAACCATATCGGTTGTTGCAAGAGCGATATCATACCCTGCCACGTGCGACCGGGGCGGCCCGCGAACCAAAGACGACCCCGGGCCCAAACGCGCAACTGAGGTTTCTCCCCTAACGGTCCTGGAATCACTGCATATCCTCCTGAAAGCCGCTGTCCCGATTCGACTACCCAATGATCCCAGAAACTAAAACGGCACCGTCAGCGAAGCGTCAAACCCCCCTTGCACCTCCTCCTGATGGATTCTGGCACAGAGACCGCCCATCCGGCCGGTCCGATTCCGCCGTGCCGACCCTCACTCAGTCTCTCTGTTAATTTCTTCCCATGCGATTTTCAATTGTCCCTATCATCCTCTTGCTGCAGGGATGCGTTTCGGGAAATCCTGCAGCTCAAGCCCCCGAAACCTCGCCGGTAAGAACCGTCGCCGCCGCACCGGGGGAGACACACTTCAAGTCGATCCGCCAGATAACGTTCAGCGGAGAGAACGCCGAGGCGTACTTCAGCCCCGACGGGAAGTGGATCACGCTCCAGAGCACCCGCGACGGACGAGCATGCGACCAGCAGTACGTGATGCGCGCGGACGGAACGGGCCTTCGCCAGATCTCCGACGGGCGCGGCAAGACAACCTGCGGCTGGTTCTTTCCCGGCAGCGAGAAGCTCTTCTTCGCATCGACGACCGCGCACGATGAGAGCTGCCCGGCGAAGCCCGATCCGTCGAGCGGATACGTCTGGCCGCTCGACCGTTACGACATCTACACCGTCAACCGCGACGGCACAGACCTGAAACGGCTCACCCACTACGACGTCTACACGGCTGAGGGAATCCTTTCGCCCGACGGAAAGAAGATCGTGTTCACGTCGCTGAAAGACGGCGACCTCGAGATCTACACGATGAACGCAGACGGCAGCGATGTGCGGCGGCTCACACACACTCCCGGCTACGATGGCGGTGCATGGTGGTCACCCGATGGAACGCAGATAGTCTATCGCGCCAACCATCCGACTGACTCGGCAGAGCTCATGACATATCGCGACCTTCTCGCAAAAGGCCTCGTCAGGCCAAGCAGGGTCGAGCTCTGGCTCATGAACGCCGACGGATCGAACCAGCGTCAGATCACGCGACTCGGCGGCGCGAACTTCGGGCCGTCGTGGACGCCGGATGGGAAGAGAATCGTCTTTTCGTCGAACTTCAAAAATCCGCGCAGCGGAAACTTCGATCTCTACCTGATCGACACCGACGGAAACAATCTCGAGCAGGTGACCTTCGACGAGACGTTCGACGGGTTCCCGATGTTCAGCCCCGATGGGAAGAGCCTGATCTGGGCATCGAACAGGCACGCCAGCGCGCCGGGCGAAACCAACCTCTTCATTGCAGAGTGGCAGTAAGGCCGGACCAGAGGCGTTATGGTCAGTCTGGTGATGTTGTTCGCGGTTGCGGATCGAAGACCTTTGCGGCCTCAGGACCAAGTGGCCACCGAGGATCTACGATTAAGTGAGGACCGTGGAGAGAGACAGGGTCCTCCGTCCTCGTCCTCGATACCCGCCCCGGTCCTCAGCCCTCACTTAATCGCCGATCTGCAATTGCACCTGGTCCTGAGGCCGCAAAATCCTCGATCCGCAATCGCATTTGACGGTCGCCGAGCTGACTTACGGCTGCTCTAGAAGGCGATACTGAGCCCTGCGCTTATCGTACGGCCCGGGAGGATCGTGATGTTGTCGGGCTCGTTCTTCTGCTGGTCGAGGAGATTTTCTCCGTCGAGAGTGAGCGTCATTCCGCGGATGAGGCCGACACCGGCGCGCCCGCCGAGGCGCGTCACGCCGTCGTATTTCTTCCAGAAGGATCGTAGCTCGGATCCTACGATCGCTATGGTCCCGTTACCCCCCGCTGTCGCGCGCAACAGGGCAAGCCGGTCGTAGTTTATCCAGTCCGACGCACGGGCAAGAGTTGAAGAGGCGAACCATCGTCCCTGCGAAAACGATGCATTGAGGCCGATCGTTCGTGAAGGAACCTCTAGCATTCTGTCGCCAGGGCGAAGATCTCCGGTATAACTCGGCGACAGCTCATCCACTCTGCTGCTCACGAGAGACAAGGTTGCACCGAGACTCCACGGTCCGCCTTCGACAGAGCCCTGCAGCTCCCAGCCGGTGTTCGATACGTCGCCGACATTCTGGAGCTGATACAGGGTCTGGATGCGCTGAGGCGATGCGGTTCCCGATGTCCGGAAGGCGATGCCTACGGGCTGCACGAGTCCCGAAGCTTTCTGGTCGAACCTCGTGGCGCGAAGTACCACCGATCTGCCGATAAAAGCATCAGCGCCGAACTCCAGCCCCGCCTGCTCTTCCGGCTTGAGCTCCGAGCCGCGCCTCGAGCCGCGCAGGCCGAGCAGAAGCCCTGACCATGAGGATGCCTGTACGGGTCTTATCGCTTTTCCATAAGCTGAGCGAAGCTTGATCGTTGCCGGTCCGATGTCTCTGACGGCTGTAGCTCCAAGCATCGGTAACGCGGCGAGCTCCCCCAGGCCTGTCGGACTGGTGTTCCGCTCAACGCGCAAGCCGCCTGTCGCGAAAAGCGCATCCCTGAAACTGCCGCCAACCTGCGCGATGAGGCCGGTGTTGCTGCGCACTTCGTTGATGCTCCATGGGGTCACACCGTGGACCGGTCCCTCCGGCACATTTCGCATCGTGGTACGGTCCCTCACCAC
>JBPPMU010000151.1:0-7188 GCA_051306215.1 Gemmatimonadaceae bacterium | reverse complement strand
CGCTGTACACGGCGGAACCGAACGATTCGCTGCATCCCTGCCTCATATCTGCGAAACCGGCACTCCGTCGGTGCTTCACGGCCACAATCGCAGGCACTCACCAGGGACAACACCATGCAGTCACACAAGAGTGCGGACGTCGTCACAAGCGTCCTCGACCGGATGGAACGTCATGCGCAGATGACGAAACTGGCAATCCTCGGCGCGACCGCCATCGAGGGTTTGCTGCTCGTCGTCGCACTTCTCAAGGTGAACTGGACTGACAACACGCACGTCCTGCTTTTCATTTTTTCGGTTCTCAGCTACACGATCGTTGCGCTGGGGCTCGTCGCTCTCGGCGCGCATGTCTCCCGGGTCGGCGCGCAGGTCGTCGCCGCACTGGATGATTCTGCCCGCCGATGACGCGGTGACAAGGGGCGGCCTGGCGGACCTGTCTCTGCCGGCGATCGCGGTGCGCTCGAGGAGCTTCTAAGGCGTCTGCAGCCTCAGCTCGGCGAACATATCCGCGGTATCGTACGCGATGATGACATCGCCGCCGATGCATTGCAGGAGACGCTGTTCATCGTCTGCCGCCGATTGGGAACTGTTCGCGAGATTGACTGGGTCCGGGCGTGGGCATATCGAATATCGACGCGGGAGGCTTACCGGGCACTCAGGCGCTCGCGTCGCCCTCAAGAGCAGACCCTTGAACACATCGACGAGGTTCAGGACCTAAGCGGAGGCGAGTCAGGAATCGATGACGAAGAGCTGCTGGCTCAACTGCCCGCGAGACTGGCCGCCCTCCCCGCGGCGGCTCAGATAATATTGCGGATGCACTATCTGCAATCACTCACGCAGCAGGAGGTCGCCGAGGCGCTGGAGATTCCAATCGGCACGGTGAAGTCGCGGATTGCCTACGGACTCATGTGCCTTCGGAAGATGTGGATGTCGTGATCATTGGGAGATGACCAAAAGGCCCACCTCAGCGCTTCGATTCCTGCCCGCGCGGGCGGCTGACCTGGGTCAACAACATCCGCAGCCGCGTGAACTCGACACCGCTAAGGCCCGAAAAGATGGTGTCGGGCGCGACTCCCTCGTTCCTGACGACAAGTACGCCGACTTCTTCGGTACCGCCGATCCGCTTGTGGAAGTTCAGATCCATGTCGGCGTCAGCTATTGGAATCCTGCGCACCCCACGGGGCAGAGGTTGAATCAGAACGGAATCCGTGAGAAAAATGCCCGCTCCCTTTTCTGGATGAGCCGGCGTGAAAGCGTGAGTCGGGTCGTCCCCAGGCCGAAGCAATCCATCGGCGCGCGCCGCAGCCACGATCGAGTCAGGAATGTCGGGACCAATTGCATCAACCAGCGGCGCATCTCCCCGACCGAGGCTCCGGCTCACGTCAGTTATCGCCTTTACCACCAGTGTAATTACAGCTGTGACAGCGAGCACAGCCGTGACCGCAATCACCACCGTATAAGTGAGTCGTTTCCGCAACCGCCGACGCCGCACCTGTGACGGCGAGAGGAGACCATCGGGCGTGCGGACTACTGCAAGCGCACGGACCACATCGTTCGCGTCGGGACGATCTACGGGATTTTTGGCCAGCATCCTCTCGACGATCTCGATGAGACGTACGGGCGTCTCGGGTGCGAGCGCAGCCAGACTCGGAACAGGAGCAGCGATGTGCAAAGCCATCAGCTCATGTATGCTGCGACCGGAGAACGGCACATTACCCGTCAGCATCTCGAACAGGACGATGCCGAGCGCGTAAACATCGCTGCGACCATCGACTTTCTCGGCTAACGCCTGTTCAGGAGACATATACGCCGGCGTGCCAACCGACATTCCTTCTGTCGCATCGGCTCCGTGGCCTTCTGTGACAAGCGAAATCCCAAAATCCGTGACGCTCGCGTTGCCCGATGCATCGAGCATGATGTTGTCTGGTTTGATGTCGCGATGGATCACACCACGCTCGTGGGCGAATGCCAGCGCCTCGCCAACCTCGTGTGCGATGCGTGCCGCTTCCTCGGCGGACATCGCGCCAACGCGGCTGATGCGATCGGACAGCGGGCGCCCCGGCAGCATCCGCATGACGAGATAGAGCAGGCCATCGCGTGACTCGGCCGCGTACACCGGAACGATGTGGCGGTGCTCAACTGCAGCGACGGCCCTTGCCTCCCGCAGGAACTGCTCTTCCATGTCGGCTGTCACGCCGAGAGCAGGGTCGAGGACCTTTATTGCAACGTCGCGGCGGAGCCGCGGGTCGAACGCGCGGAACACCGCGGCGAACCCGCCGATCCCCAGGAGTTCGCCCACCTCCAGGGTGTCGCCCACGGCGGCGTTAAGGCGGAGTCGCAGGGCATCGGCGTCGACGGATGTCGTCACGCGATGATCTTACGGGTCGTCACGCAATGTCGCCAACACATCAGGCATCGTCGCGATATTGCTGAAAACTCAGAGGCGTGCCGAGCGGGTGTTTTGTGCCGGGAATCCTTCGTGCATTTCTTGATCGGGAAAGGCCGTACGGGTAGCCCGCGACAGACTTGTTCATGCTATGATAAGTAGGGGCCGATCCGGCGATCATCCTCAAGATGCAGCATGTCGGGTCTCCAGTCCAACCTTCGACACGAGAGGCACTCATGAAGCTCCTCCGTTCCACCGTCGTGCTGCTCGTGCTGCCGACGAGTCTCGCCGCCCAGCAGCCTCCTGCTCCCCAGCCTCCCGCCGCGGCACCGGCCAACCCCGTCACCATGGCGTTCCGTGGACGCATCCTCGCCCTGCATCGCAATCTCGCGCAGGCGTTCGATTCGATCCCGGCCAATCTGTTCGCCTACAGGCCTACGCCTCCCCAGCAGACGGTGGGCTACATCGCCCAGCACCTCGCGAATGACAACTATCTCTTCTGCAATGCTTTCGGGACGATTAAGGGAACGCGATCGGTTGCGGCGACTTCAACGGCGGATTCGATCAAGGCGACGTGGCCGAAGGATACGCTCGTGTCGCAGCTGAAGGAATCCTTTGCATTCTGCGCGAGCGCGCTCGAGCAGCTCAACGACGCGACCCTGTCCGAGCAGACGTCGATCACCTTCAACAACAACACGCGCACCGTGACGCGTGCAGCGATGGCGCTGGGGCACGCAATGGACATGGCCGATCACTACAGCCAGATCGCGAATTACATGCGGCTCAACAACATGCTGCCGCCGACGGCCCTGCCGCGGCCCGCGAATCGTCCGAGCGGTGGTGGATAAGCTCGACGCGATCGAGCGCCGGGCTGTATCGGCGTACCTCTCGGGCGAAGAGGAAGCAAGCGAGGAGTTATGGACTGCTGCCCATAACGAATGTCTTCGCAGCAGCGATCCGATACGCGCGGCGCGATGCACTTTCTGGATTGTCCTGGACCTGTTCAATCGCGGAGAATGGGCGCGCGGCAACGGTTGGCTCGCCCGCGGAATGCACCTGCTCGAGCCCGGGACGGATTCCCCGGAGCTTGGCCTGCTATCGGTTCTCGCGACGCGCCAGAATCTCAAGCAGGGTGATATCGACTCGGCAGCACAGGCAGCCGGTCGCGCAATGGCGCTCAGTCGTCAATTCAACGATCCTGAGCTCCACGTCTTCAGTCGACTCGGTCTTGCGCTCGTGCACGCGCGACGCGGCGAGTTCACGGAAGCGGCCTGTCTCTTCGATGAGATCATGGTAGCCGTAACCGTTGACGAGGTATCTCCCGTCGCGGTCGGCGTTGTCTACTGTGCCGTGATCGATGCCTGCCATTCCCTGCTGGATCTCGGTCGCGCCCGCGAATGGACAGCCGCGCTCGACCGGTGGTGCTCGGCGCAACCGGATCTCGTGGCGTTCCGGGGGAAGTGCCTGGTGCACCGCTCGGAAATCATGCGCTTCAGCGGCGACTGGTCCGATGCGCTAGCCGAAGCCAGGCAGGCCTGCGCATGGTCTGAGGCGCGTCCGAGCTCGTTCAGGTATCCCACTGGAGCGGCATACTACGAGCTCGCGGAGATACATCGCCTGCGTGGAGATTTTGATGCAGCGGAGGCCGCTTATCGCCGGGCAAGCGAGCATGGGCAGGTGCCGGAGCCCGGGCTGACGCTCCTTCAGTTTGCGCAGAACAAACCGGCAGTGGCCGCGGCCGGCATTCGGCGTCTGCTGAATGAGCAGCGGGGTGGCGTGATGCGAGCGGCGGTGTTGCACGCCGCGGCTGAAATCCTCGTTTCCGTCGACGATCTCGCTGCCGCGCGTGCGGCTGCGGATGAGCTCGCGCGATTGACGGAACACTACTATGCGCCTGCGATGCGCGCGCTTGCCGCGTATGCCGCGGGTGTTGTCACGCTGGCCGAGCGGGACGCGCACGCGGCACTCGCGAGTCTGCGCCTGTCGTGGATGCTCTGGCAGGAGCTCGACGCTCCCTACGATGCGGCCCGCGCGCGCGTAGTCCTCGGGCTCGCATGCAGGCAGATAGGGGACGAGGCCGCGGCCGATCTGGAATTCGAGAGCGCCCGGCGCGTCTTCGACCGTCTCGCCGCCAGACCTGACATCGCTCGTGTTGAAGCGCTCCGTCAGCAGAACCACCGTTCCCGCAAGAGTACGCTTACTCCCCGCGAGCTCGAGGTAATCGAGCTCCTTGCGAAAGGCAAAACCAATCGCGCCATCTCCCGGCAGCTCGCGATCAGCGAACGAACTGTCGATCGCCACGTCAGCAACATCCTTCTCAAGCTGGAACTGCCCTCGCGCTCGGCGGCAACGGCGTACGCCTATCAGCATGATCTGATCTGATCGGCTGGGTAGAAGTACCCATACAATTCAAGCGGCAAGAATGGGCAATCCTGCCGAAGCGGCGGGGAATGACCGCGCGTTATCGTCTGACTGTACCCCCAAACCCGAGGAGGTCAGCATGACGAACACGGCTACGACGCAAACGTCGTACGACGCGTCCTACGGCGACAACGCTGCAGAGAATTACGAAAAGTATTTCGTTCCCGCGATCGGGCGTCCCTTCGGCGTCGACCTGGTTGACGGTGCCGGCCTCGAGCCCGGAGAGCATGTCCTCGACGTCGCCTGCGGCACCGGCATAATTGCGCGTCTGGCGGCAGAGCGTGTGGCACCGAGCGGGTCGGTATCCGCACTGGACGTCAACGCTGCGATGCTGGCTGTAGCGCGTACCTTCCCCTCTCCGGTCCCGATCAAATGGTACGAGACGGCGGCTGAGTCAGTGCCTCTTCCGGACAAGTCCTTCGACGTCGTTTTCTGCCAGCTTGGACTGCAGTTCATAGCCGACAGGGCCGCAGCTGTTAGCGAGATGCATCGCGTTCTCAAACCGGGAGGGCGGCTGTACATTAACACGCCGCTGCCGAATGTCTTTTTCGACGCGCTTGCCCGCGGGATCAAACGTCACGTGAGCGATGAAGCCTCCCTGTTTGTGCACGCGGTATTCTCGTTGAACGATCCGCAGGAAATGCAGGATCTCCTCAGCGGTGTGGGGCTCGAAATCGAGTCCATCGGGCCGTACGGCAAACGATTGCAGCTGCCCCCGGCGCGCGATTTCATGTGGCAGTACATATACTCCACGCCGCTTATGGAGCTCCTGCCACAATCCGGCAACGCGCAGACAGAGGCACTTGAGCGCGACGTCGTTGCCGCGTGGAGGCCTTGGGTCGCAGGGGAAGGAATGAGCTGCGAACAGGCGGTTCTCGTGAGCGCTGCTCGACGCCCGGCGTAGTCAGTTATCGAGGGGCGCTCGTTATTGCCATGCAGACCGGCGTTCCCGGCTTCCGGCTGGCGCCCCCCGATGCCGGATGCGACATTGTGCCCGGTCTCGTCTCCTGCCAAGGACGTGAATGCGCGGAATCAGGTTCCGGGAAGGAGCTCGCCGTAATCGGCACCGAGCGATTCGTCGTGGAGGGAGTGCGATGAGTATGCGCAACATCACGATCGGCGCGATCGCGGTTCTTTTTGGATCCGGTGTTGAAGCGCAGGCTCCGATTCCCGTGCACGCGGAGCCGAGACATCGCATGGTCTGGGAAGCAGGCTCGATCCGCGTTCTCGATGTTCAGGTTCCGCCTGGCGACACGTCGCTCTACCATATACATGACGCGCCGATACTGTACATCCCGATCGCCATCTCCTCGATGGACGCCCGTGCCGCCTGCTTCACGTTCACAGGCGCTGAACCGGCCTGGGAGCTTCAAGTTTCTCCCCGCCGGAACCGGGTTCGCCCTGCGGAACGCGAGCGCGGAGGCAACGTCGGTGGTCATCGTCCGGGCTCGCTGACGTGATGATTGAGACTGCGAAGCACTCCGTCTCCTGCCGGGAATGAGCTGTGGGAGTTGAAATCCGCCTGCTCGGACCAGATGACGCTGAGGTTCTTCAAGAGGTCGATCCCGATGTCTTCGACAATCCGGTCGATACTCAATGGACGGCTCGTTTCCTTTCTGATTCCCGCCATCACATCATCGTTGCTATCGATGCCGGTTGTGTTGTCGGCATGATCACGGCGGTGGACTACGTCCATCCGGACAAGGCGCCGCAGCTCTTTATCAACGAGGTTGGGGTGGCGGAGTCACACCACCGCCGCGGCATCGCGCGCCAGTTGCTCGACGTCATGCTGGCTCACGGGCGGACCCTCGAGTGCACCGAAGCCTGGGTCGGAACCGAAGGCGACAACATTCCGGCACGGGCACTTTATGAGAGCGCCGGCGCGATGCCGGAGGATTTCGTTCTTTATTCCTTCGATCTCACTCGGACTCCGTGATTTCGAGGCGCGCGCAGACCCTCTTCACCTGGTTGGTAATCGCCCAGGCAGCGCACTCGGTCGAGGAGTACGTGGGCCGGCTGTGGGAAACCTTTCCTCCCGCGCGGTACCTCACAGGCCTCGTATCGAGCGACCGCGAGACTGGTTTTCTCATCATTAATGTCGCCCTCGTTGCGTTCGGAGTAGCGTGCATCATCTGGCCTGTCCGCCAGCGCTGGTCGATAGCGCGCGGAGTCATGTGGTTCTGGGTCGTGATACAGACCATCAACGGAGTGGGCCATCCTCTCTGGACCGCTCGACAGGGAGGCTACACTCCTGGCGTGCTGACAGCCCCTTTGCTGCTGGTCCTTGCGATGTTCCTCGCGCGATCGCTCCGAGCCCGGTAACAGCGCGGTCTAAATAGTAACTATCGGATACTAATAATTGTCCCCTCGCTGGGTCTCACCGG
>JBPPMU010000150.1:0-4549 GCA_051306215.1 Gemmatimonadaceae bacterium | reverse complement strand
GGCTGACCCGGCTCTGCCGGTGGCGTTCGCGTCGCTGTCGGAGCAGCTGCCGGGCGCAGCTGATGTTCGGCCGGCCGGAGGCACATCATTAGTTTTAGATTTCAATCGATTGCACAGACCCGGTAGCTCAGCTGGTAGAGCAACGGACTTTTAATCCGTAGGTCCCGGGTTCGAGACCCGGCCGGGTCATTCGGTTCTACATCGCCGCTACGATCGTCTTGAAACGCGGAAGCTCGCGCAGCGAGTCGAGGTCGGAGTCGTGCGCCACCCAGTCCTTCTGCCCGTATCCCTTGTCCACGGCCTTCTCCAGGCAGCTGAGGGCCTCGTTGGGGTTGCCGAGCAGCGCGTACATGCAGGAGATGTTGTAGAGGAGAAGGGGATCGTCGGGATTGATGCTCAGCGCCCGGCGCGCGAGGTCAGTGGCGACCTCGCGGTCACCGAGGTTCGCGGCAACGGCCGCACCGAGCTGGCACGCGCGGGCGTCGTCAGGATTCAGCTGGAGGCGCTCGTGAATGAGCCGGAGAGTCTTGCGGCGCTCGGCGCGACCCTCCTCCACCAGCCCCATCCCGTTGTAGCACTGGGCCAGGAAGTTGGGCGCCTGGAAATCCTCCGGCCGCATCTGGCATGCCCTCTCGAACAGCTTCGCTCCCTCCGCGTACTCACCCTGGGCGAACTTCGCTCTTCCATAGTGATAGACTGCCTCAAAGAGCTTCGGATCGAGCTTCATCGCGAAGTCGAATTCGCGCTGGGCCTCTGTAAACCGCATGCTGAGGGAATGCACCAACCCGGAGGCCAGGTGCGCCTCGGCGAGGTCGGGCCCGAGCTCGAGCGCTCGCTTGCTGGCCGCGTTTCCCTGAACGAGGTTCTGCTCCCGCGCGTCGCAGTTCATGTAGAGCAGCGAGCAGCTGTCGGCGAGCCCCGCGTAAGCGAGGGCGTAGTCGGGATCTATCTCGATCGCGCGCCTGAACATCTGCCGCGCGTACTCGAGACCGTTGCGGCTCCACTGGTGGATGAACTGCCGGCCGCGGAGATAGTACTCGTAGGCCTCCACATTCACTGACCGGTCGCGCTCTATCGCCTTCTTCTCGCCTTCGCTCAGGATCACCCGGAGCGCGTCGAAGATCGCCTGGGATATCTCGTCCTGGATAGCGAACACGTCCTCCATGTCGCGGTCGAACCGCTCCGACCAGAGCTGATACCCGTCGGCGACGTTGATGAGCTGCGCGGCGATGCGGAGCTTGTTGCCCATCTTCCTCACGCTGCCCTCGAGGACAGTGGAGACCTTGAGCTTGCGCCCGATGTCGCCGATGTCCTCGTTCTTCCCCTTGAAGGCGAATGACGACGTCCGCGATGCCACCCTCAGCGACTGGATCTTGGACAGCGCGCTGATCAGCTCTTCCGCCATCCCGTCGGTGAAGTACTCGTTCTCCTGGTCGGCGCTCATGTTCGCAAACGGGAGAACGGCGATCGACTTCGCGGCCGAAACGACCGTCATCGGAAGCGTCGCCGTATTCGTGGGGGTGGCGAGAACCTCGGATCCGAGCGCCTGGGCAAACAGCGCCGTCGTCTCGAAGCGCGCCGTGGGGTCGGCTGCCATCGCCTTCCCAACGGCGCGCTCGACGTGCTCGGGCACGGCTCCGCGCACGGTGCGGAGCGGCGCAGCGGTCTCGGTGAACCGCTTGGTCATCACCGCGTGCGCGTTTGCGCCGCTGAACGGTCGCTCTCCGGCGAGCATCTCGTAAAGAACACAGGCAAGGCTGTACTGGTCGCTCTGCCCGTCGAGGTTAAGCTCTCCCGCCGCCTGCTCCGGGCTCACGTAAGCCGGCGTGCCCACCATCATCCCGGTTTGCGTCAGCGTCTCGGATGCGGCCGCGCTCACGGCCTTGGCGATGCCGAAGTCCATCACCATCGCCTCGCCCTCATAAAGCATGACGTTCTCGGGCTTGATGTCCCGGTGAACGATCTTCTGCCGGTGCGCGTAGTCGAGGGCGGAGGCGATACCCTTGGCGTGGTGAACCGCCTCGTCAACAGGCAGTTGCTTCTCGCGCTCCAGCCGCTCCCGCAATGACTCGCCTTCGACGTAGGGCATCACGTAATACAGGAACGCATCAGCTTCGCCACTGTCGAACAGCGGGAGGATGTGCGGGTGGTTGAGCCGCGCTGCCAGCTTTATCTCGCGAAGAAACCGCTCCGGCCCGAGGGACGCGGCGAGATCGGGGTGAAGGACCTTGAGGGCCACGACGCGATCGTGCTTGCAGTCCTGCGCAAGGTAGACCGTCGCCATGCCGCCGCTGCCGAGCTCTCGATCGATGACGTAGGATCCGGCAACCGCGGTGCGCAGCCGCTCTAATGGGAGTGCCAAGCTATTAATTCCAGGTGGGGGGAACTGCAGAGGCAAAGCTAGGAACGGGGGGAATCCAGTCAAGGCCGCACGTCCCGCGGACGTGCCCGGCCCTTTTCGTCGAACGGGGTCATAGTGACAGCATCGGCAGCGTTACGCCGCGCTGATTCCATCGTCAAACCGATGAAGCCGGCCAGTTGGGCGGCAACAATAATCCGGTACCGGCCCACCGCGGTAGACGACGACTGACGTCCGACCTCGCCCGGTGTTCCGCGAACGCGTCCTCACGGGCGCGTTCTTTGTTTTCTCCCGATCATTAATGAGCAGGGTTCACATCTGAGTCATCTGTGAATCCTGCTCTTCCGCTGTCACACCCGCTTGCCGCTAACTCCTACCACGATTCTCCGGCAACGGTAGTTTCTATCCCGATGAACGCCGACACGCATCCCATGCGCTGGCGAACGCTCGGCCTCCTGTCGGTCGCCGAGCTGCTCGGGATGTCGCTTTGGTTCGCCGCGTCGGCTGTATCGGCCCAGCTCGCGGCGACCTGGTCGCTCGACGCCGGCGAGACAGGATGGCTCACGACAATCGTCCAGCTCGGCTTCGTTGCCGGCACCGCGACGTCGGCTCTGCTCAATCTCGCCGACGTAATTCCATCGAAGCGGCTGTTCGCCGCATCGGCCATCGCCGGCGCGGCCGCGAACGCCGCGATAATCGCTGCCCCCGGCTATGAGTCGGCGCTCGTGCTGCGATTCCTCACCGGCTTCTTCCTCGCCGGTGTCTATCCGCCGGCGATGAAGATGATCGCCACATGGTTCAAGAGTCAGCGTGGCCTGGCAATCGGGACAATTGTCGGCGCGCTGACTGTCGGGAAAGCGACCCCATACTTGGTCAACGCGATTCCCGACGCCGGCGTCACCCCGGTGCTGCTGACCGCTTCAGCCGGCGCCGTTCTCGCAGCGTTGCTTGTAGGGATTGGATTCTCCGAGGGCCCATACCGTTTCGCCTCGAGACCATTCTCGTGGGGGCTCGTCGGCACCGTTGCCCGGGAAAGAAAGTGGCGGCTCGCAACCGGCGGTTACCTCGGCCACATGTTCGAGCTCTACGCATTCTGGACGTGGATTCCCGCGTATCTCGCGGCAAGTGCGCTGCGCTCGCACCCCGGAGTCGACATGACCGGACCCGTATCACTCATTGCGTTCGGCGCCATTGCCGTGGGCGGAGCGGGCTGCATATGGGGTGGCCTCTTTGCCGACCGCACGAGCCGCGAGCGCCTCGTCACGATCTCGCTTATCGCCAGCGGGACCTGCTGCGTCATCGTCGGGTTCTTTTTCGGTGCATCGCTCTGGCTGCTCGCGCCGCTGGCGCTCGTTTGGGGATTCTTCGTCGTCGCCGACAGCGCCCAGTTCAGCGCCCTGGTGACCGAGTCAGTGCCCGACCATGCCGTGGGAACCGCCCTGACCGTCCAGACATCGATCGGATTCCTTCTCACCATGGTGACGATTCAGGGAATCCCGCTCGTCGCTGAGCAGATCGGCTGGCAATGGTCGTTCGCGGTGCTGGCACTTGGCCCCATGGCTGGGATCGCGTCAATTCGAAAGCTCATCCGCTCCAAGGCGTGAGAGAGAGGCGGAGCGGTACGATTCTTTCCATCACCCAGGTCGTGGCTCCTTCATTTACGCAGCCTTATCTTCGCTCTATGACTCACTTTGTTCGATGGGCGGGACTGGCGCTGATCCTTGCCGCATGCCCCGCGCTGCAGCGCACTGCGCCGGCCCCGGTCATTACGGCCGAGCTCGAGACCGTTTCGGACGAGGCGGCAGATACGCTTCTGGTCGACCTCGAGCGGGTCGACTCTACGCTCGTGATCGACATGCGCTACGCGACTGCCAATAACTTCACCGGCGCCCCTCTGCCCGGGTACGAGGGGAACAAGGCGTATTTGCGGGCCGAAGCTGCCGCCGCGCTCGCCGTCGCGAGCGAAGACCTGCGGCGGCAAGGTTACCAGCTGAAAATATTCGACGCCTATCGGCCGGTGAGGGCGAGCGAGGCGATGGTCGCGTGGGCGGGGCGCACTGGCCGGAACGATCTCCTGCGTGACGGCTACATAGCGGCGAGAAGCTTCCACAACGTCGGCACCGCGGTCGACCTCACCCTCGTCGTGATGTCCAACGGGTCCGAAGTGAACATGGGAACCCCCTACGATCA
>JBPPMU010000149.1:0-34752 GCA_051306215.1 Gemmatimonadaceae bacterium | reverse complement strand
TGCGCGGCTCCCTCGAGGGGATCAGCCAGAACGTAAGGCTCTCGAGCGGAGACCCGAGCGTTGTCTGCCGGAGGTCGATTCGCGCAACGTCGTTCGCAGGATCGTATTCGGGTGCAGGCGTTCCAGCGGGTACCTCGACGTCCTTTTGAACGATGAGCTTCCAACCCGACCGGCTCGGCAACGTCTCGAGGACGTATTTGCCTTTCGGAATAGTCGCGCCGCCGAGTACGATGTCTACGTCGGTGGTCAGAGTCGTCGCGTCGTTTGCACCTGTCCGCCAGCGCCGATCGTAAGGCACAAGGCTGTCGGTTAGAATCCGCCGACCGCGCAGGTGCGGCTGGCCGAAATCGATTCTGATCTTCGACGGCGTCGACGCGGCACGGGCTGCCGAGTCGGCGAGAACGAGCGTGACTTCAGTCGTTCCCCGGCCGCTCGGCGCGACATTCATCACCGCCTGCGCGGAGAGCTCCTGAGCAGTGGAGGCTGCAACTGCGAAAACGATTGCGGCGGAAAAGTTTCTCATCGGGGGCGGGGGCTAGGGATACGCGAATGTAATTCAGCTCGAGGAGTGATGCATTTGCCTGTGCTATCGGCTACCTTCGACTTCCGGCATCGAGCGAAACGTCAGCGGAGAATAGATGCGCCTTTCAAGTCTTTTCAAGATGCTCGCACTCGTCGCCGGACCGGCGTCTCTCGGCGCGCAGCAGAGTGCCCAGGCTGACAACAACCGACAACCCTGCCCGCCGGGCACGACTGAAATTCGACCAGGAAGTTGCAGGGCCCCGGAAGCTCCGGCGCCGAGCATCCTCGAATACAGGCCTCGATCTACCCTTGTCACCGGGGCAAACATGGTGCCTCGGGCAAAGTTCCCGGCGATCGACTACCACGGGCATCCCCGCGACATGATCCAGTCGGCAGAAGGCCTCGAACGGCTTGGAGCAGCTCTCGACAGCCTGAATATCCAGCTGATGGTCGCGGCCGACAACCTTTCGGGCGAAAGGCTCGAGAGCGCTCTCACCGCGATAAGGTCGTCGGCGAAAATGAAGGACAGGGTGCGCGTGCTCGCGGGAGTCAATTTCCGGAACGTCGGTCCCGGTTGGGCAGCGGCGGCGGTCAGGCAACTCGAGGCGGACATTGCTGCGGGGGCAGTCGGACTCGGTGAGGTTTCCAAGGGGCTCGGTCTTTCGATCCTCAAGGCTGACAGCACCCGCCTGGCGATCGATGATCCCGACCTCGACCCGCTCTGGGAAGCGTGCGCGCGACTCGGTATTCCTGTCTTCATTCACACTGCCGATCCCCAGGAATTCTTCCGCCCCGTCGTCGACTACACGAACGAGCGCTGGCTCGAGCTTGCCCTGTTTCCGGGCCGGCGATATCCGCCTGAGCAGTTTCCCGCATTCGAGAAGTTGATTGCCGAGAGAGATAACCTGTTCAGGCGGCACCCGAGGACGACGTTCATAACTGCACACATGGGCTGGCATGCGAACGACCTCGGTCGGCTTGGCAGGCTACTCGACGAGTTCCCGAACGTGTTTACCGAAGTCGGTGCAGTGCTTTACGACATCGGCCGCCAGCCTCGCGCGGCCCATGACTTCTTCGTGAAGTACCAGGACAGGATTCTCTTCGGGAAAGACTCGTTCCAGCCGGGAGAGTATCAGTATTACTGGCGCGTCTTCGAGACACGGGACGATTACTTCGACTACTACCGGGACTACCACGCGTCGTGGAAGCTTTACGGGATCGATCTCCCCGACTCGGTTCTGAAAAAAGTCTACTACGAGAACGCGCAGCGAATCACGCGCGGGATCCCGCGCGCCATGCCTTCCGCCCGATAATCGCAGGCACGAGATTGTGCGTTGCGGTGACCGCAACCGCCGTGTTGCAGCGCATGACCCATCAACCCGAGTGAGCAGGATGCCAAAATACCGAAGCGAGCTGCCGCAGCTTGGCGACAAGCTCTGGCTCACCGACGGCGGCATAGAGACGACCCTCATCTTCAACGAGGGTGTCGATCTCCCCGACTTTGCGTCCTTTCATCTGCTGCGGAACGCGGAGGGGAGACGCCAGCTTCGCAGGTACTTCACCACTTATGCGGAGATCGCCAGGCGCCACGAGCTCGGGCTGATCCTGGAGAGCGCGACATGGCGGGCCAGCGCCGACTGGGGGGAGAGGCTTGGGTACTCGCCCGCCGCGCTCGCCGCCGCGAACCTCGAGGCGATACGACTGCTCGAGGAAATCAGGGCCGAGCTGGAGACTGACAGCACGCCGATGGTGATAAGCGGCAATATCGGGCCGCGCGGGGATGGATACGTTCCCGACAGCTCGATGTCGGTGGAAGAAGCGGAGGATTATCACCGCCGGCAGATCGCCGTCTTTGCTGACTCGTCAGCCGACATGGTTTGTGCCGCGACGATGAATTACGTGGAGGAAGCTCACGGGGTGGTGCGCGCGGCTCAGCGGGCCGCGATGCCGGTGGCGATTTCGTTCACAGTCGAGACTGACGGCAACCTGCCCACCGGACAGACTCTGAGATCGGCCATGGAGCAGATTGACGCGGCGACTTCAGGGTATCCTGCCTACTACATGATCAACTGCGCACATCCCACCCACTTCGATCAAGTTGTATCCGAGCGCGGTCACTGGCGGGACAGAATTCGCGGTGTCCGTGCCAACGCATCGCGACGGAGCCACGCGGAGCTCAACGAAGCGACAGAAGTCGATGCAGGCAACCCAGTCGAGCTGGCCGAGCAGTATGCGCGGCTTACCGACAGGCTTCCGCATCTCAACGTGATGGGAGGCTGCTGCGGTACCGACCACCGTCATGTTGAACAGATCGCAGAAGTATGTTCCCCTCTCTTCACCTGAGAAGGCATCACATGGTGCACGGATGATCGAAGCCGCCGTCGCGCTCGAGCGGCTCAAGGAGGGAAACCTTCGCTTTGCATCGAGCGTCAACGGGCCTGACGAGTTTCTAACCCAAAGCCGCCGCGCCGAGCTCATGCAGAGCCAGGAGCCTTTCGCAATCGTCCTCGGCTGCTCCGATTCACGGGTTCCAGCCGAGATAGTGTTCGATCAGGGGCTCGGAGACCTGTTTGTAATACGCGTTGCCGGGAACATCGTCGCGCCGTCCCAGGTCGGGAGCGTCGAGTTCGCCGTGGACAGGTTCCGCACGCGCCTTGTCGTGGTTCTGGGACACTCACAGTGCGGCGCCATCCTGGCGACGATCGAAGAGCTCCAGCGGCCGAGAGAGAAACAGTCGCGCAACCTTCAGGCGATTGTCGACAGGGTGAGGCCCTCGGTGGAGGAGCTGCTGGAGACCGAGCTGGGGAAGGATCACGACGAGCTGGTTCACCACGCAGTGCGCGCCAACATCCGCGCTTCGGTGAATCATCTCCGGCACGGATCCGAGCTGATCGAGGAGCTGATCCGGGACGACGGACTCATGGTCGTCGGGGCGGAGTACTCTCTCGAGACGGGAAGGGTGGAGTTCTTCGAGGGAGCAGACTGAGGGCGGGGAGGGCGCGTGATGCCGGCCCTCACCGCACCCGGGCTTCTACTTCTCGATCCCGCTCCTCTGTCTCGGAGTTTTCATCCATCCCAGCTTCATCGCGATGTAGGTGATGACGTCGATGCTGAGCAGGATGAGCAGCATCCTCACGAACCCGAAATCGATGCCTGGAATCAGGCTCGCCCCTGCGGCGATCAGGACGCCGATGAAGGCGCTGAAAAGGAAATACGTCTCGGGTGTGGCATTTCTGAGGAATCGCGCCATGTGACCTCCGGTGAAGCCAACTGGTGTCGTAGAAGATTACGGGAGAACTGGCCTAGAACAGAAGTGACATCATCATCGTCACCGATGACCACAACGCTGCTGCAGCTGCCGCATCCCAGCCTATCGGGCCGAGCCGCCACGTGGTGTAGAGGACGCGCGCGCCCCCGGCAACGTCGGCGCTGACGACTCTTATGTAGCCCTGCACGAAGGGGTGTGACCACCAGTTTGGTCTCGTGAACGACGCGATGGCGGCTATGGGCAGAAGTGAGCCGGCGCCCGCCGCACGGCTGTACTGCTTCGCGATGTCGAGCGAGACCCAGTTGTGCATGTTCGCTTCCCAGTAGTCGAGGGAGCTCAGCGCGATCGAAACCACGGCTACGACGGCTCCCGCGTGGTCGGGAGGAAGATTCGCCACTGCCGCGTACTGAATTGTGATGAGCTGGTTAAGGAGACCCTCCCGGGTGACGCCGGCGGCAACGGCGCCCGCCACTGCCTGGTTGACCTGGTCTATGTAGCTGACCGCAAGCGGCAGCAGCTCGTCGGCCGCGACGCGCGGATTACCCGTGATGATGCTCTTTGAGACTCCCCCGGACGTGATTTCCGCACCGCAAGTCTCCGCCTCGATCGCCGGGTCTACGAGTCCGAACGGCACCTCGCCCCTGCGGGCCTGTCTGTGGAACTCCTTCAGCGCCTTTGCGGCGATCCGGCACGCGTGATCCCTGCTCGACTTGCCGCGGTTCTTGCTCAATTCGGCGAATACGTACTCGAGGCCGTCAGTGTGGTACTGCCCGACCCAGCCGTAGCGGTCGCGGAGCTCCTGCACCTTCCTGTCCGTGGCGATCCGGGTTTCGTCCACCGCGGCAGGGGCCGTCGCATCGGGCGTGCATGCAACGGCGGTGATCGCCGCTCCCGATACTGCCAGGAGCATTGTGATGAATGCCGATCTGGTTCGCATTGATTCCTCCGGTGTGGAGTGGGCGGGGTCATCCCGCCCGACGCGAACCGTAGCCGGGGGTCCGTCCGGGATCGTCAGCGTTCCTTTGCGCGTGCCAGCCGAACTCCGTGGGTGAGCCCTTGACTATATGCCGATACAGTAATATACTTGAGTATCGTCCTTCAGCTAGTGACTTCAGACACCAGGGACCAATGACGCACAGGCATCTTCCATCAATGATCGGACCCGGCTCTCTTGCCGCACTCATTCAGGAGGAGCCTGACGTACGGCTTCTCGACGTCAGGACGCCGGGCGAATTCGAGTCTGCTGACATGCGCGGCGCCTGCAACGTGCCGCTCGGCGTCGCCGGCTCGATCGTAGCCACCGCAGTGAGGGCTCTCACATCGGGCATCTCTCCCGACAAGCCGGCGCTCGGGGCCAGCTGACCTGTGGACTTCCTCGGCTACGCGCTCGCCGCGGTCGTCGGACTATCCCTCGGACTTCTGGGCGGGGGTGGGTCGATCCTCACCGTGCCGATTTTCGTTTATGTGCTCGGCTTCGATCCCAAGCTGGCAATCGCGATGAGTCTGCCCGTAGTTGGCGGCGCCAGCCTGATCGGCGCTGCGAGCCACTGGAGATCAGGCAACGTCGATCTGCGGAGCGCCGCGATGTTCGGAATCATCGCGATGGCGGGGGCGTTCGGCGGAGCACGTCTCGCGCTTCACGTGAGCGGGACGTTTCAGCTCTCTCTGCTAGCGGTGGTCATGCTCGCAGCCGCCGTCTCGATGTTCAGCTCGGCGCGCCGCGACGCGCGCCTGGTGGGCCAGCCCGAGCCTTCGCTGAAGCAGGTTCCACGCGGAGTCCTCGCGGCAGTCGCGCTTGCGGTTGGTGTATTGACCGGACTCGTCGGCATCGGCGGCGGGTTTCTGATAGTTCCTGCGCTCGTGATCCTTGGGCGCGTGCCGATGAAACAGGCTGTCGGAACGTCGCTGCTCGTCATCGCGATGAACTCGCTTACGGGCCTCGCCGGCTACCTGGACCAGGTCGCGCTGCCATGGGGGTTCATGCTGACGTTCATGGCTATCGCGGCGGTGGGGATTCTCATCGGGACAAGGCTTGTTCGACACGTGTCGCAATCGGCTCTCAAGCAGGGCTTTGCCGTGCTGCTTGTATTCATGGGCGCGTTAATACTTTTCAAGACGCTTGCCGTCTGAATGGAGACAACAAATGATTCTCAAACACATCTACGACACAAAACTCGCGCAGGCAAGTTATCTCATCGGCTGCGCCGCAACAGGTGAAGCGATCGTGGTTGACCCGAATCGCGACATCGAGCAGTACATCCGGGCCGCCGACGACGAAGGGCTTCGTGTGACCCATGTCACCGAAACCCACATTCACGCCGACTTCGTTTCGGGAAGCAGGGAGCTCGCGCAGAAGACCGGAGCTCAGCTCATCCTTTCTGACGAGGGCGATGCAGACTGGAAGTACCTGTTCGCGGCAGAATCGAAGGCGCGGCTCGTCCGCGACGGCGACGAATTTCTTGTCGGCAACCTGAGATTCGAGGTCCTCCACACACCCGGGCATACTCCGGAGCACATCAGCTTCCTGGTCACCGACACTCCGGCGACTGACAAGCCGATGGGAGCGATCACCGGCGATTTCGTTTTCGTCGGCGACGTGGGCCGACCCGACCTTCTGGAGAAGGCGGCAAAAATCGTCGGCACGATGGAAGCGGGAGCGCGCACTCTCTTCCGCAGTCTCCAGCGCTTCAAGCAGCTCCCTGACTACATCCAGATATGGCCCGGCCACGGGGCAGGCTCGGCGTGCGGCAAGGCGCTTGGTGCAGTTCCGTTCTCGACGCTTGGCTACGAAAAGATCGCGAACTGGGGCCTCGCCGCAAGCGACGAAGACGAGTTCGTCCAGATGGTCCTCGCCGGCCAGCCGGAGCCGCCGCTCTACTTTGCGGAAATGAAGCGGATAAACAAGGAAGGGCCGCGGCTGCTGGGCGGCTTCAACCTTCCTCCCAGACTCGAGAGCGGCGCCATTTCCGCGATCCTGAAGGGTGGTGGAATTGTGGTCGACACGAGACCAGCGGCCGAGTTTGCCGAAGGACACATTCCCGGCACGGTGAACATTCCGCTCAACAAGAGCTTCAATACGTGGGCTGGATGGCTCGTGCCGTTCGACAGTGAATTTCACCTGATAGCCCACGACTCGAGGATCAGCGAGGCGGTGCGTGACCTGGCGATGATCGGGCTCGACGCGGTCGCCGGATACTTCAACACGGGTGTGGTCGCCGAGTGGTCCGGGCCGGGTGAGCTTGCGACTATTCCTCAGATCTCGGTGAGCGAGCTGGCGGAGCAGATGGAGACCGGCGATGTGCAGGTAATCGACGTGCGCGGTCTCACCGAGTGGGAGTCCGGACACATTCCCGGCGCGCCGAACATACCAGTGGGCCATCTCGCGAGCCGGCTCGATGAAGTTCCATCGACCTCTCCCGTGGTGGTGCAGTGCCAGAGCGGCGCGCGGTCGTCGATGGCCGCGAGCGTGCTTCGCTCGCGTGGATACACGAACGTCATGAACCTCACCGGAGGGATTGTGGAGTGGCAGAAGCAGAAGCTGCCTGTCGAGGTTGAGGCAGCGGCGGGTGTCGCGGCATGAGCAGGCTCACGCTTACGCCGGAAGTCATCGAGCTCGTCGCGGCAAGGTTCAAGGCGCTCGCTGAGCCTGCCCGTCTCCAGATCCTCGGCTGCCTTCGCAGCGGGGAGATGACAGTGACCGAGCTTGTCGAGGCATCAGGCCTGGGGCAGGCAAATGTGTCGAAGCACCTGCACATTCTTCACTCGATCGGCTTCGTTCGTCGCAGGAAGGACGGCTTGTTCGTCCGGTACATGCTCGCCGACAAGGGAGTGATGCAGATGTGCGATGTCATGTGCGGCCGGCTGGAACAGGAGCTGAAGCAGCAGAAGCTGCTGGCGGGATAAACAGGATTATCGCAGGGATATGAACTCCGGGTCGGGCACGCCGCGATTCAGGCGGGGTGCCCTGTCCGGAGGCGAGTGATTCAAGGAACTCATCGTCGGCCATAGGTGCGGAAGCGATGCGTGCAAGCTCGTTCTCCAAGTGCGCGCCATGCCGGCCGAGCAGCTTTTCGCGCGCATCGTGCGCGACGGCAGTGATGCGCGCCCGGTCCACAGACTTTGCGCGACCCACGATTGAAGCGATCCGCCGGAGGATGCGATACGTCGCATCAGATGGGTTGCGCGAGGTGGCCCCCGCGAGCGCACCCGCGACGGCGAGGTGAGATTCGATCGCGCAAACTGCATTCTCGAGGGCGAGCCGGTCGAGAGGAGCGGGCAGACCCTCGGCGAAAGAAGCGCACGTGCAGAGCAGCTCCGGATCGTCGGTCATAACATCGTCGAGCGATCCGAGCAGCTGAAGACTCCTGTCTGTCACGCATAAAGCAAGAAATCCGGGACGAGGAGCAACAACCGCAGAGGCAATTGTGCAAACGGTGATGCCCGCCGGAGTGAGCCAGGCCCCGATACGCGTGCGGAGCGTCTCGACGAAACGCGGGCTGTCGCGGGTGGCTTCCGACTCACGCTCCTTCAAACTGAGAATGCGTCGTATCCGGACGATCCGCTCGGCACTCGATGGCGGGCGAAACGCGTAGGCGTGAACGATCCTGTGGCGCGAGCCCATTCGCGCGATGCGCCCGATGCGCTGTTCAATTCGCGCTGGCGTCCACGGGAGATCGAGGTGTATGACGACTGCGGCGTCCTGCAGGTTGACCCCCTCGCTGAGGAGGTCGGTCGTAAGCAGGAGTGACACATCCCGAGCATGCGCGGATTGTGATATGCCGGTCGATTCGGGGGCGAAACGTGCAAGAACGTCCTGCCTCGTGATCGCCCCTCCTGATACGCTGCCACCCGAACCACTCAGTGCCGCCACGTGACCGTATCGCGCGAGAGCGCGAAACATTGCCGATACAGTGTCCTGATACTGGGAGAATGCGACGATCCTGATGCCCCTGTGGCTTTCACGGATCCGGCGGATTGTCTCAGCCATTGCGAGGTCGCGGTCGCTGGGAGTCTTGAGCGCCTCAAGCATCCGGCAAACGCCATCGTAGTGCGCTCTCACAGCTTTCAGGAGCCCGCCGGGAGCCGGCGTCGGCGCAGCGAGCAGCTCGGCGAAACCGAGCTGAACTGAATCCTCAGCCAGCGTCCAGGCTGCGAGCTCGGCGCGGGTGGGCCACGCGCCCGACTCCAGCGCCGAGAGCATCGCGATTGCCCGCTGGCGGCGCCTGATCAGTCCGCCTCGCAACGCCGCATCGCTAGATGCCCACTGCCTCATCAGGGAGTTGTTAACCAGCGCTCCACCATCGCCCCCGTCGCGCACGGGCAGCGGCGGAGGTATCGCGAAAATTCCGAGCGGGACCGACTCATCGTCGGGAGGTTCTTCCCACTCCACGGCCGCAATTCGCGGGATGCCGACACTCGCGCGTACCCAGGTGCCATCCCGTCTTACGGTTATCCGGCCTATCTCGGCTTCACTCAGGGCCGCGGCACGGTTTCCAAGAAAGAGGGAAAAAAGCGCGATAAGATCGCCGCGCCGATTGTGAACCGGGGTCGCGGTAAGGAGAACGGCCTCAGCTCCCGACATTATCGAGGCGAGCGATCGATAACGTCGGGTTGCCGGATTTCTGGCGTGGTGCGCCTCATCGACTATCACGAAATCCGGTGGCCTCCGGGGTGCCGCCGATCTGCTCAGCGCTTCGTGGGAGACGAAGTCGACAGAAATTCCCGCTCTTTCCGATGCGTGCTGCCACATCGTTCTGAGAACCGCGGGGGCCACGACCAAGACGGTCTTGTACGATCCAGCCAGGGCAAGCGCGGTGAATGTCTTGCCGGTACCGACCGGGTCGCAGTCCAATGCGCCGCCGAATTCGGTTATCGCGTCGCGGAGGCGCGAGACTGCCTCGACCTGGTGCGGCTCGAGCTCCACCGTTCCGAGTCGCGCGTGCCCATGGCTCGCCTGCATCGCTGCTGCGATTGCTGAGCGCGTTTCCGCCGGCGGCACCTCTATACGGTCTTCGTGGGCCCTGTTCTTTCCCATTCGAGCAGCGGAAGGATCGAAGATTCGGTGACGCCGTAAGCGTCGAGCACGGCGTGGCGCAGCGTCAGCTGGTCAGGAGCGCGGCCCCCAGTCGCGCAATGAGCGATGGGGGCGAGGATCGAGCGCGCTCGTTTCCAGTCGCGGGGTACGGGCAATATCGACATCGTCCACCCCATGTATCGACGGTACCCGCCGCGGGCCGGCTCGGCGATCACATCGAGCCATGCAGCGACAACGTCAGAATTGATCAGTGCGACGAGGGTCAGCGCGTCGGCGGCGGAATCGCACCGCGCGACATAACAGGAGTTGATCGGGACTGACCTGTCGCCTTCAGGGATCAGGGCTGCCCTCGGCCGGCGTCCGATATCAGACCATACCACCCGTGCACATGATGTGTCCGCGCTTTCCACCCGGAAGAGCGCCCACCAAGCCGGCTTTCCCCGTGCGTCGGTGCGCAGCTCGAGGTCGCGGCGCCATGGGGTCAGCCGCTGCAGCATCTCCGGCGGTAATGACTTCAACGGCCGGCCGGCATCATCGTGCGTCCAGATGATTCGGGAATTCGATGGCTGCAGTCTCCACGGGGTAACCTGCTCGCCGCGGATCACCGGCCTGAGCATCGGCGAATCGACCGACTCGTCGCGGTGGACGAGAAATGCGTCATTACAGCCTGTCTTCACGCCGAGTAGTGGCCTGCCGATGGAGGTCGCGCCGAGTTGCTCGCCTGCGGACCGAAGTGTGTCGAACGCGCGTCGCGCATCACGTGGCAGGATGATCCAGGGACTTCCGGGAGAGCCGTCAAACGGGAGCCGGGATTGCGCGGCCTTCCACCTTAAGGCGTGGTTCTGACGATGAACCACCATCGTGGCTTCGCTGCTCTGTTCCGGATTGGATCGCGCAGCGATTACGACCGACGGGTAGACGGCAGCATCGAATATCGATTTCGCGCCGCTCAGGTCGTGCAGCTCGCGGAGCACGGTACGCTCCTGCATCAGCTCACGAACACCACCGCCCGCGAGGGAGCGCCACAACTTTGCCGGAACGACCAGAGCGGCAAGCCCGCCGGGACGCAGAAGGTCGACTGACCGCTCAATGAACAGCGCCGCAGCGTCAACCTGCGATGCGAATCCGCTCCCAGCCGCCGATGCGTCGCGCCCGCTCTTCCAGGCCGCGCGGCGGTAAACTCTGAAGGAGCTCCTGAGCGACGCGCGCGTGGCAACGTCGAGGCGATGCGTTCTCACCCACGGAGGATTGCCGATAACGAGATCGAAACCCGCCGCCGCCGCGACATCGGCGAATCCGCTCGCGAACGAGAAGGGAAGTGCACCGCCTTCCGAGAGGCGGCGAAGCACGCCGCGCGTTTCGCGAAGGCGGGATCGCAGCTCACTGAGGCGGGCCCGGTCGACAGGGGCAGCACGAGCCCGGTCACCGAACAGATCGCGGGCGCGGATCTTTTCGAGAATGTCCCGTCTCTCCTCCTCCATCCGCGCAAGGCGCCGCACGACGGCGACAATCGCCTGGCCGCGCTCGACGTGGTCGAGTGAGCGAGCGATGGATCGCTTCCGGGGACCTGTCGCGCGGGCGTATCGCTCCCGCAGCCGGGCAACGGTTCTTCCCCCGGCCGAGAATGAGGCAGCGCCGAAAGCGTCGCCGGATAGAGAGTCCCCGACCCTGATGTTGCGGTCGAGATTCGGCAGCGGCGCGAACCTCATCGGGTTTGTTTCAGGATCCTCTATCGCCATCGACAACCAGAGTCGCAGCTCGCAGAGCCAGACCGCTGTCGGATTCACGTCGACTCCGAAGATCGACCGCGTCAGCAGGTGGCGGCGGATCTGATGGAGCTGCCGGGTGTCGCCAAGGCGCACGGAGAGTGTCGAAAGCTCCTCGAGGCACTCGATGAGGAAGGCGCCGGAGCCGCACGCTGGATCGAGCACCGTGATCCTGTCGATCGCATCAAGCAGGGATACGCGGGTTTGCCTTCCGACGTTCTCTCCGCCGAGCGCCGCGGCGGCAACTGAAGCGGGCACCATGCCCGACGCGAGTGTGTGAGAGAGTGCGGCTGCCGTCGTCTCCGCCACCAGCGACTGTGGAGTAAAAAACGCACCGCTCAGCTTGCGCTCGCGCGACGACATCAGCCCCTCGAACGCCCTGCCAAGCATCTCCGGATCAATTGCCGCCTCGGTCCACCGCGCGCTGTCTTCGCGCGCGGTGAATCGATACCGGCAAAGCAGCTCGCCGAAGACGTCCCCCAGCGCCTCATCCGAAAACCGCGCGCGGCCAACCCGACGCTCGGCGGGTGTTCTCGAAAAGAGGCCGCCGTTGAGAAAGGGAATGCGGCCAAGCGCTATCGCCGTCGGCGCCCGATTCCGGGGTGATGTGTTGAGAGTCCCGAAGAAAAGGGGTGAGAGCACCCGCTGGTGAAACCTGCCACCCGACATCATACAATCGGAGTAGCGATTGGCGAGAAATCCGTGATCTCCGTCGAGCAGTCCGCGCGTTTCGAGAAAAGAGAGGAACAGGAGCCGAGATACGTAGAGCAGCGCCAGCTCTGCCGTAGTTGCCTCATCCTCGGCCGGGTGTAGACTGGCCGAGAGCTTGGACACTGTGTGCTGAAGCGCGCGGAAGAAGTTCCTGCCCAGCGACTCGCGTCCAAGTATCTCGAGCCACCGGCAATGGGTCAGGACGTCGGAGGAAGTGACTGCCGCCGCGAGGGAGCAGAGTGTTTCAGCGTCGCTGTCGACGATGCGATTTCGCGTCGCCACGAGTGCCGCGAGACGGGCGTGCGCACTCGAGAGCTCTACCGCGGCGAGGGCCGTTTCCCCGCCGGCGACGTCGACGGCGACAACGATCCACAGCATCTCTGGCGCGTGGCGTGCCAGATGGCCGGCGACGCGCCCGAGCTCTTCACGAACGTGACCCGGTTCTTTTGCCTCGAATGAGAGGGCACGGAGAGAGCCACGCCCCTGGGCGAGATGCGGCGACCTGATTTCACGCGCTAAACCAAGCCTTGATATGTGCGCGCCGGCGAGCGGAAAAAGTCCCGAATCGAATCCGAGGCCCGCGAGCAGCGGCGCGGCGGCCGCGGCGCTATCGCACCCTTCGATGAGCGCTGCGGCGGATGCGAGAGTAAACACTCCCGCATGCTGACCATGTGGCGCATGTTACCGGACATCATTTGCTGGCCGGTATGGGGGAAATGCGCCGGCACCCTGAACAACGCACTGCCAACGGGATAATGCGATGGACATGACAGAGGCGTGGATGACAGTCGACGATCTCGCGCGGACTTTCAGCGCGGCCATCCCGCGATTTGTCCTGGCGATAGTTCTGGCAACCTTCTTCTATTTTGTCGGCCGGCTCGTCAGGGCGCTGATCGAGAAAGGCTCGCGCGACGACGAAATTTCGCGCCGCACGCTGAGAATCGCCCTTGGACGGATATCGCACGGGTCCATCGCGATCGTCGGTTTGCTCATCTCGATCACGGCTGCGTTTCCGGGATTCACTCCCGGCAATCTCATTGGGACGCTGGGGATCGGCGGCGTGGCCATCGGCTTCGCGTTCAAGGACATCTTCGAGAATTTTCTCGCTGGAATACTCATCCTTGTCACGCGGCCCTTCCGCATCGGCGACCAGATCATTTACGGCAACTACGAAGGCACTGTGGAGGAGATCCACACCCGCGCCACGTACCTCAAGACATACGACGGCAGGCGGGTCGTGATTCCCAACGCGCAGCTCTTCACTAACTCGGTCACGGTCAACACGGCTTTCAACACCCGCCGGCTCGAGTACGATTTCAAGATCGGAGCACGTGATGATGTCGAGCGCGCGCGAAGCGTGCTCGAGATGGTGCTCGCGGAGGGGGCGGATGTGCTTCCGGATCCGCGGTCTGATGTTGTCGTGACGGCGATGGATGGAGGCAGCACCACTCTCCGCGCGCGGTGGTGGAGCAGGTCGTCAATCGGCGACGTTCTTCTTGGGAAGGACAGGGTACTGTCGGCGGCGCGTGCTGCTCTGAGTCGGGCGCAGGTCGGGATGATATCGGCTCCCGTCGCAGTCCAGCCGCCGCCACTTGCGACAGCCAGGCCTGAGCCGGCGATCGACAAGGATCACAAGATTGAGGATCCGGAGAGGCCGACCTAGGGGCGGAAAACTCAAGGAGCGGAAACCCATTTGATGAACGGATTGGGCGGATTTGGGCGGATTTTGCGGATCGATCGCCGAAGTGAAAGAGGAGACTGGCGACTCGCGCATGATCGTCCGGAAAGATCCGTGGTGGTTGTGGTTTTACAACCAGAACGACCGACCAATACGTGCCGCGACGAAAGCCCGCTAAGCGATCAAGCCTTTCACTAACGCGATCGATCCGCAAAATCCGCCCAGATCCGCCCAATCCGTTCATAAATGGGTTTCCGCTCCTCCCGGCCCAAACAACCTTCTCACGGGTACAACGAGCATCGCTGATCGGGGGTGGCGAACACGCGTCCCGAGCGATAAGGTCAATGGATACCCCTGAACCACTGCGGAGCCGATCATGAGAAAGTTGTTATTCCTCCTCCTCGCACTCCCGGTCGCGGGCGTCGAGGCGCAAACCTCGACCGTCGAGATCACCGAATGGACGGTTCCCTGGGAGAAAACACGCCCCCGGGACCCCTATCTCGATAAGAACGGACGCGTCTGGTTTGTCGGACAGTCGGGCAACTACATCGCGAACCTTGACCCGGCCTCCGGACAGTTCAAGCGATTCGAGATCGAGGAAGGCACTTTTCCTCACAACCTCATAGTCGGCGCTGACGGCGGCATCTGGTACGCCGGCAACCGCAACGCCCGGATTGGACGGCTCGATCCCGCGACTGGGGAATCGAAGCTCTTCATGATGCCAAACGGAACGCCGCGTGATCCGCACACGCTCATCATGGACAAGTCGGGTGATATCTGGTTCACCGCACAGCAGGCTAATTACGTAGGGCATCTCGCCACGAAGACTGGATCTGTCCACGTGATGGAATCGCCGACTGCCAACTCCCGTCCCTACGGAATCGTGCTCGACGCGAGCGGCCGGCCGTGGTTCACACAGTTCAACTCGAACAAGGTCGCGATGATCGATCCGGCGACACGGAAGATCACTGAATACGCCCTCCCCAACGCGGACAGCAAGGCGCGGCGGATCGAAGTGGCCGCCGACGGATCAGTGTGGTACGCGGACTACATGCGCGGGAAGCTGGTGCGCTTCAATCCGGCCACGAAAGCGACAAAGGAATGGGACATGCCCTCAGGGAAAATGTCGCTGCCTTACGCAATGGCGCTCGACAACCGGGGACGCGTATGGATCGCCGAGACGGGCGTGCAGCCAAACAGGCTCGTCGCGTTCGATCCTGCCACTGAACGTTTCTTCTCTAACACGCCGGTCGCGAAGAGCGGCGCAGGATCGATCCGCCATATGGTGTATCACCCGGGAACACGCGCGCTGTGGTTCGGAACCGACGCGAATACCATAGGACGCGCTGTGATTCCCTGATCTGCTGAATCATCGCCGGCGGCCTGGGCGGAACGAATCTTCGCTCAGGCCCCCGACGTGTATTCGCGACCTTTCCACGACACGCGTTTTCCCCTCAGAACAGCGCGGAGGAATATCCAGAAAACCACTACGCCACCGATCGGCACAAGCAAGGCATAAACCGGCGACTCGTCGATCACCGTATAGATGAAGATCCACCACACAAGCAGGCACGCCTGAGCAAATGCTGCCCAGATCACGAGAGGCGCGGGAACGCCGGCGAAAATCGCCACGACGAGAACCAGCGCGGGAATAACCCTCAGCAGCGGCGCCAGTGGCAGCATTACCGGAAACAGGAATCTGCCCAGTGCTCCAAAGGGCGCCGAATCGATACCGGCGGAGAAGACGTTTTTTCCCCACCCTCGAACCAGCTCGCCGAGCGACCTGTACATCCGCGTCGAAAGCTGATTCATGCCGAGCATCGCGACGACACTTTTACCCGCGGTGAAGAAGCGCCGGGCCATCATCATGTCGTCAGCAACGTGCGACTTCACGAGCGCATGTCCGCCAAGCTCGTCATAGACATCCCGCCTCACGAAGATGCATTGGCCGTTTGCGATCTTGCTGCTCACGCGCTTCGAGCGGGTCATCGCTTCCGAGCCACCGAACCGTATCGCCATCAGCTCGAAGACCTGCGGCTGCACGAGTTTTTCCCAGAACGTCACGATTTCCTGTCTCCCTGCGACAGTGAACAGGTCGGCTCCGCGCCGCCGCATCGCATTTACCGATCGCGTGATGAGGTCGCTCGAGTGAACCGTGTCGGCGTCGGCGAAAAGGATTATCGGACCGCGGGACTCCTCCGCGCCGGTGCGGCATGCCCACTGCTTGCCGAACCATCCATCAGGCAGGGGCGCATTGTCGATGACGCGCAACCGGTCATCCTCAGCCGCGAGGGCGCGCGCGATCTCGCCTGTCCGGTCATCCGAGTGGTCGTCGACGACAATCACCTCGAGCCGCGGATAATCGGCGGAGAGCACCGACCTAACACACCGCTCGATGTTGAGTTCCTCGTTTCGCGCCGGGATCACAACGCTGACGAGGGGCGCATCAGGCGGCGCAGCTCCGCTCTCGCCATCGAGATGCCGCGACGTACGCACCCGGAAGGTCGTTACAAGTGGTACGACCGCATATGGCAGCGCGGCGAGCACTGCGATGAGGTTTGCTTCCACCGCCTGAAACCTACGCCGGGAGGTGGCCCGCGGACCTCATCTCGCCAAGCAATGTGTTCCAGCCGGTCCTGACACTCGGGACCGAGGGCGTCCATCCCGACGCCTGCCTGAATTTCGCGTTCGAAAGCCTGAGCGACCGGCCAAGTGTGTCACCGAGGGAGCCGGCAATGCGGGTAAACCACCGCGGTGGGATTCTGGGGGGTTTTGCTCCCAGTGCCGCAGCGAGAAGGCGGAACGCCTCACCGCGCCGCATCGGCTCGTCATCTGTCACGTTGTATACGCCCGCGGGGACCTTCAGCGAGGCGAACACCGCGGCAGCCGCGTCATCGGTCCAGATCGACGACATGTATCCATCGGGCCCGCCGAACGCCGGCGCCAGCCCGCTCTTCACCGCCTTTACGAGATCCTGCGTGTGTTGTGAATCTGGACCGTAGAAGAACGAAAAGCGCAGAACGACTCCGGCGCCTCCCGACTTCGTGAACTCATCGACCGCAGATTCCGCGTGGCGCACGCTCTCGACGTAACTCGATGGCTCGATGTCAACGCTCTCGTCTATCCATTCGTCGCCGCAGTCCGGATAAACAGGTGCGAAAGACTCCTGAACGAAGCGTTGAGCGCGGGCAGCTATCGCTCCCGACGCGAGGTTCTGGGACGCCTCGGTTCGCAGCCGCGAGTTTTCATCGAACGCGCGCGGCATCATCGCCCGCATTCCGGAAGGAATGCGCGTTGCGATGTTAATCACAGTATTGTGGCCCATCACCGCTTCCTCGACCGCAGCCGGATCGAACAGGTCGACCTTCACGGGTGTCGCGCCCTGCTTCTTCAACTGGGCGGCTTTGCGCGGCGACCTCGCTACGGCTGTGACCTCGCTTCCCGCATCGATGAGGATGGGTATGAGACGGCGACCGACTACGCCGGTGGCTCCAGCTACGAAAATTTTCATTGTGTGACGGAAGTTTTCGATCAGACCAGCTGTTTCATTCGGTGCCTTCAACCCCGCCGGGGCCGGTGCGGTCCCCCGCATCCTTTGACTCGCCGCCGAGGGGCGTCGTGCCGCTCTCGCGCGGTCGCTGCTCGCCGTCACGCCCGAACGCATCGTCTCCCGATTCCGTCATACTTTCTTCGCGATTGCCTGAGGTCGGGCGACCTGCCTTATCCTCCCCTTCCTTGAGCGGATCCCTGATGTTACCGAGCTTCTCATCGCCGGCCATTACTGTCTCCTTGTCGGGAATCCGGATAAGCGGCGCAATCGACATGCCAGATATCGGGGAGCCGCCCGAGCGGGTAAACTCATGGTCAGCGATATGCCGGCGTCTCAACGCGGCTTCCAGACGCTGATACAAGCCACCTTTACCAGACTCGATTGACAACAAACGCGCTTTTACCCGTCAGGCCGCCCGGCGAAGGCGCCCGCGTGGCCCTCGTCGCGCCCTCGGGGATTATCAGAAATCGTGAACAGATTGCGCGAGCCGAGCGGAACGCAAGATCGCTCGGATGGGTCCCGGTACTCGGAGAAAACGTTGAAGCGGGGCACGCCTATTTCGCAGGCACCGACGAAGAACGGCTCGACGACCTGAACACCGCGCTCCGCGACGACTCGATCGATGCGATATGGTGCGTTCGCGGCGGATACGGCGCAATGCGGCTGCTTGTCGATATCGACTTCGGGGCGCTGAGAGAGAATCCCCGCGCCGTAATCGGATTCTCCGACATCACGGCGCTCCACGCCGCGATCCACCGGGAATGCGGGATCGTCACGTACCACGGGCCCACCGCGCGCGGAGAGCTCAGTGAAATTTCGCGCGATCACCTGGCTCGCGCAGTGGCAGACCCGACTGACTCGTGCGGAGCGGCGCCCGAAGGGAGGACACTCCGCACGGGAAACGCTTTCGGGCGCCTTGCAGGAGGCAACCTTGCGCTCGTTACGGCGCTCATCGGCACACCGTGGGAAATTGATCTCAACGGGGCGATACTTGTCCTCGAAGACATCGACGAGGCCGTTTACCGCGTCGACAGGATGATGCAGCAGCTCCTTCTCTCGGGTGAGCTTGCCGGATGCGCTGGAATCGTCGCCGGGGACTTCCGCCGGCCCGACGGCGAGAAGGAAGAGGACAACCGCACGATCGACGACGTGATTGCAGAAGCCGCCGACGCGGCGGGCGTTCCCTGCTTCGCCGGCGCGCCGTTCGGCCACATCAGGGACCAGTGGACGATCCCCCTCGGGGCCCTCGCGGAAATGCGGGCCGGAGACTGCACCCTGAACGTGACCGGCGGTAAATGAGTTGCGGTATAATGAAGGACAGTTTTATCAGAGAGGAATCGAATGTTCGGAAGATCCCGCGGGGACCCGGTCGAAGATGCAAAGTCGCGTGTGAAACAGGTATCGGCCGCAGACGTTCTGCGGGATAGAGAGCCCGATACGGTTCTCCTCGACGTTCGCGAGCCAAAGGAGTGGAACATGGCTCACATTCCGGGAGCCATATTCGTCCCGCTCGCAGAGGTCGAGGCGAAGGTCGAGGCCGCCGTTCCGCGCGACAGCAAAGTCGTTGTTTATTGTGCGAGCGGAAACCGCTCCGCTGTCGCAGCCGATGCGATGCAGGAGATGGGATACTCCGACGTAGCTTCGATGGCTGGCGGAATCAGGGGCTGGGCCGACGCCGGCGGAGAGGTCGAATAGGGTGCAACTCGAATCGTTCGAGGTGTGGCGGAATCGCGGTGAAAAGGCGCCGCTCATCGTTCGCGGCGAAGCCTGGCTGCCCGACGCTCCTGCCGGAACTGTCGTCATCTGTCACGGCTTCAAGGGCTTCGCCAGGTTCGCCTTCTTTCCCCAGCTCGCCGGGAAACTCGCCGAAGCCGGACTCACCGCGATCACCTTCGATTTTTCGGGAAGCGGGATAGGGGAGGATCGCGAGAATTTCACCAACCAGCTCGCTTTCACCCACAACACCTTCACCCAGGAGCTCGACGACATCGAAGCAGTCGTGGCCGAGGCGCGGGTGCATGGCTGGATCGGCGGCGGATACGGGTTGATGGGTCATTCGCGCGGAGGTGGAATGGCCATCCTGCATGCGGCGCGCGATGCCGATGTCAATGCCCTCGTCACGTGGGCCGCGATCTCGCATGTCAGCAGGTGGCCGCCGGAGCAGGTGGCGGACTGGCGCCAGCGCGGCTACATCGACGTTCCAAACGCGCGGACGGGTCAGACAATCCCGGTGAGCATCGAGCTTCTTGGTGAAATCGAGGAGCTCGGCGAAACCCGGCTGAATATCGCGGCTGCGGCGGAGCGGGTGCGCGCGCCATGGCTGATAATTCACGGCGACGCTGATGAAACGGTCTCCGTATCCGAGGCGCAGCATCTCGCGGCGATCGCCGGGAACACGTGCCGGCTCAGCGTGATCGAGGGAGGGAATCATACCCTCGGCGGAAAACATCCCCTTGCTGAAGTGCCTCCGATACTCGAGCGAGCAACGTCGGAGACTGTCGGGTTTTTCGTCGAGCATCTCGCGGGAAAGTCGATGTGACGACACTGGCGAGGCTCCGCAGCGATCCGCGCATAGCGCGGCTCGAGGCCGCGCTCGCAACACGGGACATTGGCGTTGTTGAGGATCCGGGGGCGCGACGTGCCGCAGTGTCGATACTCATCCGGCTCGGCGAAAACGATGAGCCCGAGATCTTCTTCATCAAGCGGTCGCTTTATGAGGGCGATCCGTGGAGCGGGCAGATCGCGTTTCCCGGTGGGCGTGAAGAGCCTGGCGACGAGGATCTGTTCGGCACTGCCTGCCGCGAGGCGATGGAGGAGGTCGAGTTCGACCTGAGACGGGAGGCAACCCTGATCGGGACACTCGATGACCTGCGCCCCAGGACTGTGCGCCTGCCAGACATCGTGGTCCGGCCGTTCGTGTGCCTCATGCCGGCCCCGCCCGACCCAGTGCTGAGCCTCGAAGTGGCCGACTCGTTCTGGGTGCCATTGTCTGTCCTGCTCGATCGATCAGTATGGCGGGATGCGACGGTCAGCGCGGGGGGGATGGAGATGAGCCGTTTCGCTTTCCACCATCACGGTTACGTGGTCTGGGGAATGACCGAGCGAATCCTCTCCGGGCTCGTCGAGATGTTCGGCGAGTAGCGGCCCTTGCGAAGAAAGTTAGGCGCTCCTAATATCAGCGATAGGGTACCCTAATTTTTCCTCAACCAGTTCATGAAAGTGGCAAGATCGCTTATTCCGCCCCCTGACAAGAACCCCCAGCCGGGGTGGCGGCGGGCACGCGTATCTCCTTCCCTGCAAGAGGTTTACAGGAGTGTCCCGGTCACCGGGAAGACCTGGTGGCGGAAGATTCTTGCGTTCGCCGGCCCCGGGTACCTCGTCGCGGTCGGATACATGGACCCGGGCAACTGGGCCACGGATCTCGCTGGCGGATCGCAGTTCGGCTACACGCTGCTGAGCGTGATTCTCATGTCGAACATCATGGCGGTAATTCTTCAGGGACTCTCGCTGAAGCTGGGCATCGTCACCGGCAGGGACCTGGCCCAGGCGTGCCGCGATCACTACTCGACGCCCGTCGTCTGGTTTCTCTGGGTTCTCTGTGAGCTCGCGATCGCAGCCTGCGACCTCGCGGAAGTCATCGGATCAGCTATCGCGCTGAATCTGCTGTTCGGTATACCGCTGCCGATAGGGATCGGCATCACGGCACTCGACGTGATGATAGTCCTCTACCTCCAGAACAAGGGATTCCGCCTCCTCGAGGCGCTCGTCATCACGCTCGTTGCGACTGTCGGAATCTGTTTCATCTTCGAGCTCTGGCTTTCCCAGCCGCCGTTCGCGGCCGTCATGAGCGGATTCCTTCCAACCACTCAAGTCGTCACGAACCCGGCGATGCTCTATGTGGCGGTGGGAATCCTCGGCGCCACGGTCATGCCGCACAACATCTATCTGCATTCCTCGATCGTTCAGACGAGAAAGTATGAGGAGACATTCGAGGGAAAGAAGGACGCGGTGAAGTTCGCCTTCATCGATTCGACGATAGCCCTTACGTTCGCACTTTTCATAAACGCGGCGATCCTCATAATCGCGGCCGCGACTTTCCATACATCCGGCCACAGCGACATCGCCGAGATCCAGGATGCGTATCTGCTTCTCACGCCGCTGCTTGGTGCGGGCGCGAGCACGGTGTTCGCGCTGGCGCTTCTTGCGTCCGGCCAGAACTCCACGCTGACCGGAACGCTGGCCGGGCAGATCGTGATGGAAGGATTCCTCAACATCCGCCTGCGGCCCTGGCTGCGTCGTCTCATCACGCGCTCGATCGCGATAGTGCCGGCTTCGATAGTCGCCGTTCTCTATGGTGAGAGCGGCACGGCTCAGCTTCTCGTGTTCAGCCAGGTCATATTGAGCATGCAACTCTCCTTTGCCGTTTTCCCGCTCGTGAAATTCACCTCGGAGAAGGTGAAGATGGGCGAGTTCGTAAACCCGCGGTGGCTGAAGATTCTCGCCTACGTGGTTGCATCAATCATTGCCGGCCTCAACATTTGGCTTCTCCTGCAGTTCTTCCTGGGGGTCTGAGCATGTACAGCAGAATTCTCGTACCACTGGAGAACTCGCCGTACGACGACGCGATCGTCGATCACGTGAAGGCGCTGGCCCAGCTTTGCGGTTCGTCGATCCTGCTCATGCACGTCGCCGATGGGTGGGCGGCCCGCAACATCAGGCAGCTCGACCTGCGCGAGAGCGAGGAGATGAAGAAGGACCGCGCATACATCGAAGGTGTCGCGACTGCGCTCGAGGGGGAGGGAATAACGGCGGAGGCTCTCCTCGCATCAGGAGATCCCGCGTCGGAGATACTCGAGGCAGCGGACCGGGAAGACTGCGACCTCATCGCCATGTCGACGCACGGTCACCGCTTCGTCAACGACCTCCTGCGCGGGAGCGTCGCAAGCAGCGTCAGGCACGAGTCGCGGGTGCCGGTCCTTCTGGTCCGGGGCAGCTCCCGCGGAAGGGGCACCCCCACGGCATGAAAACGCCGAAGCGCGCGCACCTTCGCCTGGAGGATTCGCCGGGCGAAGAGGATTCGCTCACCGGGCCGGTCGAGGATTATCTCAAGGCGATATACGAGATAGGCCGCGGCAACGTATCTGTGGCCACGAACGACATCGCGCAGAAGCTCAGTCTCACTCCGGCATCGGTGAGCGGAATGGTCCAGCGGCTCGCGGAACAGGGACTGCTGTCGTATGAGCGCTACCGGGGAGTCACGCTTACCGACTCCGGCCGCCGCGCCGCACTCCGCACGATTCGCCGCCACCGCGTGATCGAGTCATACCTGTCGCACGCCCTCGACTATCCGTGGGACCGCGTGCACGACGAGGCCGAGCGGCTCGAGCACGCCGCATCTGACGAGCTCGTCGACAGGATGGCCGAGGCGATCGGGGAACCGATTGTCGATCCGCACGGTGCGCCGATCCCGTCGCGCGAAGGGCTGATGGATGAGACGATCCACTTCACCCTTGCCGACCTCGGCGCCGGATACGGGGCGCGCGTCGTCGAGGTGAGCGACGATGACCCCGAGATGCTGCGCTACCTTGGCGAGCTCGCAATCGTTCCGGGAGCGGAGCTCATAGTTCTCGCGAAAGCCCCGTACGAAGGACCGATCACGCTGCGCATCGCGGGCACGAAGCTGTCGATCGGCCCCACACTCGCAGCTCAGGTAATGGTCGAGCCACTGTCGGACCCGGACGCGCCAGCCCACTAGGTTTAGGGGTGCTCGCACACCTCGCCGTCGCTTTCCTCCTTCTTCAGTCGCCGCAGCACAGGACAATTGCGATAGACGAGCGCCTCGCCCAGGATGCCGGGATTGCGATCGGCGACAGGCTGACTGTCTCTGCCAGGCCCGGTGCTTCTGACGGCGATACGGTCATCGTTTCAGCGATCCTCAAACGCGGTGCGGACCCGGCCGAGATCGCGAGGAGCGAGTATCAGGTGCGAATGCACCTCGATCACCTGCAGAGCGTCGTTTCATATGGCGACCGAGTTGACCGCTTCGCGGTAGCTACCCGGGGCGACTCGGCGATCGAATCAGCGTTGCGGGACATAAACGCTGCGGCGTTCGGCTTCGAGGCCCACCGCTCGCGCGACATCGCCGTCGGTACTTCGCGAACCTTTCAGGTGGTGAGCCGGTTTCACAAGGCGATAGGAGTGATAACGATCGTCGCGAGCGCGATCTTCCTGCTCTGCATCATGCTCCTCAAGGTCGAGGAGCGAAGGCGCGACGTTGCTGCGCTGCGGCTGATGGGAATCTCCGCGTCGAGTGTGGTGAAGAGTGTCGTGGCTGAAGCGGCGCTTCTCGCGCTCGTCGGGAGCGCACTCGGTGTGGGCGTCGGCTGGCTCGCGTCGCAGCTCATCAACTGGTACTACCAGGGACTTTACCGCTCGCCGCTCTATTTTTCGCTCATCACGGGGGAGATCGTGACGTTCGCCGTGGGCCTGTCGCTGGTCCTGGGCATAGTCGCGGGCTTTCTGGCGTCGCTCCGGCTTGTGCGAACGCCTCCCCTCACGCTGTTCGGACGCTGATGGTAGTGCAGCTCGCCTGGGCCTCCCTGCGTCGTCACGCCACACGCACGCTTCTCGCTATTCTCGGAGTCGCCGTGGCGGCCGCGATGCTGCTCGACATGGTGATGATGTCGACGGGCCTTCGCGAATCGTTTCGCGAGCTGCTGATGTCGCGCGGATTCCAGCTCCGCATAGCTCCGCGGGGAACGCTGCCGTTCGATACCGACGCCACTATCACCGGAGTGAGCGGCATTGTCGCGACGCTTCGCCTGAACCCCAACATCGTCACTATAAGCCCGGTTCTCGGGTCGACGATCCACGTTCCGATCGGCGATCGCGTTTTCACGAGCGCAACCCTCGGGGCGGATCCGGCGATCCAGGGCGACTACGAACTCCTTTCCGGCAGCAACCCGATCGCGCGTGACGAGATCGCCGTGAACGACGACTTCATCCGGGCGACTGGGGTCAGGACAGGGGACAGCATGCGCGTTGCGACCGGTTACGATCCGCAGCTGCGCACATACTCCGACTCGCGAACAATGGTGATCACTGGGCGCGTGAGGTTCCTCTACGGCGCGGCGAACCAGCTCGCCACCGCGATGAACCTTTCCACTGTCCAGGAGATGGCGAGGCTCCCCGACAACGCCTCTCTCTTCATGATAAAGGTGCGGGACGATGTTGACGTCGAAGAGGCGCGCGCATGGATCGAAGCGGAGGTGCCTCGCGTTAGCGCGCTTTCAATCGCCACCGCCCTCGAGCAGGTCGACCAGCGCCTCAGCTACTTCAGGCAGCTTGCGTTCATTCTGGGAACGGTGAGCCTGTTCGTCGGATTTCTGCTCGTGACGACGCTCATAACCGTTTCAGTCAACGAGCGGGTCGGCGAGATCGCAGTGATGCGCGCTCTCGGTGTATCGAAGCTCCATATCGTCCAGCAGATAGTGCTCGAGGGAATAGTGATCACGCTATCGGGCGCCATCGCGGGACTCGGTCTCGGGCTCGTGACAGCGCGGTACCTCAACTCGATTCTCGCAAGTTTTCCCGGATTGCCTGTGGCCATAGACTTTTTCCTTTTTCAACCAAAGGCTGCCTGGATGTCGCTCGGCCTCCTCAGCCTTTCCGGGATCGCCGCCGGCGTCTATCCCTCGTTCCGCGCGGCATCTCTTCCGATCGCAACGACGCTGCGTGAAGAGGCGATAGCATGAGTCTCGTCGAAGCGCGTGACCTGACCCGCGACTATCACTTCGGCGCCGACGACGTTCACGCGCTGAGCGGCGTGACCTTCGATATCGAGGAGGGAGACTACGTGGCGATCGTCGGCCCATCGGGCTGCGGAAAGTCGACGCTGCTCAACCTCCTCGGCGCGATCGACCGGCCGACGCGCGGTAGCGTGAAAATACGGGGTCGGGCGGTGGGAGAGATGGGCGACAGGGAGGCGACGCTTTTCCGACTGAAGAACATCGGCTTCGTTTTTCAGCGTTTCTACCTGATGCCGACCCTGACCGCCCGGGAGAACGTCGAGCTGCCGATGGCTGAAGCGGGTCTCAAGTCTGCCGAACGCGCAGCGCGGGCGAGAGAGCTTCTCGCGTATGTGGGGCTTTCGCATCGCGAGAGGCACAGGCCGACTGAGCTGTCGGGAGGAGAGCAGCAGAGAGTTGCGATCGCGCGCTCACTGGCGAACCGGCCGGCTATTCTTCTGGCCGACGAGCCAACAGGGGAGCTCGATGCGAAGACAGGGGCCGAGATAATCGGGCTCTTCGGGCAGCTCAACCGCGACGAAACGACGATCATAGTCGTGACCCATGACGAGGAGCTGGCCAGCGCCGCCCGGCGCAGGATTCACATGCGGGATGGCCGCATAGTCGACGAATGATCACGCTCCTCGCGTTCAGGAACATCGTTCACAGGCCGTGGCGCTCGGCGCTCCTGTTCTTCGGATACGGGATTGGTGTCGGCGTCATGATCGTCCTGCTTTCAGTTGGAGAGGCGCTGTTGACCCAGGCCAAGGACGAGAAGCTCGTCGGCGGCGGAACGATCACCGTGCTTCCCCAGGGTCTCGACGTCGAGGTGATGAAGACCGGCGGCGTGGGCGGGTTGTTCTTCTCCATCTCGCAGGCGCGGTTCATCTACCAGCAGCTGCTTGTTTCACCTCGCCTCGGATCGAGCATTGCTGCCGCTGCACCGCAGATAGAGAATCGGCTGCTTTATGTCCGCACGACGGAGGGAGCGGAGCACGCCGTTCGCGCCGGCGGCGAGATTCCGGGACTCAGCAGATCTGTGCGCGGGCCTCTGGCACTCGAGGCAGGGGAGTGGGTTGACGACGAAGGCGACAGGCGGTGGGCAACGCCAACCCTCCAGGAGCTGCGGCATGACATCGATCATTTTCACCTTCCGCCCGACAGCGTCGCGAACAGAGAGAGCTGGGCCGAGTGGCACTATGCAAACGTCGTCTCGGGCGATGGAAAGCGGTGGGCGTTCATCTCCCTGATAATCGCGGGCGATCCGACTGGAGACGACTGGCGCGGCGTAGTGACCATCACGCTGCGCGAGGAAGAGGGGCGAACACGAATGTTCGAGTCTCTTGTCCCGCGCGAATCCGTTGCATTCAGCACCACCTCCGCGAATCTCACGATGGGCGAGTCGCGTGTCACCGTTCTTCCCGACGGCGACTACCATTTCGTTGCGAGCGCACCCGCGGCCGGCGGCGGTCCTCCGGTGAAGGTCGATCTCATCATCACGCCCGCGCCAAGAGCGTATTTCCCGGGCACATCCCTCGGTTCTGGCGACTTCGTGTCGGGCTACACCGTTCCTGCGCTTCGCGCTGACGCGACTGGAAGCATTTGTGTCGGATCGAACTGCGAACGCTACGCTGGCGCGCAGTCGTATCATGACCACAACTGGGGAGTGTGGAGCGGCGTGTCGTGGGACTGGGGCTCAGCCCGCGCGGGAGAGTTCACGATTCTTTATGGCCGCGTCATCGGGCCGGACAGCGACGGACGCGAGAATCCACTCTTCGTCTATCTGATCGACGCTCAGGGTTTCCGCGCTGTGATGCGACCGGCTCGAATCAGTTATGTCGACGGGCGGACGACGCAGGCCGGGGGACGGACGATCTCCGTGCCTTCACGTGCATCCTTTGTCGACGTGCGCGGCGCCGACACGCTTCGGGTCGAGCTGACAATCGACGACGCGATCGCTACAGATACGCGTCAACCCTCCCGCGACGTGGCGCCGGAAAAACCCTGGTTCATCCAGATGAAAGGACGCGCGCGCATCTCAGGCCAACTCGGCGGCAATTCAGTGGCCGGTGAAGGAATAGGATTCTTCGAAACCTATCGCTGAGGCGCCACCGGCCGGCCTCCCTCGTTCCAGACTGGTGGCGGGCCGTCAGCGAGAAGTCGCGCCGCGCGGGCAGCAGCATTTATGACCGCAGTCATGTGAGCGAAGTCGATCTTGTCGATTTCGTCCGATGGCGCGTGATAGTCGCTGTGAAGGTTATAGCTCGACAACGTGTGGGCAGGGACACCGAGTCGCGCGAAAATGATGTTGTCTGCGCGTTCGAAGAAACGCATCTGCGGATACGGGTCGGGGACGATCGGGATGTCCGCCGCTTTGAGCATTGCGCCCATCGTTGACCTGTCGTAGCCCGTCAGCCATGCCTTGCCAGCTCCTCCCGCCAGTGAATCAGGCCGGCCGATCATCTCGATCTCCATGTCGGCAACCATCTGCGGGATCGGGAACACCGGGTGCTTCGCGTAATACTGCGCGCCTAATATCCCCTGCTCCTCGCCGGTGCTTGTCATGAACAACATTGTGCGCTTTGGAGGCGGACCGCCGGCGATTATTCGTGCAATACCAAGCACCGCGGTGACGCCCGAGGCGTCGTCGTCGGCGCCGTTGTAAATGGAATCGCCGTCCACCGGTTTCCCGATTCCGACGTGATCGTAGTGTGCGCCGATCAGAACTACCTGATCGCGCATGACAGGGTCGCTTCCGCGGATGATACCAATCACGTTGTAGCCGATGAGCCGGTCGGATGCGGGGATCGATGCGAGAGCGCCGACACTGTCGAGCAGCTGGATTCCCCTTCGGCCTCCGGTCGCGAACGGTACCCTCTGGAAGTATGCCGAGTCGCCCGCTGGCTCGAGGCCGATGGCTTTCATCTCGGCGGCGATGAACCTTCCGGCGCGTTCAGCGCCGGGCGATCCGGTGCGTCGCCCTTCCATCGAGTCGTGGGCAAGGGTGGTAAGAATCCGCCGTATCTCTGATTCGCCGGCAGCAGTGCGCGGCACAGCAATGACACCGGTCGCTGCAGCTACCGGCGCCTGCGCGCATCCGCCTGTTCCAAGGACGATTGGGACCAGGCAGGTGATCAATGCTTGTCGATTCATTTTGGCTGGGTTGAGGAATTCAGGCAGTAGCTGGAGTCAGCGAACGCTAAGTGCAGCGATCCGGCGGCGCGCTGAATCAACCTGAGGTTGAAGCTCTGCGTCGGCGGACTGCCATTGAGCGACAAACTGATGGAATGCGGGCAGGGCCCGCGCCGTATCGCCTCGCACGGCATGAAGCTCCCCGAGTCGTCGCAGGATGACAGCTCTCCAGAGTCCGCCCGAAACGCTGCGATCGAGGTCACCCGTGGAAAGAAAGCGTTCGTATACCGACAGTGCGGAATCAGGCTGGCCGGCAGCCTCGTATGCGCGACCAAGCCATGGAAGCGCACATACCCTGCATGCATCGTAAGAAAGCATGAAAATCCTGCTGGCGTGAATGGGACGTCGACTCGCTCGAAAGCACGCGGTTCACTTCCGGAAAAACCGACCCCCGCCGTGATGAACGATCGCCTGATGTGACCTCTGGCGAGTTGGCTCGACACGAGAACCTCCATCCTTCCGGGAACGGATTCGCTGACTGAGCCTGCGTAATATTCGGCCGAGTCGTACCGCCCGGTGGCAGCGTGAAGCGCGGCGAGCTGACGCGCCCACTGCGCTCTGTGGGAAGTCGGCTGGTCCTTGTCGATGCCGTAACTACGTCTTGCCTGAGCGAAAGCGTGCGAAGCGTTCCCGCTGTGAAACGCCGTCCCCGGTCCATGACCCTGGCCCGACGGATCGATCGCCAGCCTCAACCTGGCTATTTGCATTCCCTGGTCGTACCGGCCGAGAAGAATGTTCAGGATGCCCAGTTGATTGATCGCCCACAACCCATTCGGCTGTAGGCCGAGCACTCTCTGGGCTTCGTCTGCCGAGCGAGCGTAGTCAAGGAGGACCAGATGCAGCGTTGACATGGCCTGAAGCCGCTCGACCTCAGTCAGGCGCCCGCTGAATCGTTCGGCACTTCTCAGCGAGCGAATCGCCTCCTGTGTGGAGCCAATGAGGTAGAGCTTGATTCCGAGGAAGCGGTGCGCCATCGCAAACGATGAATCCTCCGCGATCGCGTCCCGCAGCAACGATAATGTGAGTGCCGATTCGCCTCTTCCCTCGCGCGTCTCGTCCTGCGCCCGCGTAAAGAGCTGAAGCGCCGTGAGGGATGCTGTTGTCACCTCCGCAAGAGGGCGAACCGAATCGATTGTTGCTGCCGATTCGCCGATCTTCCGACGCAGCGCTTTTGAGAGCCGGCCGACAGCCACCGCCGAAGCGAATAAAGCGCCTGCTTCAGTGACCCCCGGGCGTGCTCTGTATCGCTTTCGGGCCCGAATACCCCGGCAATTCGATCGCGGCTCGCACCCATGTCGCCGGCGGCGGCGATGAATGCAAGAATCGCCAGTGGCGCGCGCTGGACCGCGGCTCCGGTGGCCGGCTTCTCGTCCTTCTCCAATGCGAGCCCGCCCAGCGTTCGCAGGACCAGCATGATGCCTCAGTGTGAGCCAGAGAGCGGAATAATGGATCGCGACGCCTCGGTTTGCGACCTCCAGCAGAGCGAAATATCCGGGGTTCTGTTTTGACCGGAAACTCACCGGATCTTGACCGTCGCCCGTTATCCTGCCCGCCCGAAGTCAGCAACTGACAGCTCACGCCGACGACGCAGAACGCCAGATCGTGGTGGGCACGCCCCAATTACCAGTTCAGAAGGAAAATCCCCTGGCGCAGCCCCGAGCGTTCTGCGGCACTCCGAGTATCAAGGAGGCAGAGTAGCCGTGGTGCACGGCTACCCTGCCTTCTCTCCCTTTAGAACCGGCGATCTGTCGGATCAGGTCCCGGCTTCGATGCAGGGTTGCCGTCGATCCTGTCCTTGATGTTGTCGGCCGCGTCGATCGCGCGGTTTGCGACATTCCGCGTCGTGTCCGACGCGCGATCAGCGAGATTTTCGCTGCTGTTCTCGATCCTGTTGAGTGCTTCACGCGACGCAACCGACGAGCGGCTCGTGTATGCCTCCTGGGCGAACGGGCGCACGGTCGACCAGTCGCCATGGCGCGCGCGAAGGTCGTTGGACCATCCACGCTGAAGCTCGGTCTCGATGTCGTCGAAAGACCTTCCGCTGTAGTCGGGATTCTCGCTGGCAAGATGACCGAGCTGGTAGGCGGGGCGAACATCATCATATGTCCGGTCCGCAAGCCTGTCAGGGCGCGATTCGTACGCCTGTCTGTAGTTGTTGTCGGCGTGATCGTCGAACCTCTGCGCCGCTTCGCCGACATTCTTTCCTGCCCACCATCCGCCGACCGCGCCGGCGAGCCCGCCGATGACCGTTCCGATGGGACCGGCAGCCGAACCGATGGCGGCGCCAGCGACGACGCCCGACACTCCGCCTACCGCCTGGCCGATCTCACCACCCGTGGTCGTGCTGTCGTCGTTGCGGATCACTCCGCGGTCGTTTGAAATATCCTTGTTGCGGTCCATCCTGCCTCCTGGAATCGTTTTCGCTGAGGTGTTACATCCACAGTCGAAGGGGCAAATTTGAGACCAGTTGTTTCCGGCAACGAGGGCAACCCAATGACGCGACGTGGCTGAAGTCAAACCGAAAATCCACATCGGCACTCAGGGCTGGAACTACGATGCGTGGGTCGGTCCCTTCTATCCCGACGGCACGCGACCCGCCGACTTCCTGTCGGTCTACTCGCGCGCTTTTACCTCGGTGGAGGTCGACTCGACTTTTTACGGCGTACCGGCGCCAACGACGTTCAGGAACTGGTATGACCGCACGCCCGACAACTTCATCTTCTCCCTGAAGCTTCCGCAGGAGATCACGCACGAGCAGCGGCTCAGGGACACTCTTGGAATCGGGGAAACCTTCTACGAGCGGGCGAGAGAGTTGCGCCACAAGCTCGGTCCGATTCTCGTGCAGCTCGGTCCCGACTTCGATCCCGGTGAGCTTCCGTCACTCGTCGACTTCATCGGAAGCGTTCCGAGCGACATCCGCTTCACCATTGAATTCCGCCACCGCGGCTGGATGAGCGAAGGAGTAATCGCGCTTCTCCGTGACAGGAACATCGGACTTACTCTCGTCGACGGACGGTGGATCCCGCGAAAGGTCATGCTCGCACTCGCGAAGAAGCCGACAGCGGATTTCGCGTACATCAGGTGGATGGGCCCCAATCGCGACCTCGTCGACTACTCGAGAATCCAGGTAGATCGAGGCCGGGAAATAGACATGTGGATTGAAGCGATTGGCTCGATGCCGTCAGACCTCTCGGACGTGTATGGATACGTTGCAAACACTTTCACCGGACATAGTCCAGCAACTGCGCGCGAGATTCAGTATCACCTCGGCCAGCGCCCGGTCGATCCCGCCACGCTCGGCGAGCAACTGACGCTATTCTGAAGCCGGAAGTACAAAACCCATAGGGAACGCTGATTTGGCGGATCGGGGCCGATCTGGCGGATAAACCACTTTGAGGGACTCCAGCGGGACGGGGCGCATACCGCTTCTGGAGGGATCACTCAGTCCCCGATCTGCGCAAGCCGCCCGATCCGCTCCAATCCGCTCCAATCCGCAATAAAATGGGTTTCCTGCCCTTAGATTTTTCGTATGAAGCCCCGCGACATCGTATTCGTTGCCATCGGAACCATCGTCGCAGCGACCTGCATCCGGCTCGGCATCTGGCAGCTTGACCGGCTCTCCGAAAGGCGCGCGTTGAACGACCAGCTCCGGGCGCGTGCTGAGACTGCGCCTATCGACTTTGCGAGCGTGCCGCAGGACACTGGCCAGGCTCACTACCGGCGTGTCAGCATCGTCGGCACCTACGACTTCGACAACGAGATCGTGCTGACGAGCCGGTCGCGAAGAGGCTCGCCGGGCGTCAACATCATCACACCCGTCAGGCTGCCTGGCCGCGACACCGCCGTCCTCGTCAACCGCGGCTGGATTTATGCCCCTGATGGAATGTCGGCGGACCTCGCGCAATGGCGGGAGCCCGAAGCGCTGAGGGCCGAGAGCTACGTCCAGAATTTCCAGACCCGCGAAGGCCCCGTTAGATCAACGTCGGTTCCGAGAGCCTACCGGTGGATGGATCGGACTACCATTTCTCAGGATTTCCCTTATCCCATTGCCCCGTACTATCTGGTATTGATCGGTGAAAGCGAGAATCCCCCGGCCGAAATCCCGCCACGGGTGCCGGTGCCCGCTCTCGATGAGGGATCGCACCGCAGCTACGCGTTTCAATGGTTTTCGTTCGCGACGATCTCTATAATTGGAATGGCCCTTTATCTGAGGCACAAATGACGGCTGCATCAAAGGCCCTCGCCACCGAGAAGGAAGCGCGCGATGTCGCCGAAGACGCCCGCGAAACTGAGTGGAAGCATCCCAGCTTTGCCCGCGAGCTCTTTCTCGGACGGTTTCGCCTCGACCTGATCCATCCGCATCCGCCTGCCGACGAAGAGGAGGAGGCGCGCGCAAAGCCGTTCCTCGACGCGCTCAAGGGGTTCATGGATCGAGTTGATTCGGCGGAGATCGACCGCACCGGACAGATACCCGAATCACTCGTACAGGAGCTGCGCGACATGGGCGCCTTCGGGATAAAGATCCCGAAGGAATACGGTGGTCTCGGCCTGTCGCAGATGAGCTACATCCGCGCGATGGAGCTGGTTACGTCGAAGGACGGCTCGCTCGTCGCGCTGCTGTCGGCCAGCCAGTCGATCGGGGTTCCGCAGCCGCTGAAGCTTTTTGGAACTGAAGACCAGAAACGGCGATTTTTCCCCCGACTCGCCAGGGGAGCGATCTCCGCGTTTGCCCTGACCGAGGTCGACGCCGGGTCGGATCCTGCCAATCTCAGCACCACCGCGACCCCCAGCGAGGACGGAGAGTTCTTTTTCCTGAACGGAGAGAAACTCTGGTGCACAAACGGCACGCGCGCCGAGCTGTTCGTGGTAATGGCCCGCACTCCCGACATCGACAAGGGTGGCAGGAAGGTCAAGCAGATAACCGCGTTCATCGTCGACGCGAGCATGCCTGGAGTCGAAGTGAAGCACCGGCTCCGCTTCATGGGTCTCAATGCGATAGAGAACGGCGTGATCGCGTTCAGGAACGTGAAGGTCCCGCGTGACAACATCCTCTGGGGCGAGGGCAAGGGGCTCAAGCTCGCGCTCGTCACCCTCAACACCGGGCGGCTCACCCTGCCGGCGGGCTGCGCCGGCGCCGGAAAGCAGATGCTGCGTATCGCGCGCAAGTGGGCGAACGAGCGGGTCCAGTGGGGCCAGCCAATCGGAAAACATGAGGCTGTCGCGCAGATGCTCGCGAAGATGGCGGCGAATACCTTCGCCATGGAAGCAGTCGCCGAGCTCGCGACTGCCCTCTACGAGAAAGGTGGCTACGACATCCGCCTCGAGGCCGCCATGGCGAAGATGTACAACTCCGAAGCCGGCTGGCGGATAATCGACGACACTCTCCAGATCAGGGGCGGCAGGGGTTACGAGACAGCCGAATCACTCGCCCGGCGCGGCGAGGACCCGATCGCCGTGGAGAGAGCGATGCGGGATTACAGAATCAACCTGATCTTCGAGGGATCGTCAGAGATAATGCGGCTCTTCATCGCGCGGGAAGCCGTAGACCATCATTTCAAGATGGCGTTCGACATAGTCAAGCCGGAGTCAACGATGAAGGAGCGCCTCGCGGCGATGGCAAAGTCGACTCCCTTTTACCTCACATGGTACCCGACCCGCTGGGTCAGCACGGGACGGCTCAAGTCATACAGCGAGTTCGGTCGCCTTGCGACGCACATCCGCTACCTGGAGCGGACGACGAGGCACCTGGGCCGCGCGATCTTCCACGCGATGGTGCGGTATGGGCCGAAACTCGAGAGGAAGCAGGCGGTGCTGTTCCGCGCCGTTGACATCGGGGCCGAGCTCTTCGCGATGTCGGCGGCCTGCGTGCGAGCCCGGATGCTCAGCGAGAAGGGCCAGAAGGAGGCGATATCGCTCGCCGACACGTTCTGCCGCGAGGCCCGCTTGCGCATTGGCGAACTTTTCCGGAATCTCCATGGGGCAAACGACGAGAACATGTACAAGCTCGCGATGGCCGTGCTCAGGGGTGAGCACGAATGGCTCGAGGCCGGGATAGCTGCGGAGAACACCGAATTCGGAAATAGAGACGCAGAGATCTCGAGAGACGCAGAAAAAGAAAAAGAAAAAGAACAGGGTGCCCCGGATCGGCAGGAAAGGGCCCTGGCAAGGACTTAACTGACGCTTCACACGGAGGTTCCGATGTCGAGCCGCACTGCGCGAGCCTGCCTGCTCGCGGCTGTCGCAG
>JBPPMU010000148.1:0-18412 GCA_051306215.1 Gemmatimonadaceae bacterium | reverse complement strand
CACGCGCCTGAGCGCCTCGAGGGCGTTCCTGCGCTCGACCACTCGCTCCATCAGATGATAGGTAGGCAGGTGATCGTTTCCTGAGCGTTCTTCTCCGCGCGTCGCACGTCCGGCTTCACCGCTTCGACGGTCCTCAAGGGCTTCACCCTCTCCTCCCAGCGGTAGCTCCATCTGTTCAATGGACTTCTGGCGCATGGCCTTTCCACGACTCACGGCTGATTCGCTCTCCTCTCTGTTCGGCCCTTCGCTGAAGGAGCGGTCCACTTTCCCCGAAGTCCCTCGCTACTATGGCCTCTGCTGACTTCTCGCTCCGCTACCTCAGTTGCTCGACGCCGCGTCACCCTTTCGGGTGTAAAGCGAGATCTCTTCAGGTAAGAACACTGACTGTCCCTGCACGAGCGCCGGATTTACGCAGCCTGACTCGTTGATCGCGAGAGCTTTGCGGTTTCTTGCCCGCTCGCCCTGTCGGCCACGCCTCATATCCGGTTTCTGTTCGTCGCCCCGCAGGTCCCGCTCCCCGCTTCTTTCAGCAACTCGCTCACGCTCATTGCCTTGCGGTTTGCTCGGGTCGTTGCGATCAACTCCCCAAAGGACTTTCACCCTCAAGCCAGTACCCATGCTGGGTACACAAAAAAGCGGGCCCGGTGAGGGCCCGCTTTTCTTGATCAATCCTTTCGTGTCTTGCTTCCCTTCGGCCGGCCACCCTTTCTTGCGGCCTTGCCGTCCTCGATCATCTGATCGAAAGCGGCCTTTGCATCCTTCATCAGCGCAGCGTGCGAGGCACGGCGCTCCTTCTCGGCCCGCTTCTTCTCCATCTGGTAGATGGCCTGCGGAGTCTTTGTCTTCGGCATCTAGACTTCACCATCCCTTGTATCGTGGGTCACATGCTGACAGCGCCCCGCAGACAGTTTGCCTGGCGGAGCGCCTCTACCCTTCAATATAGCCGTTTTTGCCTCGATTTGTGAGTGCCCACTCACAATTCAGGCTCTCGATCCGCTCTCACCCTCGGCATCTGACGGCATCGGGAACACTTCGCCGATCTCGTCCCCGACGTCGCCGGCGCGCGCGGCAACCGTCTCCCGCAGCGGCTTCTCCGGAAGAAGCCAGATCAGCATGAAGCCGATCACGCCGATAACGGCAGCGACGAGGAAGATCCTGCTGAGGCCGGCTGTCACTGCGTTCGCGTACACATCGCGCGTTGCATCGGGCATCGCTGCAATGGCACGGGGACTGAGATTGACGCCGGTACCCGCCCCCGCCGGGGTCGATGCGGCGTCGAGATGGATCCCGAGGTAGCCGTTCATCCGGGCGGCGAAGATGGCCCCGAGCGCGGCTGTGCCAACCGAGCCGCCGATGAGCCTGAAGAGCGTGGCGCCCGAGGTCGCGACGCCGAGGTCGCCGTAATCAACTGCGTTCTGCGCGGCCAGGATCAGCACCTGCATCACCATTCCGAGGCCGAGGCCGAGGACCAGCATCAGGATCGATGCGGTGGTCAGCGATGTCGCCGGCGTCATGCGCGAGAGAAGAACCAGGCCGATGGTCGTTACGGCCGTGCCGATCACCGGAAATATCCTGTACCTGCCCCGCCTGCTGATGAGCTGGCCGGCGATGATCGAGGAGACGAGCATCCCCGCCATCATCGGAACCATCCTGAGGCCCGATGCGGTCGGACTGTCGCCTTTCACGACCTGCAGGAAAAGCGGCAGGTAGGTCACTGACCCGAACAGCGCAAATCCAACAATGAGACCGACGACGGCCGAGATGACGAACGTCCGGTTCCGGAAAAGCCGAAGCGGCAGAACCGGCTCCTTTGCCCGCGATTCGACGAGCACGAACATCGAGAGCGACACAGCGACGATCACGGCGAGACCGATGATGACCGGCGACCCCCACGGAAACACGACCCCGCCGATATCCGTCGCAACGATGACGCCGCTCAATGCCGCCGCAAGAAGCGCCGCGCCGGCGTAGTCGATCGAGTGACTGACGCGGCGCACTGTCGCAGGCATCGTTGTAGCGAGAACGAAAACGGCGATGAATCCGAGCGGGACGTTAATGAAAAAAATCCACCGCCAGGTCATTTGGGTCGTGAAGTATCCGCCCATGAGCGGGCCGGCGATGCTTGCCAGCCCGAACACTCCGCCGAACAACCCCTGATACCGGCCCCTGTCGCGCGCGGGGACGATGTCACCGACAACCGCCTGCGTTGTGACGATCAACCCGCCGCCGCCCAGTCCCTGAATCGCCCGGAAGACGATGAGCTGCTCCATGCTTCGGGCAAAACCGCAGAGCACCGAGCCGACGAGAAAGATCGCGATCGCTGACTGAACGACGCCTTTCCTGCCGTACAGGTCGCCGAGCTTCCCGTAAATCGGGGTGACGACCGTCTGCGCCAGCAGGTATGCGGTCACGACCCACGACAGGCGGCTGAGTCCGCCGAACTCGCCGACAATAGTCGGCAGTGCAGTAGACACGATTGTCGAGTCGAGCGCTGCAAGAAGGAGAACCAGCAGCAGCCCGCTTATTACCACGCGCACCTCGCGCGGGCTCAGGACCGGCGCAACAGGAGTTGTCAAACGTCCTTCAGCTCGGGAAATTTCCAGAATGCCCATGCGGTGTAGCCGAGCATGATAACGGCTCCCGAGCCAAGTGCCCACTGCACGCTCGTGACGCGGGCGATTGCCCCTGCGAGGAGTGACCCGATCGGCGTGAACCCGACGTAGACAAAGACGTATGCGGCCATTACCCGGCCACGAAGGGCATCCGGGACGACTGTCTGGAGCATTCCGTTCGCGAGCGCGCCGTTTATCAGCATCGTCAGCCCGAGCAGCATGAGAACGACCGTCGCGACGGGGCGGACATTTATGAATGAGAAGAGAAGCAGCAGCGACGCGAATGAGAACGTGGAGATCGAGAAGAGTCTACCACGCTTGACGCGCGCGCTGAGGGCGGCAAGAATCAGCGCGCCGGAAAGCGCTCCGACCCCGACCGAGGTCACGAGTAACCCGTAACCGCTCGCGTCGGTGTTCAGCACATCGCGCGCTATGACGGGCATCAGTGTCAGGTACTGGAAGCCGAAAATCGAGAACACCGCCATGATCCCAATGAGGCCAAGCACTTCCCGCCTCGAGCGAATGTACCTGATTCCTTCCTTGAAGTCGTCGAGGGCGCGATTGACTCTCTCCGCCTGCACGAACGCCGGCAGCTTGACCTTCATCAGGCAGTAGATCACCGCGATGTAGCTTATCGCGTTTATTCCGAAGCACCACGCGAGGCCGAACGTAGCGATCACCGCCGCGGCGATCGAAGGGCCGATGATCCTCGCGAGGTTGAATCCGCCCGAGTTCAGCGCGACAGCGTCGACGATGTCGTCGCGCCCTACGAGCTCGATGATCAGCGACTGCCGCGCCGGAATCTCGATCGCGCTTATCAGCCCGTTGATTGCTGCAAGCCCCACCAGCATGGGAATGTTGATGACCCCCGACCACACTGCCCACCACAGCACCACAGTCTCGAGCGAGAGAAGCACCTGCGCTATCGTGACGATGCGGAGCTTGTCGAGCCGGTCGATGAACACGCCGGCGTAGAGTGAGAAGAACAGGATCGGGAGCGAGCCCGCCGCGGCGACCAGCCCGACGATGAACGCGCTGTCGGACAGCTGAAGCGCAAGCCAGCCCTGCGCGACCTGCTGCATCCAGGTTCCGGTCAGCGAGATCGTCTGGCCGATCCAGAAGAGCCGGAAGTTCCGGTGCTGCTGAAGCACCCGGAACGGGTTCATCGACCTGGATTGCGGCGGCGGCATCGCCCCGGATTATACACGGCCAATCGACGCTGTGCGCGAGGCACTATTATTCAGTCATGCGGTCCCACACCTACACCCGGTTCTCGCCGGAGATGGCCGACGCTGTCGATCTTCAGTCGCTGCTCGGGAAGCTGGCTGACTTTCTTCTCCAGTCAGGGTTCGCCGGAGGCCAGCAGTACGACCCGTGGGGAGATTTCGAGGGTGAGGCAGACCGTTCGCTCGAGGCGCTGAAGCAGGCAATTCTCGACGCGCTCATCGAGAGTGGCCAGTTCACTCCGGAGTTGCTCGAGGCTTTGCGCGGCGACGGCGACGAGGACTCCGAGGAGAAGCTCGCGAAGCTGCTCGACGACCTTGTCCAGCGACTTGCCGCCGAGGGGTACCTCAACGTGGATGCACCCCCGCAGGTTCCCGCGGGACACCAGCACGTGACGGGACCGGGAGGACTCGCGCAGGCAGCCTCGAAATCAGTGCAGTTCAACCTCACCGACAAGGCGATCGACTTCCTTGGCTACAAGTCGCTCCGCTCGATTCTCGGATCGCTCGGAAAATCGAGCTTCGGGAGCCACGATACGCCCTACCTCGCCACCGGGGTCGAGGCTGACGGATGGAGCAAGCCATACGAGTTCGGCGATGTGCTGAACATCGACGTCAATGAGACGCTGCTCAACTCCCTTGCGCGGACCGGCTCGATCGAGGTCCCGATGGATCTCGATTATTCAGACCTGATGGTGAGACAGTCGGAGTACAGATCGTCGTGCGCGACCGTGCTGATGCTCGACACATCCCACTCGATGATTCTCTACGGCGAGGACCGCTTCACCCCGGCGAAGAAGGTGGCTCTCGCACTCACACACCTGATCAGGACGCAGTTTCCCGGCGACACGCTTCGCGTCGTGCTGTTCCATGACTCGGCGGAGGAGATCCCCCTCGCGACGCTGCCGCAGGCGCAGGTCGGTCCATATCACACGAACACTGCCGAAGGGTTGAAGCTTTCGCGACGGATACTGATGTCGCAGAAGAAGGACATGCGCCAGATAGTGATGATCACCGATGGAAAGCCGAGCGCGCTGACGATGCCGAACGGTCTGATCTACAAGAATTCGATGGGGCTCGACCTGGCAGTCGTAAGCGAGACACTGAAGGAAGTCGCAAACTGCCGCCGCTCCGGGATAATGATCAATACGTTCATGCTCGCCCGCGACCGCGCTCTCGTCGAGTTCGTGAAAAAGGTTTCAGAGATAAGCCGGGGAAAGGCATACTTCACCAACACGATGACCCTCGGCCAGTTCATCCTGATGGACTTCCTCCGCAAGAAGACTCGCACGGTCTCCTGACCGACCCCCGTTCTGTTACTTTGAGGTCTATGCTGGAAAAACTCCGCAGCGCACTTGCCGATCGCTACACTGTAAGCCGAGAGATCGGTCGCGGGGGCATGGCAACAGTCTACCTGGCCGAGGATTTCCGCCACGGTCGCGACGTCGCCGTGAAGGTTCTTCATCCCGATCTCGCCTCGGCCCTCGGCACTGACCGGTTCCTGCGGGAGATCCGCCTCGCCGCGCGGCTCAATCACCCGCATATCCTTCCTCTCTTCGACTCCGGAGAGGCAGACGGGTTCCTCTTCTACGTGATGCCGTTCATCGAGGGTGAATCACTTCGCGAACGCCTCAACCGCGACGGCCGCCTGCCACTCGATGACGCGCTAACGATCGCGCGGGCGATTGCCGGCGCGCTCGACTACGCGCACAGGAACAAGATCGTGCACCGGGACATCAAGCCCGAGAACATCATGATCAACGAGGGCATGGCGATGGTGATGGATTTCGGAATCGCCAAGGCACTCACGGCTGCCGGCGCCGACACGCTGACGCAGATCGGCATGGTGGTCGGCACGCCGGCATACGTTAGCCCGGAGCAGGCGGCGGGAGAGGTCGACATCGACGGGCGCAGCGACCAGTACAGCCTCGGGTGCGTGCTTTACGAGATGCTCACCGGCGAGCGGCCGTGGACCGGACCGACAGCCCAGGCGGTGCTCAACAAGCGCTTCACAGAGCCGGCGCCGTCACTCCGCAAGGCGCTGAGGGATGCGCCGGACGAGATAGATGCGGCGCTTGCAAAGGCACTCGAGCAGGATGCATCGAAGCGGTTCTATACATCGAGTGATTTCGCGCGGGCGCTCGTTACGGTGGTGACGACTCCGGTGTCAACGCCGGTCCCCGAGGGCGTCCAGGCGGTAAAATCGATCGCCGTACTTCCTTTCGCCAACACGAGCCAGGATCCCGAGAACGAATACTTCACCGACGGGATGGCTGAAGAGATCATCAACGCCCTCTCCAAGATCGCCTCGCTCGGTGTCGCGTCGCGGACATCGACGTTCGCGTTCAAGGGGACGACGGAGGACATCCGCGAGATCGGCAAGAAACTCGAGGTTTCCGCGGTTCTCGAGGGAAGCGTCAGGCGGATGGGCAACAAGATCAGGGTGACCGCGCAGCTGATCAACGTCGCGACCGGGCTCCAGTTATGGTCAGACCGCTACGACCGCGAGCTCGAGGATGTCTTCGCCATCCAGGACGAGATAGCGCAGAACATCGTGAAGGCGCTCCGCGTTGTGCTGAGTGAAGAGGAAAAGAGAGCGATCGAGAAGGTCGCGACTGAGAACGTCCAGGCGTACGACTACTACCTGCGCGGCCGGAAGTTCTTTCACCAGAACAGGCGCACGAGCCTCGAGTTCGCGAGGCAGATGTTCACCCGCGCGATCGATGTCGATCCGAACTATGCGCGGGCATATGCCGGAATCGCCGACTGCTGCTCGATCCTCTTCATGTACTTCGACGCGCGCGAATCGAACCTCAAGCAGGCGGACAAAGCGAGCCAGAAGGCGCTTCATCTCGACCCCGACCTCGCCGAAGCTCACTCGGCACGCGGTCTCGCCTACTCGTTGAGCAAACAATATGTCGAAGCGGAGAAGGAATTCGAGATCGCGATGAAGCTCGACCCGAAGCTGTACGAGGCGCCGTATTTCTACGGGCGCGCCTGTCTCGCTCAGGGCAAATGGTCGGAGGCGGCACCATTGTTCGAGAAGGCAGCTTCGCTCAGGCCTGAGGATTATCACGCGCCGACGTTCCTGGCGAGCGCCTACACCGGGCAGGGGCGCATCGGAGAGGCGAGCAAGGCGTCGCACCGCGCGGTCCGCGTTATCGAGAAGTGGATAGACACGAATCCCGAAGACGCGAGGGCGCTCAACATCGGCGCCACGATCTGGTCGAATCTCGGCGAGACTGACCAGGCGCTCGACTGGGCGAAACGGTCGCTAGCGATAGATCCCGAGGACCCGCAGCTCCTCTATAACGTGGCGTGCGTATATGCGATCGAAGGTCTCAAGGACGACGCGCTTCGCTGCCTGGAGACTGCCATCGACAAGGGCTACGGGCACCGCGAATGGATCGAGCACGACTCCGACCTCAATTCGCTGAGGAGCGACCGGCGGTTCCAGGCGCTCCTCGACAGGGTCTGACGCACTCGCTCAGGGCAGCTGCGTCGCGACGAGAATTGCGGTAAGCCCGAGCACGATCCCCGTAAGAACCAGCTCGAGTGATGCCGAGCTTCTGAGGGGCGCGATGGCATCGTCGCCGGTTAGGCGCGGCTTCATGCGACGCCAGTTCCAGGCGCCCGCCCCGAACAGGAAAAGGACGAAGACGAGCTTGAGGAGAAGCACCACTCCGTAAGGTGTTGTCCAGAGTACATCGAGCCGCGGCAGCCGTATTACCGATGCACCGAGCCCCGTTGCGACTACCGAGGCGCCGCAGGTCAGCGCGAGAGGCGAGAACTTGTTGATGAGCATCGCGACGCGCGCTCCGGGCCTCACATCGTCAGGAGTTTTAAGCGCGGCGGGGATCGCGACGAGCATTATCACGGCGAGTGTTCCAAGCCAGGCGGATCCCCCGATTACGTGGACGATGTCCGCCGGTACCGCGACATACGCCGTGTCTCCGGCAACAGCGTGCCCTCCGAAAGCGGGGGTGATCCCTGCAGCAATTGCGGTCGCGAAGGCAGCGTTCCACGCTGTTTTGCGAGTGAGAACGTTGTCCTTGTGGGCAAGCCTGAACGCTGATACTGCCGCCAGAGCAAGGATCATCTGCGTGAACAGCGACATCCCCCACAGGGACCCGAACAACAGTGCTCCTATTGGCGCATCTGGCATATCTGATGATTCGCGCGCGAACTTCAGTATCGCGGTGAGGGCGAGCGCTCCGGAGAAAACGAATCCGAGCGTCGCCGCGTTCGTGGAGGCGATCCTCGCGAAGGGATCGTCGTCGGTGGCGATCCGGTCGAGAACGAACTTCTTGAAAACCACCGCGCCGATCATGAGGAACAGAGAAATGAACGCGAGCCACCTGACGATTATGAAGCCGATGGCTCCTCCCACCGCGACTGAAATCCCAGCGTTTTCCTCATCCGGCTCGGCGGCGGTTGGCACCGCTGCAGGTGTCGTAACGGGATCAGCAATTGCGGCAGCGTCTCCCGCAACGGTGAACTGAATTGTCCCACGAATCGGATGCCCATCGCGACCCGCGACCCTCCAGATGACCACGTACGGGCCCGGCGCGAGAACCCGACCAAGAGGCGCCACGACAATCGCGGGGTCAGAGGGATCCCTTCCCAGCGGCCCAAGATTGATCGTGTCGCCGGCGCCGGCAAGCCTTATACTCGCGAGCGCGAGCTCCGGACGCTCGGAGAACACGAGTCGCAACGTCGCCGGCGAGGCCGTGAGGACCGCCCCGCCTGCCGGATTGCTGCTCAGGAGCCTGGCATGTGCCCACAGTATCGCCGGAAACGCCAGGAGCGCGGCGAATGCGAGCGATCCCAATATCCCGGCGCGCGGGAATCGCCTAATATTTCCTGAGATCTGAATTCTCCGGTATCCGCGAGGAGTGAGCGATGGAAGTTAAGTACACGACATCCGAATGTCCCCTTGGCAGGCTGCTTGTTGCAACGACCGAGAAGGGGCTCTGTATGATCTCGACTGGAAGGTCAGACAGCGCGCTCGAGAGACACCTGAAGTCACGTTTCCCGTCCGCAGCAGCAAAACGTGACGATCGTGGCCTGGCGGAGCTCCGCCGCTCAGTCGAGTCGAGAATACGGGGCAAGTCTCTCGACGAGAATCTCCCGCTGGACCTGCATGGCACGCCCTTCCAGATGAGCGTCTGGAAGGAGATGCTGAAAATTCCGGCCGGGAGCACGCGCTCGTACGCCGAGGTGGCGCGGCGGATCGGGCGGCCGCGTGCGTTCAGGGCCGTCGCCCAGGCATGCGGAGCCAACCCTTTGCCCATAGTCGTCCCCTGCCATCGCGTTGTCGCCAGCGGAGGCAAGCTCGGCGGATATACAGGCGGGATCGAGAAGAAACTCGCCTTGCTCGCCAGCGAGGGCGTGAGCGATCCCTCCTGGACTACTGCCTGAGAGCGTCCTTCTGGTGCCTGCCGATCGCGAGGCTGTGGTCGATTGACGCCTTGTATTGACGCTCGCCGGGCCCGGTGTAGATCTGGCGCGGCCTGGCGATTTTCTGCTCCTTGTCGAGAAGCATCTCCTCCCACTGTGCAAGCCAGCCTGAGGTCCGCGCAATCGCGAAGAGGACAGTGAAGAAATCGGTCGGGAACGCCATCGACCGGTAGATCAGGCCCGTGTAGAAGTCGACGTTGGGGTAGAGCTTCCGCGAGATGAAGTATTCGTCGCTCAGCGCGATCCTCTCAAGCTCGAGCGCGATCTCCAGGTCCTTGTCAACGCCGACGACCTCGAACACCTGGTCGGCAAGCTCCTTCACGATCTTGGCGCGCGGGTCGTAGCTCTTGTAGACACGGTGGCCGAAGCCCATCAGGCGGCCTTTCCCCGACTTCACTCCCTCGATGAACTGCGGAACGTTCTTGACGCTTCCTATCTCCTCGATCATGCGGAGCACCTGCTCGTTCGCGCCTCCGTGAAGCGGTCCGAAGAGCGCCGCGATTCCAGCAGACATGGCCGAGAACGGGTCGACATGCGAGGAGCCGACAGCCCTCACCGCCGAGGTAGAGCAGTTCTGCTCGTGATCAGCGTGAAGGATGAAGAGCACCTCGAGCGCCTTTGAGAAAACCGGATTCGCCTCGTACTTGGGCTCCGTCATCCGGGCGACCATCGAGAGGAAGTTGTCGACGTAGGACAGGTCGTTGTCGGGATAGACGAACGGCAGTCCCTTGACGTGCCGGTAACAGAAGGCGGCGATCGTGGGCACTTTCGCGAGAAGGCGGATTATCGAGATGTTCCGTTCAGTCTCATCGAAGATATTGCGTGACGACGGGTAGAACGAAGCAAGGGCGGCGACTGCCGAGTTGAGCATCGCCATTGGGTGCGCATCGTAGCGGAATCCGCCGAGGAACTTCCGCATGTTCTCGTGCACGTACGTGTGGTACGTGATATCCTGCACGAACTTGTCGTATTCCTGCTGGTCCGGCAGCTCGCCATGGCGGAGCAGCCACGCGACTTCGAGGAACGTCGACTCGCCCGCCAGCTGCTCGATCGGATAGCCGCGATACCTCAAGATCCCCTTGTCGCCGTCGATGAAGGTTATCGCGCTTCGGCACGACGCCGTGTTCATGAATGCCGGATCGTAGCTCAGCAGCCCGGGGTCGTCCGCGTCACCCGTTCGTATCTGCCTGAGGTCGTTGGCGCGGATCGCGCCATCGGCGACCGGAAGGTTGTACGACTTCCCGGTTCGCGAATCGTTTACATCGAGCGCTCCGGAGGCCGTCTGTCCGGCGGCGGAAGTATCTTCAGCGGCGGTCTTGCCCATTCTTTTCTCCTGGTGGTGCCTGAAAATAATCGAAAGGCGCCGCCTGCGGCGCCCTCACGTCACGTTGCGGCCCTGTTGATGATCCCCCATTCGGCAGCGCTTACCGGCTGAACCGAAAGCCTGCTTCCCTTCTTCAGGAGAACCATCTTCTCGAGGCCTTTCATGCCCCTCAGCTCCTCGAGCGTGATGATGCGGGCGAACCGCTTGACCGCCTTCACGTCGATCACGTACCAGACCGGCTTCTCGCGGGTGCTTTTGGGGTCGTAGTGGGAATCCCGCGGGTCGAATGCCGTCTCGTCGGGATATCCGGCGCGCGTAACTTCGGCAATCCCGGCGATTCCCGTTGGGTCGGCGCTCGAGTGGTAGATAAAAACCAGGTCGCCGGGTTTCATCTGGTCGCGCATCATGTTCCGGGCCTGGTAGTTCCGCACGCCATCCCAGGAGGTCGTGCGCTTCGGGGCGTTCCACAGATCGGTCATCGAAAACGTCCCGGGTTCGGTTTTCAGAAGCCAGTGGTTCATGGAATTGAACATCGTCAAGCGGGCCGCCCGCCGGAAGATGGGGGGAGTCGAACATCCCGGTGTCTTCTTCGGTAGAAGAGATGCCACCTCCACAATAGATTCACCACTCAATCACAATGACATTCTTCAGGAAAGCGCGATCCGCGTCCCTCGCATCCCTGGTGGCCATCGCAGCCGCCGCGACGCTCGACGCACAAGAACCTTCCGCGGGGCTTCAATATCCCCCGACCGCTCGCGGCATTCAGGTCGACGACTACCACGGCACGTCCGTGGCCGACCCCTATCGCTGGCTTGAGGATACCAGCTCTCCGGCGACAAGAGCGTGGATCGAGAGCCAGAATCGCGTGACTTTTGGATATCTCGCGACGATTCCCGAGCGCGACGCCATCCGGCGGCGGCTCACTGAAGTCTGGAACTACCCCAAGTACGCGGTACCGACAAAGATCGGGACCCGCCTTTTCTACTTCGAGAATAGTGGACTGCTCAATCAGAGCATCCTTTACGTGCGCGACGGAAACCGCCCGCCGCGTGTCCTGATCGATCCCAACGGGCTGTCTCCGGATGGAACTGTCGCCCTCGCTATCACCTCCGAATCACCCAACGGCCGGTACATGGCATACGGCGTGTCGGTGAGAGGGTCTGACTGGCGGGAGTTCAGGGTGCGGAACGTCGAAACCGGACGCGACCTCCAGGACACTATCAGGTTCGTGAAGTTCTCCGATATATCGTGGACGAAGGACAACAGGGGCTTTTTCTACTCCGGTTACGGCGAGGCTGTGAGCGGCGATTCGCTGACTAGCGTGAACCGCAACCAGCGGGTCTACTTCCACCGCCTCGGGACACCGCAGTCGTCCGACGAGATCATCTACGAGCGCCGCGACCAGCCCGATTGGCTGTTCGGCGCGAAGGTCAGTGACGACGGCGTCTTCGCGATTATCACGATTTATGAGGGCACTGATCCGCGCACGCGGCTTTACTACGTCTATCTCGACAATCCCGGGCGTCCCCGGGTCAACGCCCCGGTGGTGCGGCTCATCGACAGGTTCGACGCGGAGTATGAGTTCGTGCACAGTACCGGCGACTATCTGCTGGTCCGGACGAATCTCGGCGCGCCTCGCGGGAAGCTGGTGAGGATCGACATCAACAATGCGCAGCCGGACCGCTGGATCACCATCATTCCGGAGACGAGCGATGCTCTCCAGAGTGTGGTAGTAGCTGGAGAGCACATCATTACCTCGTACCTCGAGGACGCGCACAGCACGGTGCGGGTATACGGGATGCCCGAGTTCGCCACACCGCGACGCACTCGCGGAATGTCTGGTCCGGGTGGAGGCGAACCTGTGCAGATTGGCAACCGCGCGCCCCCGACGAGCGCCGATCGCAGAGCCCAGACAGCGCCCGGTTATCCCTACATCGGTGAGGTGAGGCTGCCGGGCCCTGGAACAGTCGACGTGATAAGTGGAAAGCCGGGCGACAACGAGATGTTCTTCTCCTTCGTGTCGTATCTCTCGCCCCGGGCAATCTACAGGCACGATCTGAAGCGGAACGTCACCGCTGAATTCAAGGCCCCCCGCCTGAGCGTCGATGCGAGTGGCTACGAGACGAGACAGGTCTTCTTCAACAGCAAGGACGGAACGCGGGTTCCGATGTTCATCACGATGAAGAAGGGACTCGTCCTCGACGGCAGCAACCCGACGATTCTCCATGGCTACGGCGGGTTCAACATCGCGATGACGCCGGCATTCTCGCCGTCGAATCTCGTGTGGATGGAGATGGGCGGCATATATGCGGTCGCGAATCTTCGCGGCGGCTCGGAGTACGGAAAGGAGTGGCACGAAGCCGGGATACTTGGAAAGAAGCAGAACGTCTTCGACGATTTCATCGCGGCAGCCGAGTATCTGATAAGGGAGCGGTATACGTCGGCGCCGAAGCTGGCGATCTCCGGGGGATCAAACGGCGGGCTGCTCGTCGGCGCTGTATTGAACCAGCGACCCGAGCTGTTTGGGGCGGCACTTCCCGCCGTCGGGGTCATGGACATGCTGAGGTTCCACAAGTTCACAATCGGCTGGGCGTGGACATCCGACTACGGCTCGGCGGATGACCCCGAGCAGTTCAAGTTTCTTCATGCGTATTCGCCTCTCCACAACATCAAGCCGGGAGTCAGGTATCCCGCGACTCTCGTCACGACGGCCGATCATGATGACCGGGTCGTCCCAGGCCACTCATTCAAGTACGCGGCAGCGCTTCAGGCGGCTCAATCCGGACCTGCTCCTGCGCTCATCAGAATTCAGACAAGCGCCGGCCACGGTGCAGGAAAGCCGACGACGATGCAGATCGAAGAGGCAACCGACAGGCTTGCATTCCTCGTGCGGGCACTCGGCATGAGGCCGGCAGTCGCGCAATGACCTCAGGCATCGCATTGTTCGACCAGATAATTCAGGCGGTGCGGTTCGTCGTCGTGGCGATGGCTTTCACGTTTGCCGTGTTCTGCCTCATCGACTGGCTGGTCCGCACCAAGCGGGTGAACCTGTTCGGGCCGATCGCGCGGTTCTGCAGGTCGAGAATAGACCCCGTGCTCGAGCCTATCGAACGGAAGGTGGTAAGAGCGGGAGGCAATCCTTCCAGCGCGCCACTATGGGCTCTCGCTGCGGTGGTAGTCGGCGGTATTCTCCTCATCAGCCTTCTCGATTTCCTTCGCGCGGAGGTCATCGGGCTGGCGATTGCCGCGCGGAGCGGTCCCGGCGGGATGTTCAAGCTCTTCGTTTCGTGGACGTTCAGCTTCATCCGCATCGCGATCCTTGTGCGGGTAGTCAGCTCGTGGCTGCCGGTTTCGCCGTATTCGCCGTGGCTCAGGTGGTCGTACGTAGTGAGTGAGCCGATTCTCAAGCCGCTCCGTCAGGTAATCCCGTCGATCGGGCCAATCGATATCACGCCGATCATCGCGTATTTCCTGATCGGATTTCTTCAGGGCGCAGTGCTGCGGATGCTGTGAGTGATCTCGATGTCAAGCTTGTCGATGGCGGCGTTCGTCTCGCCGTCCACGTCCAGCCGCGCGCCTCGAGAACGGAGATCGCCGGAACTCACGGCTCGGCACTGAAGGTCAGGCTTCACGCTCCGCCAGTCGACGGTGCGGCTAACGATGCGCTCGTCGATTTTTTTGCATCCGAGCTGGCTATCGCCAGACGCGCTGTCACGATAATTTCCGGTCATTCGTCGCGCGGAAAGATCGTGCAGCTCGATGGCGTATCAGCCGAGAGGGCAAGAGCTCTCGCGGCAGGAGCAGGCAGCAGATAGTGGCATTGATAGTCGTTGTAGGTCCCGACGCGGCGCTTCTCGAGGGAGTGTCGCAGACGCTGATCGCGGCCGGCCATCGCGCTGTCGTCGCCAGCGACGTAACCGAGGCAATCGATTCCCTTGGCGGTGAGCGGCCACTGATGGTCGTTATCGATTGCGCCAGTCTCGTGACCAGCGGACTCGCGTTCCGCTTATCACTTGCCCACGGCGGAGCGGTGATCGCATTCCATTGTGACGACGCCGAATCCGAGCGGCTCCCGTTCGAGATAAAGCGAGCGACGCTGGCAGAGCTCATGTTGCCGCTCGAGCGCCACCGGTTGCTGGCACTCGTACGATCGGTTGAAACGCGGGCTCACGCCGCCGGAAGGGATTCAGCCCACGGAGATGCTCGCGAGTCCCGCGCGGGGCCCTAGCGGCTGTATCGGCGGTTGTGCCACCAGATCGCGCGGTTGAGCATTCCATCTGCAGCGAAGTGAACCGGAACGCTGATCCCGATGGACGCGGTGCCTGAATACACGAGCACCCGCGCAAAGCCATCGAACTCCCGCTGGAACGCGGCGCGCGCCAGACCCGTCGCCAGCAGCACGAGCCCGGCATCGGTCAGCACGGCGGCAACCGTGCGGGTCTGCAGGGCTTCATCCGCCGCCTCGAGCGCAGCGGCGTTGTCTGCGAACACCGGCCTGATGTCCGACGGCCAGAAATACCCGAGATTCGCAACCTGGCGCTGGGAGATCCCGCGCGTTATCGCAAGACCGTTCCACACCGGGGCGAGGCTCAGAGCGCAGCTCTCATACGTGCACCCGGCTTCGGCAGATTGCGCGCGCGCCGTGTTTGTGAAACCGGCTATCGCAATCGCGCCGGCAATTAACGCAGCACCCGCCCCATTCCTAATTCTTCTGCAATCCCGCATGATACGCCTCGAACCTGGTGAACGCGTCGTCGAGCTCGGCCAAAAGACGGGCCTTTGTGCCGTCTTCAACGAACGCATATGCGATTGAATTCCTGGCCATCGCCTTGATAGTCATATAATCGAGCCCCTGTTCCTCGACGGCCTTCCTGAACTCGTGAGTAAGAGAGGTTCGCGATACGCCCTCATCGTCAGTCGCCAGCGCGACAGGCACGCCGTGCGCAAGATAAGTGGTCAGCGGGTGACGCCTGCCCCTGATGCCGAGAATTCCGTCGCTGCTCGCTAGCGACACCTCGACGAGAATCTTCCGGGCGGCCATCTCGCGCAGCAGTCCGGGCGAGTTATCCTCGTGCATTATTGCCGTGCCGTGGCCTATGCGACTGGCGCGACCCGGCCCAATCGATTCGCGAATGTGAAATGTCAATCCCTCAGGCGGTACCAGACCCTCGGAAAGCTCGCCTGCGTGGAGAGTGATCTTCACGTCCGGATAAAAGGCGTGAAGGAAGTCGATCATGCGCATGTGGAGCGAAAAATCGCGCATTGGTATGGGATAGTCCTCCGGCATTACGAGGTTGAATCCAACAAACCGGGGGTCAGCGGTTGCCATCTCGAAGCCGGCGAGTATCTGCGCAAAAACTGCCTCGGGTGGCAGTCCCCGGCTGACCTGATACAGGTAACGTACGACTACCCTGCAGGCCGGTAGCTCCGGCACCGAATCACAACCCATGAGCGTTCGCTGACTGCGCTCCGAGTCATCGACCCTCCGGCGGGCGATGCCGAGGCTGTCGCGCAGCCCTGCGTCGATAAGCTTGTTCCTCATCCGCCCGAAGTCGTCGTCAGCTCCAGCGCGGATTCCAAGTCTTATCGCCCTTCCGCGGTCGGGACCGAACATCAGCTCGAGGTAGGTGATGTTCTGTGATGCCGCGCGGACAGTTACTTCCGCCAGCATGTCGCCAATGCGGTGTTCCTGCGCGCCGAACTTCGAGAAAGCCCCGAAGAACCGAGCGTGTCCGGTTTTCTGCGAAGGGTTCCAGTTCCTCATTGACCATGCATCGATCACGTCACCGTAGAGCGCGGGGTTGCGGGCGATTTCGGCAGCCGGGATCTCGCCGTCGGCGTCCTCGCATGGCGGCGGTGACAGCGAGAGTGTCGCCCTGACGAGACAGGAGCCGTCTTCTTCAGCCCACCGGATGTAGCTCTCCGCGTAGACAGCGCCGCTGAGGTGGCTGTGAATGTCGCCGCCCTTGGGCATCTGGCGAATGAAGAGAAGAAGAGCATTGGGGTCGTCCCGGACCGCCTCCATGTAAGCGGCCGTCGCACCTGTCGCGTTGGCCGGTTGCGTGCCCGCCAGCGGTCGTCGGGTCGAGGCGCAGGCCGATAGTGCAGTGAGCGCCAGGATGACAGTGGTGATGCGAAAGCGGTTCTTTCTAGCCGGATGCATGAGACATGATATTGATACGAGGGGGAACCGCAACTTTTGAGGTCGATGCTTCAGTCGCGATCCTGCTTGAAGGTTTTCGCACACTGCCGCGTCGATTGGAGGGTGCTGAGAATGCCTGCCTGTCATCTTGTGCCATGCAGGATTACCGGAATCTACTCGTCTGGCAGAAAGCGCATGATCTCGCCCTCGGCGTGCGGGAAGTCACTTTTGGCTTCCCCAGAAACGGCTACAGCTCACTGAAGGACCAGATTATCCGCTCGGTGGAGTCGATTCCCTTCAACATCGCTGAAGGGTGCGGATCGAGGAGCCAGAAGGAGTTTGCGCGGTATCTCGACATCAGCATCAAGTCAACGATCGAGCTGGACGCGCAGCTTCTGCTCGCACGAGACTACAACATTCTCGAATGCGGCAAGTGGGAACGCCTTACCGATATGGAAGTTGAGGTCCGTCGGATGCTCTGCGGCTTGAGGTCGAAGGTACTCGATTCCGACGAACAGGCGTGAGGAGCGCGGGCCTTCCAGGAGAAACTGAGAACTGAAAAACTCAAAACTGGGAACTCGCGACTCGCGTGGACTTCCATTCAGAAACTGAGAACTGAAAAACTCAAAACTGGGAACTCGCGACTCGCGTGGACTTCCGTCTGAGACGGAAAGGCCAAAAGCGGGAGTCCACGCGAGTCGCGAGTAGCCAGTCCCAGGTTTTCAGTTCTCAGTTTCTGCGGTGCTCATAGTCCTCCAGCGGCTCTCCCCGCGGCCCGCCCCGAAAAGATGCACCCGCCAAGAAATGTCCCCTCCAGCGCCCGGTACCCGTGCATTCCTCCACCGCCGAATCCGGCAACTTCTCCAGCCGCATAAAGCCCGGGAATAGCCTCACCATCAGCACCGAGCACCCTCGCGGACAGATCAGTCTCGAGACCACCGAGAGTCTTCCGCGTGAGAATGTTCAGGCGAACAGCTATCAGCGGTCCGGCCTGCGGATCGAGAAGCCGGTGCGGCTTCGCAACCCTGATGAGCTTGTCACCGATGTAGCTTCGCGCGCTCCGCAGCGCGGCAATCTGGAGGTCCTTCGTGAACGGGTTCTCCATCTCCCTGTCGCGCGCGACGACCTCGCTCTCCACACGCGCAATATCGAGCAGCGGAGTGTCGGTCAGCTCGTTCATGCGCCGGACGAGGTCACTCAACTCGCGCTCGACAACGAAATCGGCGCCGTTCTTCATGAACGCATCGACAGGCCCGGGGGCGCCGCCGCCGACCCGGCTCAACACGCCGCGTATGCTCCTGCCGGTGAGATCAGGATTCTGCTCCGAGCCCGACAGCGCGAATTCCTTCTCGATGATCTTCTGGGTGAGGATGAACCAGCTGTGGTCGTAACCGGTCTTCATAATGTGAGATAGAGTTCCGAGGGTGTCGAACCCGGGGAACAGCGGAACCGGCAACCGGTTGCCGACAGCGTCGAGCCAGAGAGATGACGGACCGGGCAGGATGCGAATGCCGTGATTCGCCCATATCGGGCTCCAGTTGGTGATGCCTTCGACGTAATGCCACATGCGGTCAGGATTCACTACACGGGCGCCTGCGGTCTGAGCGATCCCGAGCATCCGGCCGTCAACATGATCAGGCACACCGGAGAG
>JBPPMU010000147.1:0-8191 GCA_051306215.1 Gemmatimonadaceae bacterium | reverse complement strand
TTCTCAGTTCTCAGTTCTCAGTCTCAATGATGAAACGCCGACCCGGCCAGTACGGAAATCGAGCCAGACATCAGCTCCGTTTTCATCACCAAGCTTGAGGATATCGCCGGGCGGTGCATGAAAGCCGCGGCGCGTAAGCCGGAGTGACTGGTCAACCGACCAGCCCTCCGGTGTCGCGAGTGCGCCACGATCTTTTCCCGCCAGCCAGGCGCAGGTATAACCGGCCGGATCCCGCGACCAGACAAGCCACGGGCACTGAAGGATCGGACCGCGGAACTGGTCGACTATCGCAAACTCCTGGAACTGGCAGTCAGCCACCTCGATCATTCCCGCATTTACAAGCTCGAGGGCAGCACGATCGCAAGCGTCTGGTGTGCTGAAGCTGACGCTCACGAGATCCGCGTCGAGGCAGAAATGGCGGTGCTCCGACGACGGGTGTGCCAACCCCGCCAGGAAGCCGTGGCTGCCCCCGGGATACCGGAGGTCGAGAGCAATCCGCGGGATGACAAGGCCTATCGCTTCAACAAGTACGCTCATTTGAGTCTGGTCAGTTTATCGCTTCAGTCTGACACTCCTCCGTCAATAGCGCGTCAAATCGCCGGGACAGGGCTCAACTTTCGAGAGATTTCTTCGATGCCCGGAGGATTATCCGGCCGGTCCTGTAGCTGAGCCATGTCTCGACCCCGTTTTCCTCAGAAAGCTTCACAGCGTCGGGGGATGCGTCAGGAAGGTCGAGCCGGGTGAGTCGCCGGGACTGCTCGACAGTCCAGCCGGCCGGTATCGCCATCTTGCCACGGTCGGTCCCCGCCAGCCAGGCGCAGGAAAACCCCTCCGGATCCGCGACCCAGACAAGCCACGGACATTGCAGAACGGGCCCGTGTTTCTGGTCGACTATCGCGAACTCCTGGAATTCCTCGTCAACCGACTCGCGCATCCCGGCATTCGTCAGCAGCTCCGCAACCCTGTCAGCAGCGTCCGGAGTCAGGAAGCTGACGCAGATGAGGTGAGAATCGGCGCACACATACCGGCTTTCCCTCGACGGCCGCGAAAGCTCCGCCAGAAATCCGTTTGCTCCTGACGGGTATCTGAGATCGAGGGCGGTACGTGGGACTACAAGGCAAAGTGCCTCGACAAGTATGCTCAAGCGAATGACCGACAGGGGTTACGGTGCAGAACGGTCATGCGGGGTTACCGGTTGCCTGAGTGGGTTCTGCCGACAGTATCCAGATAGCTCTGACAGCTATAAACAAAAGGATTGGAATGATACCACTATAGCGTCACAGTGCCGTCACAGCCCCACCAAGTCCCGGCTTAAGGTCGGTTTGGCACTCTTAACTCAGAGTGTCAGAGATCGCCGCTAGACTGATTACACGGCAGAGAGTCAGGTTCCTGTGAATCTTGACAGTTAACAGTAATACTGTCATATTAGCTTCATGCTCAATCTCCCGGTACCTGAACCGCTTGATCTGCTCGAGCTGAGCGACAAATCGAAGGTCAGCAGCCGCACGATCCGGTACTACATCCAGCAGGGACTGATTCCGGCGCCCGAGACACGCGGGCCGGGAGCTCACTACGGGCCTGAGCACGTTGATCGACTGCGGTTGATAAGGCGGCTTCAGCAGGAGCATCTCCCGCTTTCGGAGATAAGAAAGCGGATCGAGAAGCTGTCACCGGAGGAAGTGAAGAGGATCGTCGAGACAGAGCCTGAGCCGGCTCCGACTTCGGCGAGCGAGTATGTGAGGCGGGTCTTATCCGAAGGCCTTGGGACGGTGAAGGCGGCAGAACCGCCAGCGGCGAGTTTCCGTCCCGGGGATTACAAAAGGTCTGCGCTCGCCAGATCACAGTGGGAACGTTTCAGCCTTGCGCCCGACGTCGAGCTCCATGTCCGGAGGCCGGGATCGAGGGAAGATCAGCGCAGGATCGAACGGCTGCTCGAGGCCGCCAGGGAAATCTTTCGTGAGGATGTGCCATGACACTATCGATCAGAACCGACAGGGAGCTCATCAGAGCAGGAGCGCGGAGCAACAGATATCTGCTCCTGGGATACGACGCTCCCGCGGCACCCCGTCGCGAAGAGAGGCGCCCGGTAAACGTCGCATTCGTTCTCGACCGCTCGGGCTCGATGCAGGGAGAGAGGAAATTCAACCTCGCTCGCCAGGCAGTCGAGTTTTCACTCAGAATGCTGAGGCCGGAGGATCGTTTCTCGCTCGTTGTCTACGACGATCGCGTGAATGTTCTTGCCCACTCATCCAACGCAACGCCGGCCGCGACCAGGAATGCGCTTCAAAAGCTTTCATCTATCGAGCCGCGTGGCTCGACCGACCTTTTCTCGGGCTGGATGCACGGATGCGAACAGGTCGCCGAATTCGTTCATGACGAAAAGGTGAGCCGGGTGCTTCTCCTTACGGACGGGCTCGCTAATCACGGCACAACCGATCGCGACACTATCGGGCGACATGCCTCCGAGCTGCGGGAACGTGGCGTGACAACTTCAACGTTCGGCGTCGGGACTGACTTCGACGAGCGACTTCTCCGCGATATGGCGCATGAAGGCGGCGGCAATTTCTACTACATCGAAAACGCCAGGCAGATCGCCGACCTCATCACGAGCGAGCTGGGCGAAGCACTCGAGGTTGTGATTCCGCGCGCCGCGCTCGAGGTGCAGATTCCGGCCGGTTGTGACGTCGAGCTGCTCAACAGGTTCCGCTCGACGAGAGTTGACGGAGCACTTCGCATCGAGCTCGGCGACATCGTCTCGTCGCAGCAGGTCGAGGTGCTGCTGCGGGTGAATTTCCCCCGCGGCGGGATCGGCGATCGGGTGCGCCTGATTGCGCGGCTTTTCGGCGACACTGCAATGAGCGAAACGTCAGTCGGCTGGACATATGCGAGTCACGCCGAAAACGATTCACAGCCGCGTGACCGCGAAGTCGATCGCCAGGTTGCCGAGGTTTATGCTGCGCGCGCGAGGGCGGCGGCGACGGAGGCGAATCGTCACGCCGATTTCGAGGGGGCGCGGAGAGTGATCGAGGCGACAGTTGCGCGAATCAGGCAATACGCCGGTAACGATCCTGTACTGCGCAGGATCTGGCAGAAGCTCGAGCGCGAGCGGCCGCAATACGAGCTCGCCGTAATGAGTCCGGCGATGATGAAGGGCTCGTTCTACGCCGCGGAGATGATGGTCAAGGGCCGCGGAAGCTCGGGCAGGGCAAGGCGGTCAACCTAGCGTTTCCTTTAATTATGCCTAGTAATAAGGTATAATTAGACATGATCCGAGCTCAGTTCGCTATGGCCGTGAGGGCCGATGAAAAATGGGTCGAGAATGCGGGCAGGATTCTCGGCCGCCGCCTCAGGTTCACCACGGCTGAGGCGCGCTGGCTTGGCCTAGTCAGGATCCTCGATCAGGAAGTTGGGCTGACGCTGGTCAAGTCCGCCGAGCTGGCTGATGAGGCGCTGAGCCATCCTGCCGATGCCCGATCGGTCATTGTCGGGCTAAATGAAGGAGCGAGCGCCGGCGTATCGATCGACCTTCCCCGCTACCACTCGACCTTCGCGGCGGCCCTCTCCGCAGCGCTCGGCCTCGGAGGCCCCCGGAGGCGGGGAAAGCCTCGCTCCGAAATCCGGGGAAAGAAGCGCCTGCTCCAGAGTGCGGCGGATTACGGCGTGGACATAGCGCTCCTTCGCGCAGGTCTGGCGATGTCTCCGCGTGAGAGACTCGAGCGACTTGATGAGAACGTTTCATTCATCCGGCAGATGCGCTCGAGCAACCGGCCGTGAGCTTTGCCTCAATGCTTCAGGGGCTTCGCTCGAGTGAAGTGAGATTCATAGTCGTTGGAGGCCTCGCGGCAGCGGCACATGGCTCGCGGCGCGTCACAGACGATCTGGATATCTGCTACGAGACGGGGAAAACGAATGTCGTCAAGCTTTCAACGTTGCTCGCCCAATGGAGCGCCTATCCCCGCGGCATCGAGGAAGGCCTGCCATTCTTCATGGACGAGCGGCAGTTTCGCGCGACGCCGATAATGACGCTTGCCACGCGCGAAGGATTCATCGACGTGCTCGATATCGTCAAGGGCGTCGGTGGGTACTCCGAATGCCGCAGGCGGTCAACGCCCGTGGAGGCATTCGACATAAGTTTTCGGGTCCTCGATCTTCCGGCGCTGATAGACGCGAAAAAGGCAGCGGGGCGGCCTAAAGACATAGATCAGCTGCCTGAGCTCCAGGCCTTGCTCGCCCTCCAGTCCTGACCGTTGGAACTCTGGAGCGGTACGTGCTGAATTAACGGGCATGCCCAGTCCCCTTCGCGATCTCTTTGCCGGAAGGATCGGCGGCCGTCGCGCCGTCGAGACGATCGCCGCGCACCGAACGTTCGCCGATGTAATTCTCCCGCCGCGTACCCGCGCTGCGCTCGACGAAGCACTTAGCCTCGTCCATAGCCACGAGCTCATCTTCACGCAGTGGGGTCTTGGCGAGCGGCACTCGAGCGGCCTGGGCCTCGCATTCAACTTTGCAGGACCCCCGGGCACCGGGAAGACAATCTGCGCCGAGGCGATCGCGACGGTGCTGGGGAAGAAGCTGCTGTCGGTGAGGTATGCCGAGATGGAGTCGATGTGGGCCGGTGAGACTCCGAAGAACGTCGCGGCTGTTTTCAGGATGGCGACGGAGGAGGATGCTGTTCTGTTCTTCGACGAGGCGGATGCCATAGCATCACGCCGCTCGACCGGAGCCACTCAGGCTTATCAGCGCGAATCGAATACCGTAGTGAACGTTCTCCTTAAGGAGCTCGAGGCGTTCAACGGAGTCGTGATATTTGCCACGAATCTCGCAGTTAACTTCGATCCTGCGTTCGAGCGGCGTATCAGGACTCACGTGAGGTTCGAGATGCCGGGCGTGGACGAGCGCGAGCAGATCTGGAGAGTACAGTTCCACCCCGTCAAGACTCCGCTCGACGCAGATGTGAACTTCCGCGATCTCGCCGAGCGTTACGCGGTGAGCGGTGGTGACATCAAGAACGCCGTCCTCAAGGCCGCGACGATGGCAGCGGGCGAGGTGGGTGAAGACAAGCTGAAGACGATCCGGCAGTCGCACCTCGACCGCGCGATGCTCGAGGTTGTCGAAGGGAGAAATGTGATGCAGCAGTCGCTCTTCGGCGAAGGGGAGCCGTCGGGCGACGACCGCCTGATCCGCGCTGTCGAATCTGCAGAGCTCCGGTGGAGGAAGACTGCACAGGTTGCGATTGGAATGGCGGCGGCGGGGGTTGTGCTCGCATTGATAGCTGTCGCGGTCGCACTGGTGCGAACTCTGTAGCGCTGCTACGAGAAACTCCCAGCCTGCACACAAGGCAATTGCCGCAGCTCCAAGTCGATTTATCGGCTCTCCGCGGTATATTCTCCCCGTCTACCAAGTAGTTAGGCAGCTACCCTCAAACAATGGCATATCTCTGTCGAGTAGGCCCCAATCCGCGTGACCTTTCTGGGGTCGAGGCACGCGGCTACCGGATCTTCCGGAAAGGCACAACGGTACGCATCGTAGCCGCTAACCGTAGCATGAACAGCCGGGGTCATAGGTAACACGCCAGAGCTGCTGGCCCGCTTGATGGGTACAGGCTGGGTGCGGCTAGCGCTGGAGTGGTCGCGGACCGCGCTCTACGTCTGGGCGCTGTCCGGCCTCATTCGACGAGACAGGCAGCTCACCGGTGCCAGCGAGGCGCGCGCGTTTAGAGAGCACACAACCAATTGACCAAAGGAGTGTCCATGGCTCTGAAGCCGAAGCGTCGACATCGCGCAATTGAGGTGAAGACTTTCGAGGGGAAGGACGGCGCGTCGTGCGTGAAGTGACGGGCTCTTCCGTCCGTCTGATTGACGTTAGGAGACTCATTCCATGAGAAAGACCTTCGGGCGCGCAGCACTCGTTTTTGCTCTATGCCCTTTTGCGCCGATCGCGTCTCAGGGGCGGCCGCCGCTGTTGAGCGAGCCGGTCGTCGCTGCCCTGGCGGCCGGGCTTTCGGGCGACCGCGCGCATGAGACGATAGTCGAGATATCGAAGAATCACCGGACCCGCGGATCGCGACCGTTTCGCCGGGCTGCAGACTATATAGTAGCGAAGGCGCGTGAAGCCGGGCTCGAAGAGGCGCGGGTGGAGGAGTTTCCCGCCGATGGAAAGATCTTCTACGGAACGCAGCGCTCGCGTCCGCCCTGGGATGCTGAATTCGCCGAGTTGTGGGAGATCGACGGGGGAGGGAAGCGGCGAACCTTGATAGCGAGCTGGGCGAATCAACCGATGTCGCTCGCTCAGGACAGCGAAAGCGGCGATGTAACCGCCGATCTTGTTGATGTCGGTGCTGGAACCTCCGACGCCGACTATGCGGGAAAGGATGTTCGCGGGAAGCTGATCCTCACATCGTCTCAACCCGGTTCAGTCGCGCCACTCGGCGTCGGGAAACTCGGGGCTGCCGGAGTAGTCAGCTACGCGCAGAACCAGCGCACTGCATGGTGGGGCGAGGATGTCGATCTCGTGAGGTGGGGACACCTCGAGACATTCGAGCCCGTTAAGACGTTCGGCTTCATGATATCTCCGCGTATGGCGAAGTCCTTCCGCGACAGGATTGCCGCGGGTGAGCGCGTGAGACTGCATGCTGTAGTGCGCGCGGGCCAGAGGCCCGGCAATACCGAGATCGCGACTGCCCTCATTCGCGGCGCTGACCCGCGCCTGTCTCAGGAGGAGATCGTTTACTCGTGTCACCTCGATCACCCGAGTCCGGGAGCAAATGACAATGCAAGCGGATGCGCCGCAAATCTCGAGGTTGCGGTTATGCTCGCAAAGCTGATCAGGGACGGCACGATCCCGCGACCCGCGCGCTCGATAAGGTTCATCTGGCCGCCGGAGATCGAAGGGACTGTGACGATCCTCAACGCGAAGCCCGAATGGGCGTCACGGGTCAAGGCGGTTGTGCACATGGATATGGTTGGTGGCGGGCCCGAGGCGAAAGCCGTGTTTCACGTGAGCGCGGGGCCGGGAAGCCTTCCATCGTTCGTGTACGATGTGGGTCACGCCTTCGGCGCTTTCGCGAATGACCAGACCTACAGTTATGCCGCGAGCGGTACGGCGAAGTATCCGCTGATTGCAGAGAGGGGAGGAAAGGAGCCACTGCTCGCCGCACTCGACGAGTTCGACATGGGCAGCGACCACCAGGTCTACACCGATGCATCGTGGGGTATTCCCGCCATCTATCTTCACGACTGGCCCGACAGGTACATCCATACAACGGGTGACACGCCCGAGCGGATCGATCCAACAAAGCTGAAGCGCGCGGCGTTCATTGGTGCAGCGAGTGGATATTTTCTCGCTTCTATGGGGTCAGGTGATGTTCCGGAAGTCAGGCGTGTCATCGAGGCCGGCGCGTTCAGGCGTGCAGCGAGAACACACCAGCGGCTCGACGAGCTTTCCGAGGATGAGGCCGCGAACCTGAAGCAGTTCAGCCAGCGCTACGAGAGGCGTGTCGCATCTTCAGTGGCCGGGTTCGCGCCGATTCAGCGCAACGCGGCAGCGGATCTGCCAGCACGTACGAGCACACGTACTTCAGGTGGTGACAGCGCACTCGTCTTCGCGCGGAACCCGAAATTACGCGGCCCGATGAGCGTGTTCGGGTACAACTACCTGTCGGACAAGCTTGGTGTCGAGCGTGAGGGGGCAATTAAGCTCCTGCAGTATCGCGGGCTTCGAGGAAGCGGAGGCGAATACGCGTATGAGGTGCTGAACCTCACCGGCTCCGGAAGGCGCGCGATAGACATACGGAACGACGTCTCGGCCATATACGGACCGATCCCCCTCGAGCTTGTCGTCGATTTTCTTCGCGCGCTCGAATCAATCGATGTAGTCTATAGACCATGACATCGGTCATTGACCGCCTTTCCGACCATATCGGAGATCGGTATCGCATAGAGCGCGAGATCGGCACCGGCGGGATGGCCACTGTTTATGTGGCCGAAGATGTGAGGCATCAGCGAAGAGTTGCGGTGAAGGTGCTGCACCCCGAGCTCTCCGCGGTACTAGGCACAGAGCGATTCCTCAAGGAGATATCGCTCACCGCTAGCCTTCAGCATCCGCATATCCTGCCGCTGTTCGATTCGGGAAGCGCTGACGGCCTGCTCTACTACGTGATGCCGTATGTGGAAGGCGAGACGCTGCGGGGACT
>JBPPMU010000146.1:0-5210 GCA_051306215.1 Gemmatimonadaceae bacterium | reverse complement strand
TGGCCCGACAGAAAGCGCCGGTTCTGGTGAACCCTGTTTATGCTTTCGACAACGTCCCATTCGTATGCCCATATCCGGGTTTCGTGACCATTCCGCGCGAGGAGGTCGGCGAGAGCCGTACCCCACGCGCCGGCGCCGATGACAGCGCAGCGCGTCATGGCGTTATGCTCCCGGCCGCCTTTGCCCCGATCTTCGACTCAGTGCCTTTCGCGAGTCGGGAGATGTTGCCGCGATGCATCCAGATCACGAAGGCGCTGATCACCATCGCTATCGCAAAAAGTGGATCGGGCCCCCGGAACACGAGCAGGCTCAGCGGAAGGGTTACGGCGGCTGCAAGGGATCCGGCGCTCACGTAGCGGGTGACCGCGACGACCAGCGCAAAAGCGCCAAGTGATATCAGGGTAGGCAGCCAGGCAAGGCCGAAGAAAACTCCCCCAGCAGTCGCGACTCCCTTCCCTCCACCCTGACCCATCAGGAACACGGGTCGCACGTGCCCGACTATCGCCGCTACTCCGAATGTGATCGCCCACAACTCGGGATTCGGCGTCCGCACCGCAAGCGGAAGGAGAAGCGGAGGCAACATTCCCTTCAACGTGTCACCGGCGTAGACAAGTGCACCGATGCGGGGGCCGAGTACGCGCATCGCGTTTGTCGCTCCGAGGTTGCCCGAGCCGTGCTCGCGCAGGTCGACACCTTTCGCCCTGCCCGCGAGGTACGCGAACGGAATGGACCCCGCGATGTACGCTATGGCCACTCCGACGAGCGGATGCACTCAGGCCGACTTCCGCCGCATTACCACACGGAGCGGGCTGCCCGTGAACCCCCACGCTTCGCGAAATCCGTTGTGGAGATAGCGGATGTAGTGCTCCTGCACCAGGTCCGGATTGTTTCCGAATACAGCGATCATTGGCGGAGTCGTCTCGACCTGCGTCGCGTAGTTCAGCTTGATCTCGCGTCCCGCCGCCTGTGGAGGCTGGCGCCTCGCAAGCAGCTCTTCCAGCCGCGTGTTAACCTGCGACGTCGAGATCCGCTTGCTCCGCTCCGACTCGACCTGGAGAATCGTGTCGAGGATTCGCGTCACCCGCTGCCCCGTGATTGCCGACGTGAAAATGAACGGCACGAACTTGAAGAACGGCGCCTTCTCCCCCGCCTCAGTCTGGAACTTGTGAGCCGAATTCGTCTCCTTCTCGGCGAGGTCCCACTTGTTGACGACGACGATCAGTCCGCGCCCCGTTTCCCACGCAAGGGCCGCGATCTTCAGGTCCTGGTTGTGAAGGCCTTCGACGGCGTCGATGACGAGTATGCAGATGTCGGAGCGCTCGATCGCGCGGCGCGACCTCAGCGAAGAGTAGAACTCGATGCCGTCGTCAACGCGCGATTGCCGGCGGAGGCCGGCAGTATCAACAAAGATTATCTCGCGGTCGTGATACATCATCGGCGTGTCGATCGCGTCGCGCGTCGTCCCCGCCTTATCTGATACGACAAGCCGGTCTTCACCGAGAAGCCGGTTGACGATCGACGACTTTCCGACGTTGGGCCGTCCGATCACCGCGACTCGAAGCGCATCACCTGCTTCTTCGCTCGTCTCGGGGATCTGCTCGACTATCACATCGAGAAGGTCGCCGGAGTTCTTTCCGTTCTGTGCCGAAACCGGAACCGGGTCTCCCGCTCCGAGGGAGTAGAATTCGTAGAAGTCCGTCGAGGCAGGATCGTCAACCTTGTTGGCGACGAGAACCCACGGCTTCTCCGACTCGCGCAGGAGGTCGACGACCTTCGAGTCGCTTGGATGAAGGCCCGCCATGGCGTCGACGACCAGCAGGAGAAGATCGGCTTCGTTTATCGCCTCGAGAACCTGGCGCCTTATCTCCAGATCCATCGGGAGATGCGGATCGTCGGCGAGGCCGCCGGTGTCAACGAGCCAGAACTGACGCCCGTTCCACTCCGCCCGCGAGAAATGCCTGTCACGCGTAGTGCCTGCCTCGTCGCTCACGATTGCCGCATGGTCCCCGACGATTCGATTGAAGAGCGCGGACTTTCCCACGTTGGGCCGGCCGATGAGTGCGATCACTGGGACGTTCATGCCGCCACCGCCAGGACTTCTCCCGCCAGTACATCGACGAAGTCGTAAGACGGGTAGACAGGCACCGGGAGGGACTCTCGGAGCTGGTCGAAGTCGACATCATCGAGGAAGATCCGGTCATCGTTGAGCGTCTCGGCCGGGATCAGCGCGATGTCGAGATCTCCGCGACTCTCGAGGGCTCGCCTGATGTCGGCGCCAACAAGCAGTCCGGCGGTTGTGATAGTGGGGCCAAAGAGGGAGTTCTCGACCGAGATGACCTCGAAACGCGCTCCGGTCCGGGCGCTCAGTTCGGGGATAAGCTCCGCCATCAGGCCCGCGGTGGCCGTTCCAGTCACGACGCCGATCCGCATACCGTCGAGGCGTTGAAGCTCGTCGAGCCCGTCACGCACCCGCATACGCAACGACGTTATTGCGCCGATTCCGTTCTCGATCTGGGCAAAATCCCCGTAATGGTCCGGGCCCGGAAGGTCGCGACCCGCAAGGAGATAGAGCTCGTCGGAACCGAACACCCATGTCTCGCCGCGTTCCCGCCTCGCCCGGTCGCTCCACCTTTCGACATGATCGAGCAGCGCTGACGCGCGATCGCGGCTGAGCGGCTCCCCTGTGTAGAGGTGGGAGAACTGGGTGATGCCGACAGGGACGACAGCTGCGGAAAGCACGGCGTCGCCCATGTTCCACAGGTCGGAGAGTGATTCCTCGAGCACGTCGCCGTCGTTGAGGCCGGGAACGACCACCATCTGCGAATGAAACTGAATGCCGCCTTCTGCGAGCCTGGAGAGCTGTTCCACGATGTTCGGTACCCTGGGATTGTTTAAGAGAACTTTTCTTGCTTCCCAGTTCGTCGCGTGAACGGAGACATAGAGCGGCGAGAGCCGATACTCGAGAATTCGCGCGATATCGCGCTCTTTCACATTCGAAAGTGTGGCGAAGTTGCCGTATGTAAATGAAAGACGGTAATCGTCGTCGCGGATGTAGAGGTTCTTTCGAAGCCCCTGCGGCAGGCCCTCGATGAAGCAGAACTCGCATCGGTTGGCGCATCGCCTGACTGTGGGTGGCTCCAGGGCCAGACCGAGCGGCTCGCCCTCGGGCCGCTCGATCTCGTACACGACGTCCTCACCATCCGGTTGCCGCGTCTCGACGACGAGCTCCTCGTCTGCCGACAGAAACTCCCAGTCGAGGAAGTCCTGTACAGACCTTCCATTCACGGAGATTATCTGGGTTCCGGGAACCATTCCAATCTCGTCTGCGATGCTTCCCGGGACGATACGCGCGACTTTTACCATAGCTAAAGTAATTTAGAGCTATAGCTCCCGAAAACAAAGTATTACCGAAGCTTACGCCTCACACGGGAGAGTTGGCTGCGAGCGTGGCAAGCAGCTTTCTGGCCTGCTCTGCGTTGAAGCCCGGGACTCTTGCGATCGCCTCCTCGCCGGCATCCCGCACGCCCTGGACGCTGCCGAACTCCTGGATCAGCCGCCGCCGCTTGACCGGGCCGATTCCGGGCACTTTCAGGAGCTCGGACGTGACCGTCCGCATCGTCCGGCGCTTGCGGTTGTAGGTGATGGCGAATCGATGTGCCTCGTCACGGAGAAGCTGAAGCGTTTTGAGCGCTGGCGACCGCCGCGACATCCTGATGGGCTCGGCCCTCCCCCACATGAAGACTTCCTCGTCCCGTTTGGCGAGACTTATGAGTGGGCGGTCACCTATCCCCAGTCCCTCGAGCGCCTGACGGGCCGCGGAGAGCTGGCCTTTTCCGCCATCGACCACGATGAGGTCGGGCAACGGCTTTTCGTCGCCGATCCGGCGCTGAAAATATCTGGTGACGACTTCGCGCATCGACGCGAAGTCGTCTGTCCCCTCGACGCTTTTCACCTTGAACTTGCGGTACTCCGCGCGCTTCGGCCTGCCGTGCTCGAACCAGACGCAGGCGCCGACGGTGTCCGTCCCCTGCGTCGTCGATATGTCGAAGCAAACCATCGTCCGCGGAAGCTTCTGGAGTCCAAGCTCCCGGCCGAGCTCATAGACGGGGTCCCCTGCCCTTGTGCCGGCGCTGAGGGATTCGAGGCGGAGCTCCTCGAGAAGGTGACGGGCGTTTTGCTGGGCCAGCTCGACGAGCTCGCGACGCGGGCCGCGCTGCGGCACGTTGACTCGCGTCCCGTCCAGTGACTGCTCGAGAAGCTCCCTGTCCTCGAAGTCGAACGGCACGAGGAGGTCGCGGGCCCGCTCGGGCATCGGTACGTAGGTGCCAGCGAGAAAGACCGACAGTATCGCCGGGTCGTCCTCGCCGTTGATGTTCTCGATGAATCGGTGCTCTCTCGAGAGCAGCTTTCCTCCCCTTACGCGGAGTATCGCCACGCAAGCTTCGTCGTCGTCGCGGGCGTACCCGACTACATCTCTGTCTCCGCCTTCGACTTCGAGCACGACCGTCGGCTCCTCCATGCGCTCGACGTGCTGGAGGGCGTCCCGCAGCTCCGCGGCTCTCTCGAAATCGAGCGATTCAGCCGCGAGGTCCATGCGCTCGCGGATGTGTTTCATCACCTCGCGCGGCTTTCCGTCGAGGAAAAGCACCACTTCGTCGATCATCGAGCGGTAGTCATGCTGGCTCTGAGCGAGAATGCACGGGGCCTTGCAGCGCTTTATGGCGTAGTCGAGACATGGCCTTTCCGGCATCTCACGCGGCATGTCATAGTTGCACGAGCGAACCGTGAATATCCGCTTCACGACGTTCAGCGCGCGCCTCATGGCCCCGACGTCGGTGTAAGGCCCGAAGTACCGCGCGCCGTCGTTCTGGAGCTGGCGGGTCACATATACCCGCGGGAACGCTTCCTGGACAGTGACCTTGATGTATGGGTACGACTTGTCGTCTCGCAGTGCGACGTTGAACCGCGGCCGGTACTCCTTGATGAGGTTCGCCTCGAGTATCAAGGCGTGCGCTTCGGACGGCACAACGATCGTCTCGAGGTCCGTGATCTGGTTGACGAGGTGGCGGGTGCGCGGGTTCTCGTAATGGTCCTGCCCGAAGTAGCTCCTTACGCGCGAGCGCAGCCGCTTGGCCTTGCCAACGTAGAGAATCCTGCCGTCGCCGCCCTTCCAGAGGTAAACTCCCGGGCCATCGGGCAGGTGTGGGAGC
>JBPPMU010000145.1:0-3999 GCA_051306215.1 Gemmatimonadaceae bacterium | reverse complement strand
GCGATGGGCAGCGACCAGGTGGTCAGATCGTAGAAGTCGTCGGAATCATCTTCATCCGCCTTCACGCGCTGCTGCTCGAGGAATCCGCCGCTGAAGACCGGCGTGCGCTCGAGAAGTGTCGTCGCGAGCCGGCCGAGCGGCTGGCGGGTCGTGACGACGGCCGTCCCTCGGGGGAACGTGCGGGACTGCGTCTCGTCGCGGTTGAGACTCGTCGCCCGCAACGTGGCGGCTGATGAAAGCATCTCGACGCGAATGCCCTGTCCCATGAGCAGCGACACGAGGCGCTCGACGCCAGGGGTACCGGGAGCGAGGAGAAACGTGTTCCTGCCGTTTCGGATCTGGCTCTGCGCCGTCTGATGCGTGTAGCGCAGGAGCCCTTCGCGATGTTCTGCCGCGGTACGGACTGTGACCATCGCCGCGGTGAAATGGCGCTCGATGCGGTCCCGGAGCGTGAGCGCGGTTCCGTCGCGCCGCTCGACAACCGAGCCGGCGCGGCCCCCGCCTGCCATCTCGTACGTCATGCCGACCGCTCCGCGCAGCGAAGGCCACGAGTCGCCGTACCCGGGATAGAAGAGGTCGAACCGCTCACCGACGAAGAAAGGCCAGCCGCGCGCGGAGAATGCAGTCGCGTTCGCCCGCCCGAAGCGCTCCAGCCACGACTCGATCTCGCCGGGCAGGTTGGCGTTCAGCGGATTCGCGCTCGGGGGAAAGAAGTACGTCGACTCGTGTCCCATCTCGTGAAAGTCCACGAACACCTGCGGATTCCACTCCCCGTATGCTGCGACGCGCGCCTGTGTCTCCCGCTGCGTGAGCCACGACCAGTCGCGGTTCATGTCCACCATGTAGTGGTTGTAGCGCCCTCCCGGCCACGGCTCCATGTGCTCGAAGGAAAGGGGATCGGGATTCGCCTTCGACCCGCGGGTGCGGCGATACCACTCGACGTAGCGATCGCGCCCGTCCGGATTCAGCACCGGGTCGATCACCACGACCACGTCATCGAGCAGTGACGCGTACTGCGGATCCGTCGCGAGTGCATGCGCCACGAGCATCGCGGCCTCGGCGGACGAGGACTCGTTGCCGTGAACACCGAAGGCGAGCCACACCACAGCGGGAGTGTTTGCCGCCAGCGAAGCGGCGTCGCCCTCACCCGATGCGAGGCGCGCGACATTGCCGCGAATGCGCTCGAGGTTCGCATGATGCCGCGGCGCGGTGATCGTCGCGAGCAGAAGCGGCCGGTGCTCGTACGTCTCCCCGATCTCCCGCAGCGTCACGAGCTCCGAGGTGCTTGCGAGCTGCTCGAAATAGGCGGCGATCCTCGCGTGAGGCGTGAAGCGCTCGCCGGGCTCGTACCCGAGATAGGCAGCGGGACTCGGCACCGCCGTCTGTGCGTACGTCGAGAGACCGACCGCGAGCAGAGCCATCAAAAGGAACGTTCGTCGAATCATCCATCCGCCTCCGGGCGCGCCATTGTAAGGGGGGACGAGGCGATTGATCGCGCGGAACGAAGCAGACGTTCGTCGAGTTATCCCATCGTTCGGCGACACTCCTCGCGCCTCGCGCCCTTCGCTGTCATTCTGAGCCAGAGACCGCGGGCTCGCGGCCGCTGAGTAAAAGAAACTAAAGTGCGTGGCGGCGCGATCGTGTCGAGGCCGAAGCCGCTTTGGTGCCGTTTGAGCCCGATTCTGAGCATGGTCCCGGAAGACAGCGACCCTGAGTTGGTGACACGCGTTCACAGCGCGTGATCCCGATTGGAAGAGTGTTCCTACCTCAGAGTCTTCCGCTCGATCGCGACTATTGAGTCAAGGAAGGTAGCCGTGAAGAAGCGACCGTCATCCGGAACCAGGAACAAGGGTAGTCGAGTTTGGGAACAGATCAATGAACATGCTGCAGGAGTGGATGCTGGAGCCGAGCATCACTGGGTAGCGGTACCTGAGGAAAGTGCGAGTCCGTCGGTTCGGAAGTTCGCCACGAACACGGCGGGACTCTACGAGCTTGCCGACTGGCTGGCGGCGTGTGGGGTGAGCACAGTGGCTGTCGAAGCGACTGGGGTGTACTGCGTACCGTTGCTGGAAATTCTCGATGCACGTGGCCTGGACGTGGTGCTGGCAAAGCCCTCGAGCCTCAAATCGGTCAATGATCGGCGCAAAACGGACATGGTCGACTGTCAGTGGATCCAGTTGCTCCACACGTTCGGACTGCTTCGGGGATCTCTGCGGCCAACGGCGGAAGTGGCGGTGTACCGAACGTACAACCGGCACCGGCAGACATTGATCGCGCAGGCGACGACAGCGATTGAGCACATCAAGAAGGCTTTGACGCTGATGAATATCCGTCTCGATCGTGCGGTGTCGGACGTAACGGGAGAGACAGGGATGCGGATCATCCGGGCGATCCTGGTCGGAGAGCGCGATCCCCAGGCTTTAGCGGCCATGCGCGACGAACGCTGCGCCAAGAGCGAAGCGGGCATCGCGGAGGACCTGACGGGCAAGTGGGCCGATCATCACCTGTTTGTGCTCAAGCAGGCCGTCGCGAGCTGGGATCATCTTCAGGTTCTCATCCGGGACTGCAGTACGCAGATCGAGAAGCAGGCCGAAACGTTCGAGAAAAAGAAGAATCGATCGACCGTTCCCAAACCTCGGCGCCGTGAGCATGTCAGAAAGAATGTTCTGCCGTTCGAGGCTCGTGAGCTGTTCTACGAGATTCTCGGCCAGGATCTGACCCAGATCGATGGAATCAGTGTGGCAACGGTCAGCGCATTCATCGCTGAGGTGGGTACCGACGTGTCGGCGTTCAAGAGCGAGAAGAACTTCTGCTCCTGGCTGAAGGCATGTCCCGGATCGAAGACCAGCGGCGGAAAGAACCGCTCAGGCAGGAACCTCCCCACAGGGAACCGGCTGTGGACAGCGCTTCGGATCGCTGCGCAGACCCTCTCGAGATCCAAATCTGCCCTCGGAGTTTTCTATCGCCGGCTCCGGGCCAGACTCGGACCCGAAAAAGCGATCAATGCCGCGGCACACAAGCTTGCCAGGATGATCTATTTCGCGCTCAGGCTCCAGCGACCCTACGTCGATCCCGGACCTGACGCTTATACCGAACGCCACCGCAGCCAGATCCTCAAGACGATGGAAAAAAGAGCACGCCAGCTCGGCTACACCCTTGTCAAAGCCACATAAACACTATGAGTTTCTTAGAAGCCGGCGGAATCCCGCGTGCGGGATGGAGCGCGGCGAAGAATCCCCTTCATGATGCGCCAGGCGACCAGTGGCTACCGCTTTATGCGCATAGAGCCAGTCGCGGAGCTCGAGGCAGGGGATCCTTCGTCGTCCTTAGCCCCTCCGGGGCATCGGCGACTCTGGATGACAGTGGGTCGTCTCGGTCAACGGCTGGTGAACTCCGACGGAATTGCGCCACGCAGGTCTTGACAGTGTACTAGTACAGTCATACACTGTGCTCGTGATCGACATTAAAACCACCGACGACACCCCGATCTGGCGCCAGATCGAAGAGGGCATGCGGCGGATGATTTCGCTGGGGACGCTCTCGCCCGGAGACTCCGTCCCGTCCGTCCGTGACCTCGCTCAACAGATCCGCGTCAATCCGAACACCGTGGCCCGCGCCTACCAGCGTCTCACCGACGCGGGCGTTTTCTCCGTCCGCCGTGGCGAGGGAACGTTCGTCGCCGAGGAGCCGACGCAGCTGAGGAAATTGGAACGTAGCGACACTCTTCGCGATGCAGCGAGCCGCTACGTGGGGACGGCTCTCGCCGCAGGCGCGACTCTCACAGAAGCAACAAAGGAGCTCGTACAGACGTGGAACCGGGTCACGCGCGAGCACAGGAGGAAAGTATGAACGAATCGTCGCCCGCGATTCGGGTGGACCAGGTGACGGTCCGCTATGGCCGCAGGACGGCCGTTGACGAGGTCACGCTCACCGTCCAGCAAGGCAGCGTGTACGCCCTTCTCGGCCGCAACGGAGCGGGAAAGTCCTCACTCGTCCGAG
>JBPPMU010000144.1:0-6505 GCA_051306215.1 Gemmatimonadaceae bacterium | reverse complement strand
GCGAACAGCTTGAGGAGGTTTGCGCCAAGGAACCCGAAGTCGATGATCAGGAAAAAAAGCGCGATCGAGCCGGCTTTCCTGAAGCTCCAGTTCCACTGGGAGCGGGCAAGCTCGTAGAACAAGATGGTCGTGATCGTCATGGTGATAGTAATGGCGATTCCGTACGCCGCCCCGAGCGCATTGACTGAGCCGAATCCGAGGACAATCAGGATGCAGCCGATCATCAGGGCGCGGTTCACTTCAGGTATGTAGATCTGCCCAGTTTCAGTCTTTGAAGTGTGGATGATCGTCACCCTCGGCGAGTACCCGAGCTGTACCGCCTGCTGGGTCAGTGAGAACGCGCCGGAAATGAGGGCCTGTGAAGCGGTTATCGCGGCGAGTGTAGCGAGCACGACCAGAGGATAAAGCAGTACCCGCGGAGCCAGCATGAAGAACGGATTCTCGGCGCCCGCCGCATCACTCAGTATGAGCGCGCCCTGCCCGAAGTAGTTGAGAAGAAGCGCGGGAAGCACGAGGCCGAACCATGCTACCCTGATCGGCTTCGCGCCGAAGTGACCCATATCGGCATACAGCGCTTCGCCACCTGTCACCACGAGCACTATCGCTCCGAGGATGACGAATCCAGCGTAGCCGTTGTCGGCGAAGAGCTTGAGCCCGTACCACGGGTTCACAGCTGCGAGAATCTCCGGGGCGGCGGCAATCTCGAAGATCCCGAGGACGGCGATCGTGCCGAACCATAGAAGCATAAGCGGCCCGTAGACCCTTCCTACCTTTGTCGTCCCTTTTTTCTGGGCGAGGAAAAGCGTCACGAGCACAACCAGTGTCAGCGGAATCACCGCGAACTCGAACTTCGGCGTTATCACCTCGAGACCTTCCATCGCCGAGAGAACAGAGATCGCGGGGGTGATGACCCCGTCACCGTAGAGGAGTGCCGAGCCGAAGAGTCCGATGAAGATGAGGGTCTGCCGGCGGCGCTTGTCGCCTTCGCGGCGGTTCTGCTGAAGGATCAGCGCGAGGAGGGCGAGCACTCCCCCTTCTCCCCGGTTGTCGGCCCGAAGAATGAAGACGAGGTACTTCACGCTGACGACGAGGATGAGTGACCAGACTATGAGTGACAGGACGCCGTAGACGTTGTCGGGCGTTGGCGCCATGCCGTACCTGTGGTCGAACGCCTCGCGCATCGCATAAAGCGGGCTTGTCCCGATGTCTCCGTAGACGACGCCGAGCGCGACGAGGGTAAGTTGTCTGAGGCGCTTCCCCGTGGGATGCGCCTCCGGATGAATGCTGATCTTTGCGGTCCGCTTGAGTAACGCGGGGAATTTAGGGAGTCGGCCTGCCGGTTGTCACCAGCCGCCTCACATCTCCAGCTGGGCCCCCAGTTCGACCACCCTGTTGGGGGGAATGGCAAAGTATTCTGTCGCAGTGCGCGAGTTGCGTGACATGAAGATGTAGATCTTCTTCCGCCACTTGGCCATCCTGGCCTTTCCGGTGGGCAGGAGCCGTTCTCTGCCGAGGAAGTAGGTGGTGTCCCGCTTGTCGGCCGGAACCCCGAGATCGCGCGCCCTCAGCATGACATTCGGAACGCTTGCGCTCTCCATGAACCCGAACCGCGCGACGACGCGCCAGAAGCCCGAGCCCAGCTCCGTGACGGTGACCCGCTCTTCCTCGGGGACGTTCGGCACGTTCTCGGAGAGCACCGAGAGCAGCACGACATTCTCGAGCAGCGTCTTGTTGTGCCTGAGGTGGTGGAGCAGGACGAGCGGGGCGCCCTCCGGATTCCGGGCCATGAACACGGCCGTGCCAGGCGCCCGGAACGGCTTCCTCTTTTCAACGTCGCCGAGAAACAGGTCGAGAGGAAGTGAACCGCGTTCCAGCAGCTCGTGCACGATGCTGCGTCCCAGGCTCCACGTTGTCATGAGTGTGAACAACGATATTGCGATGACGATCGGGACCCATCCGCCGTGGGCAATCTTCAGCGCGTTTGCGCCGAAGAACGAAAGATCGATGACGAGGAACGCGGCCGCGAAGCCGAGAACCTTGTTCCAGCTCCAGTTCCAGCGTTTACGAGCGAGCGTGGAGAACAGGATCGTGCTTATCGCCATGGATCCGGTTACAGCTATTCCGTAAGCGGCGCCCAGCGCCGTGGTGGAGCGGAAGCCGAGCACGATAGCGAGACAGCCGATCATCAGCGCCCGGTTCACTTCCGGGATGTAGATCTGCCCATGCTCGGTATCGCTCGTATGGACGATGGTCATGCGCGGCGCGTAGCCGAGCTGAACACACTGCTGGGTAAGCGAGAAAGCTCCGGAGATGAGCGCCTGCGACGCGATCACGGCCGCCATCGTCGCCAGCGCGACCATCGGGTACAGCATGGCGCGTGGCGCGAGCAGGAAGAACGGATTAGCGGCGGCTGCCTGTTCTCGAAGAATCAGCGCCCCCTGTCCCATGTAATTCAGAACGAGGGCCGGGAGGACGAGACTGAACCACGCCATTCGTATCGGCTTCTTGCCGAAGTGCCCCATGTCGGCATAGAGCGCTTCCGCGCCGGTGATCACCAGGACGACCGCTCCGAGTATGACGAACCCGGCGAATCCGTTGCGGATGAAGAAATCAACGCCGTACCACGGATTCATCGAGAGGAGGATCCCTGGAGAGCGCGCGATCTCCCTGATGCCAAGGAAGGCGATAGTGGAGAACCACAGTACCATCACCGGCCCGAAAACCCGCCCAACCCTGTGCGTTCCTTTCTTCTGCACCAGGAAGAGCGTGAACAGAATGAGGAGCGTGGCAGGAACGACGAGAATGCCGAACTGCGGGGCGATGACCCTGAGGCCCTCGGTCGCTCCGAGCACCGACATTGCCGGAGTTATCACCCCGTCGCCGTAGAGGAGCGCCGCACCGATGAGCCCGAGGGCGATTACCACAAGGCGCACCTTGCGATCGGTGTCGCGCCGCAGGGACTGAAGCAGGAGCGCAAGCATCGCGAGCTCACCGCCTTCGCCCCGATTATCGGCTCGAAGCACGAACACGAGATACTTGATGCTGACTACGAGGATCAGCGCCCAGACGATGAGCGACAGGACGCCGAAAACGTTCGCCTCATTCGGAACCAGCCCGTGCTCGCTCTTGAAGCACTCCTTTATCGCGTATAGCGGGCTTGTTCCGATATCGCCGTACACCACTCCCACCGCGAGGAGCGAGAGCTTTGCAAGGCGCGCCCCCGTGGGAGACGTCTCAGGATTGCTGATGTTGGAGTGCCTCTAAGCTGGACGCAAATGGTGACGAATAATCAAGGACCGTGCCCGGCCATCCGACGGGTCAAACTATCACTGGAGCGCGTAGGCACGCGCGTTGCAATTACGGATACTGCCGCAAAGCGCGGCCGACATATCACTGTAAGTCAGAGCGGAGGAAGTATGGCGAAGGATATGGAAAAGCGTGGCCTCGAGAACCAGGTCAAGGGAACCGCGAAGGAAGTAAAGGGACAGGTTCGCGGCGACATCGGCGACGCGACTGACGATCACAGCGAGCATCTCAAGGGCCACATCGAGGAAGCGAAGGGCAAGGTTCAGAAGAATTTCGGCAAGGCACAGCGGGAAGTCGACGAGAACACCTGAGTCTCGCGCGACCGTAGAATGCAGAAAGCCGGGTCTCGAAGCAACGAGACCCGGCTTTCCTGTTTTCCCGCCTACTCGTACCTCAGTGCAATTATCGGATCGAGAGATGCCGCCCGGCGCGCCGGCCAGACTCCAAACAGAACTCCAACCGTCGCCGAGAACACGAACGCGAGAACAACAGACGATATATCCACGGTAGTGTTGAATCCCGCGAGATTGCTAAGCGCAAACGCGCCACCGGCTCCGAGCATGACCCCGATCAGCCCACCGAGCAGGCATAGAACTATCGCCTCGATCAGAAACTGAAAGAGGATCGCGATTTTCGTCGCGCCGAGCGCTTTTCGAACCCCTATCTCGCGCGTTCGCTCAGTCACCGACACGAGCATGATGTTCATGATCCCGATCCCGCCCACGAGCAGGCTCACCGCCGCTATCCCGGCCAGCAGGAACGTGAAAGTCCTAGTCGTCTCGGCGAACGTATTGAGAAACTCAGCCTGATTCCTGATGTCGAAATCATCCCGCCGTCCCGGGGCGAGCCGGTGCTCCCTGCGAAGTATCGACTGGATCTCCGCCTGAGCGAGGGGAATGTCCGGCTCGCTGCTGGCGAGCACTGCAATGTTGTTGAGATCCTGCGTTCCCATCACCCGGTAGCGGCCGGTGGACAACGGAATCACCACTACTTCGTCGGGATTGCTGCCGAAGCCCCCGGCCTGGCCCTTCGATTCGAGCACGCCGACAACCTCGAACTGAAGTCCGCCAATCCTCACATGCTCGCCGATCAGTCCTTCCGGACTCTGGAGGCCGAGGTTCTCGACGACCGCCGAGCCGACAACAGCCACCCGCTGAATGCCGGCGTCCTCAGATTCGTTGAAGAACCGGCCAGCGGCGAGGTTGAACTTTCTTATCTCCAGCCAGTTCGGCCTCGCGGCAGTCACCTGTGTTAGTGCTGTAAGCGAGCCAAACTGAAGGAGGAGTCGCCTGTTCATCTCGGGCCCGACTGCGGCGAAATACGTCCCGCGCCGCTCGAGCGCCTCGGCATCGCCGATCGTCAGCTTTTCATTGTTCTCAGTTGCGACACCAAATCCGCGCCTGGCACCGGGTCTCACAGTGAGAAGGGTCGTACCGAGCGATGAGATCCGCTCGCTGATGGAGTTCTGCGCACCCTTGCCGATCGCCACCATCGCGATCACGGCGGCGACGCCGATCACGATTCCGAGCATCGTGAGGAACGACCGCATCTTGTTTGCGCGGAGTGCCCCGAGCGCGACCATCACGATCTCCTTCGCGAGCGTCACACTGGCTCCACGCTTCGCGAGGCGGCCCTCGTGACCGTGCTCTGGCTCCGGTGCTCCGGTCCCACGCAATGCTACGCCGCGCTCATCGACTTTCCGGGCTGGTGACGTCATCGATTTCTTTCGCTGTGGATCATGGTGGTTTGACTGCCGCTACCTGTTGCCTGACGCGCCGGGCCGCTGCTGGGGCTGCTGCCTCTGCATCCCCGGCACCCCGCCGCGCGAACGGATCCGGTCCATGTCTTCCTGCTGTCTCGCCTGCATCGCAGCGACGTTGAGAATCGCAACCGAGTCTCCCGGGCTGATGCCTGAAAGCACTTCTGATACATCGAAATTGCTGACGCCGAGCCGTACCATCCGCGGTGAGTACTTGCCGTTGCTGACAACGAAGACGATCGCGCGCCGCCCGCCGCCCCCGCGCTGGCCGGCGGCCGCCTGCCCGCCCGGCGCAGCCGGATTCTGCGCCGCTCCGCCTCCGCCTTGCCGCTGTCCGCCCGCACGCTGTCCGCCGGCACGCTGGCCGCGCTGCTGACCAGCCGCCGCGCCGCCCGTCGCTCCGGAGCCAGCCTGACTGACAGCGGTCACTCCCGCCCCTCTCTGCGCATTCTGCGTCGCGCCAGCGCTCTGCGTCTCTCCTTGCCGGAGCTGAGCCCGAACCGAATCCGGATCCAGTCCAAGCATCGTCGCAACTGACGCGACTTCGTTGGGGCTGCGCACCGCATCGTTCGATACCGCAAGCACGTTATCGCGCCGCTCGACCTCGATCGACACCTCGCCGTTCATGCCCGGCATGAGAAGTCCCGCAACGTTGTCGATGCTTACGAGGACCGGAAACATCGTCACGCCCTGCTGGATCGTCGCCTGCGGCTCGATCTTCTCTACAATTCCAGTGAACGGACGGTCGGGAAACGCATCGACAGTCACTGTCGCCGGCAGCCCCGAACGCACCTTGCCGATATCTGTCTCGTTCACGAGAGTGCGCACCCTGACCTTCGTCAGGTCGGCCATCATAAGAATCGTCGTGCCGCCGCCGAATGTTCCCGTGCCCGAGGCGATAACCTGCCCAATTGACACCGGTTTGTTGATCACCGTTCCAGACACCGGAGCTCTCACCGTCGCCTCCTCGAGCGCCTGCGCGCGGAGGTCGAGAGCCGCGCGATTGCGAATCACAGTCGCCTGCGCATTCGCATACTCTATCTCGGCAGACTCATTCTCGGCCGAGGTGATAATCCGTTCCTTGAACAGCTCAGCAGCGCGGTCGCGGGCGGTCTTCGAAACACGCGCCCTGATGAGCGCCGCATCGAGGTCGGCCTTTGCCTGTGCGTACGAGTTGCGGGTGTCGCGGGTATCGAGCTGAATGAGGAGGTCGCCAGCCTTCACGTAGGTGCCTGTCTCCACAGGCATCGCAATGATCTGCCCGGACGATTTCGCCTTCACCTCGATGACGTTTATCGGCTCGACGACACCTGTTGCCTGCGCATCGACGACGATTGTCTGCCGGTCGACCGCGACAACGGGTATTGTCAGCTGGTTCTTGTTTTCCTTCGAGCATGCCGCCAGTGACAATGCGGCGATTACGAAGGCAGTCTTTCTTGT
>JBPPMU010000143.1:0-4342 GCA_051306215.1 Gemmatimonadaceae bacterium | reverse complement strand
CGAGGTCGTGGTGGTCTGGGCGAAGCTGGGGGCGGCAAAGGCCACCAGCACGGCGCCCGCGAGAACATATGTGCGGATCATGGGGTTTCCTCTGTTATGACAATCCACATCAACGCCATGACCCGCGATTCGGTTCCTCAGCAGGGGCGAGGTCCGATCTGGGTCATGTATGGACGGCGCCCGCGGTGCAAGGGAAAAATCGGGCATTTCAGCGAAGCGTTCGGGTGCGGTCATGTATTCGGCCTGTTTCGCTTGGAGGATTGCCTCTGTCGCGATGCAGCCGTTATGGCCGCTGGCCCTGATGTAATCCGCTGATCGGGTCCCAAACAAACGCACGCGCTCAAGTGTCGCGTGACCCATCACGGGTTGTCCCAATCGACGGTCTCGACCGTTTCGCATCAATGCCGTCATCACCCCTGCAGTTCGTGAACGCACAGACGCAACCTCATCCTCCCATTGCCAGACCCCTTACGCCGCTGCCGCAAGCGCAGGCATAAGCGCAGGTGCCCGATAAGTGCCGCCCTTGGCCAGCAGCGCCCATGCCATGCGCGCCATCTTGTTGGCGAGGGCCACCGCTACGACCTTGAAGGGGCGCCGCGCCAAGAGTTGCGTGATCCAGGGATATTTTTCAGGGTTCTGCTTGGCATGCCGAAACACCGCACAGGCTCCGACCACCAGAATGCGTCGCAGATAGCGATCGCCCTGTTTCGAGATCGGTCCGAGCTTCTGTTTGCCGCCGGTTGAATCTTGGCGCGGCACCAGCCCGATCCAGGCGGCAAAATCCCGCCCCGACCGAAAAACCGTCGGATCCGCTACGGTTGCCACAAGCGCGGTTGCACCGATGACGCCGATACCCGGGATACTCTCAAGCCGCTTGCTCGCCTCGTTCGAGCGATGCTGCATCTTGAGCCGCTTTTCAATCGATCCGATCAGCGTCTGCAGCGCCTGAAGCTCCCCAGCCAGCACAATGACGCTTGCTCGCGCATCGATCGGCAAGCCTGCATCCCGATCATCCGCCACGATCGCCAGTAATTCCTTGATGCCTTCGCGTCCCTGTGCGGCCACGATGCCGAGCTCAGCCAAATGCGCTCGCAAGGCATTGATCACCTGGGTACGTTGGCGCATCAGCAGATCGCGCGTGCGATGCTGCATCAACTGGCCCTGCTGCTCGGCCGACTTAACCTGCACAAACCGCATGGTCGGCCGCCGCACAGCCTCGCAGATCGCCTCGGCGTCGGCGGCATCGTTCTTGTTGCGCTTGACGTAGGCTTTCACATCCTTCGCCGGCATCAGCCGCACCTGGTGACCAAGCTTCGTCAGCTCGCGCGCCCAGTAATGCGCCGTGGCGCAAGCTTCCATGCCGACAAGGCACGGCGCCAACGCCTTGAAAAACGCCAGCACCTGGCTGCGCCGGAGTTGCTTCCGAACGACGACCTTCTCGGCCGCATCGATCCCGTGGACCTGACACACGTTCTTGGCGATATCCAAACCGATCGTGGTGATTTGCATGTCGACGGCTCCCTGATGTGATTCGATAGCAACGATCACCCTACGGCAGCTCGTTGCCGGGTGCGGGCGCCGTCCACCACATCAAAGGACTAAATCGCTCGCGCGATAGGGTGCTGCGGCGGTCGGCTGATCCGACACGGTATTGGGATTGAGGCGTCCTGTCTTGATGATCGAGGGGTTTTCAACCTCACCCAAGACAGGAGCATCCCATGACCAACGAGGCGATGAGCCCGCTACGCCGGCGCATGATCGAAGACATGACGATCCGCAATTTCGGGCCGAAGACCCAGCACGACTACATCCGCAGCGTCAGGAACCTGACTGTGTTTCTCGGCCGTTCGCCCGATACGGCGAGCAATGAGGATGTCCGCCGCTTTCAATTGCATCTTGCTTCGGATGGCATCTCTGCGGCCAGCATGAACAGCACCGTTTCGGGGCTGCGGTTTTTCTTCCGTGTGACGCTCGGTCGCTTCGATATCGCGAGCCATCTGCCGTTCGTCCGCCAACCCCAGAAGCTGCCCATCGTTCTGAGCCCCGAGGAGGTCTCACGGTTCCTGGAGGCGGCGCCGAGCCTCAAGTACAAGGCGGCGTTCAGCGTGGCGTATGGCGCAGGCTTGCGCGCGTCCGAGGTCATGTCGCTCAAGCCCACGGACATCGACAGCAAGCGCATGGTGATCCGTGTGGAGCAAGGCAAGGGCCGCAAGGATCGCTACGTGATGCTGTCGCCGCAACTGCTCGAACTGTTGCGCGATTGGTGGCGCGTGGGGCAGCCAGAAGGCTGGCTGTTTCCGGGGCGCGTGCTCGGGGCACCGCTCACGACACGCCAGCTCAATCGCGCCTGCCATGCCGCAGCTCAGATGGCCGAGCTTGAGAAGCCGGTGTCACTGCATACGCTGCGCCACAGCTTCGCCACGCATCTTCTGGAGCAGAACATCGACATCCGGGTGATCCAGGTCCTGCTCGGACACGCCAAGCTCGACACCACGGCGCTCTATACCCAGGTGGCCACCAAGACGATCCGGGAGATCGTGAGCCCGCTCGATCAGCTCATCAAGAAGAGCCAACCGGACGCGCCGCCGACGTAACGCGCGGCGCGCGTGTCGCGTCCAGCTTTGGAGGTCGCGGATATCTTCCGCGGCCATGGACCGGCCTGGCGCAGAGCCAACGCCGGCCATGTCAGCCTCGGCCAGCTCAAGGTCATGTCAGCCATCGAGAACTGCCGCACGGCGGCGCTCGGCGGCCATGTCGAGCGATGCGAGGATTGCGCCCACACGCGCATCGCCTACAACTCCTGCCGCAATCGGCATTGCCCGAAGTGCCAAGGCGCGGCGGCCAAGCGATGGCTGGCCGAGCGCGCGGCTGAACTGCTGCCAGTGCCATACTACCATGTGGTGTTCACACTGCCGGCGTCGATCAGCAACATCGCCTACCAGAACAAGGCCGTCATCTACGATCTTCTGTTCAGGGCGTCAGCCGAGACGCTGACCACAATCGCGGCCGACCCCAAGCACCTCGGTGCCCGGATCGGGGTCTCCTCAGTGCTGCACACCTGGGGCTCGGCGATGACGCACCACCCACACGTCCACATCATCGTGCCGGGTGGTGGTCTATCGCTCGACGGCAACAGCTGGGTGTCGTGCCGCCCAGGCTTCTTCCTGCCGGTGCGAGTGCTGTCGCGATTATTCCGCCGGCTGTTCCTGGAGATGCTCGTTGCCGCGCACGCCGCCGGTCGCCTGCGGTTCTTCAGCGATCGTGCCCGGCTGGCAAAGCGCGAGGCGTTCACGGCGTATCTGGCGCCGGCACACAAAGCCGAGTGGGTGGTCTATGCGAAGAGACCGTTCGGTGGACCCGAGGCGGTGTTGGCCTATCTGTCGCGCTATACCCACCGCGTTGCCATCTCCAACAGCCGCCTCATCGCGTTCGACGGCAAGGCAGTCACCTTCAAGTGGAAGGACTACCGTGCCAGGGGCCGCGACCGGGCCAAGGTCATGACGCTGGCCAGCGACGAGTTCATCCGCCGATTCCTGATCCATATCCTGCCACGCGGCTTCCACCGCATCCGACACTACGGTCTTTTTGCCAGCGCCGGCCGTGCCGAGAATATCGCGCGAGCACGCGAGCTACTCTACGTGCCAAAACTTCAGAGCAATCCCACCGACGCCGACACGGTCGATGAATCGTCGATGCTCGCGCATTCCTGTCCCTGCTGCGGCGGGCACATGATCGTCATCGAGACATTCAAGCGTGGCAGCGCACCGCACTATCGGCAGCCGCCGTCAGACGTCACCATCAGAGTCGATACGTCATGAGCGCCATTGCCCAAACGCGCCCCCGTAATGCTGCCCATCATTGTCGCTGGTTCTCGACCGGCCACGGCGCCGCTTGCTCAAAGGCAGCACTTCGATTGCGATACCTCAGTCGATCCTTCCCGATGGCTGCACGTCAACATCACCGAAACAGGCCGATCGCGCCCGTCGTCCTCATCGACCGTTCGGCTCAACCCCATCGCCTCTCATCGGCCGAACAACGCGCAGTAGCCAAATCGCCATAGAGCGCGCCGCGACGCCTCAGTATCCTTCCCGCGATTTCCTCCTTTGGAGGTTTTCGAACGCCGGCCACAAGCCGCGGAGATCGTCGCGCCGTCCGTCACGGGCCGGCATCCGAAAACCTTCACAAAAGCGGTAAACCTCAGATCGAGCATATGTTTTCCGCTTTACCCCCATTAGCGACAACAAAGCGGACACAGTTTTATTTCGGCTTCGTGCCATTAACGACCATCGCAGTCGAAGTAAAAGCTTCGGCAGCACCCACATTATGGCACTCGGCTGCTGCC
>JBPPMU010000142.1:0-5186 GCA_051306215.1 Gemmatimonadaceae bacterium | reverse complement strand
CACAGCCCTGTGGTGGACAGCGATGATAATCACCACCCTCGGCTCAGATTACTGGCCGCTCAGTCCCGAGGGCCGCGTTCTCTGCCTCCTCCTCGCGATTTATTCGTTCGCCGTGTGGGGATACATCACGGCTTCTCTTGCAACATTCTTTCTCGACCGCGACGCGGCGGACAGCAGGGCCTCGATTGCTGGCGAAAGCTCCATCGAGCTGCTCCGCTCGGACATCGCCATGCTCCGCGCGGAGGTGCAGGCACTCAGGCAGGAGCCAACCGAAGAGCGATAGGTCAGCAGAATTTACACTGGACGCGCAGAAGGGCGTTCCATTTCCCTTCTGCGCCTCTTGTGTGGCCGCAGGCCTTCTGCGCCTCTTGCGTCGCCGTCAGGCGCTCTGCGCCTCTATTTAACCCGGGTGGGTGGAGGGGCCGGTTTCGCACCTGGCGTTGGGGCGTCGGGCTCGCTGGGATTTATAGGGTTGCGCGGAGTTGCACGCGCGGACGCGGCGCCGCCCTGCACCTGAAAGTTTTCCCGGTTATGCCCGTGCTCGCGGATATCACGATCGAGACGGTTCTTTTCGCTGTTCAGGTCTGCGTTGTCGTGCTGCTCGCGGCGCTCGAACAACCTGTGCTTGCCTGTTGCGTCGTGTTTCCGGTCTGGCTTCGGTGCGGACTCCGGCTTGCCCGACTCGAGTTGCTCGAGGACACGAGCCCTTGTCTTTGGACCGTGCATTCCCTCGGCGTGACGCTGAGCGCCTTTCTGCTTGCTCTTCCTGGCGCTTTTTCCTTTCGGCCCGCCAAACGGCGCGGGATCCTCTCGTTTTCTTGCCATTATTTCTCCTTCAGGCGCGGATGAGATTCGCGATCCTCGGTAGTGCCGTCGCGGCTGCCGGGCCGCGCTATCGGAGTGTTGGCGGAGATCACGTTGTGCTTTCCCTCGCGGACGAGGTCAAGTCGCTGCTGGTGGGTCATCTTAGCGCTTGCCTTGTTGCGCTGCTTGCTCGCGCCAAGAGTCGCGCCGATTTCACTTGGCTCCCTGTCTGCGTTGCGCGCATCCTTCGCCAGCTTTCGACGTTCCGTGTTGTCCCCTTCCATCTGCTTTGCACCCATTTTGCACCCAATTGTCTGTATGCGTGTATAAGGTGCAACGAGCGTACCGCGCCCCGCTGTTTCTGCGCCTCTTGCGTCGCCGCAGGCGCTCTGCGACTCTAGTTAGTACCATTCCTCATTTTTCAAGAGTCATGAACCTCCGTCCGCTTTTTCTCGGCCTGGCGCTTGTCGTTCCGGCCTCGGTCAACGCATCTGGTGCAGCGCCAACGGGCCTCTATACCGGCACGCTCCTGAACCGGCATCCGCTGCCGCGGATCGAGCGCGTCCCCTCACAGGACGGGTGGGAGCACTGGTTCAAGCTCCAGACGGCCGCGATCACCCTTCGGCCGGAGGGGCGTTTCATCGCCTCGTTCAAGTACTACCGGCAGCATGTCAAGCCAAAGGCCGCCGTGCGGCCCGGACCACTTCTCAACGAGACGTACAAGGGAAAGTATACGGTAAGGGGTACGCAGATCACGTTCACTCCCGACCCGAACAAGAAGTCGCGCAAGCCTCCGCCGATCGTCGGCACAATCAGCGGCGACCGGATGCAGATCCCTTATATAGTTGCCGAGGGCCAGTCGAAGCATCCGCTCCGGCTGGACATGAAGAAGACGGGCAATTGGTAGCTGCCGCGTGAAACGCTGGCTCGTCGCGACATGCGCGGCCGCCCTCGCCGCCTGTACTGCAGCACCTCCGCCATCGCCGAGCGCGCCGGAACTGAGGTTCCTGCTCATCAACGACGTGTACTTCGGGGACACTCTCCGTGACGGCACCGGGGGACTTGCCCGGATCGCTTCGCTTCGCGACTCGCTCGCCCGCAGCGGGCCTGTAACGCTGGTGCTTGCTGGAGACTTTCTGTCGCCAAGTCTCCTCACCAAATGGTATCGCGGCGAGCAGATGCGGCAGCAGCTCAACGCCATAAACCTCGACCTTGCCACTTTCGGCAACCACGAGTTCGAGATAGACCGCGATACGCTGATCTCACATATCGCAAAATCGACATTCCGGTGGACATCGGCGAACTGCATGCTGAGACCGTCGGGCGCGTCATTCCCGGGAGTTCCCCGGTGGGACACCTCGACGATAAGCGGAGTGAAGGTGGGCGTCTTCGGTGTCACGCTCGCCGGCGATTACAGGAGTTATGTGCGCTGCTCGAACCCCGACAGCGCAGCTTCCGCCTCGATTGCCGCGCTGAAGGCCGCCGGAGCCGAAATCATCTATGGCCTCACTCACCAGACCCTCGAGGCGGACAGCGCGCTGCTCGCCAGGGAGCCGGATCTCGACTTCATCCTTGGCGGCCACGAGCATGAAAATCACCGCATCCTCGTGGGTGGGAAGCGCCTTCTCAAGGCGGATGCGAACTCGAGATCTGCGCAGCTTCTCACATTGACACGCGGTCTCTCCGGGTGGGTGCAGGGCGATCAGCTGATAATTGTGGACAGGCGCATCCCCTTCGAGCCTGGCGCGCAGATGGTGGTGAGGGCGTGGGTCGACAGCGTTGCAAAACGCCTTGGGCCAGAGCGGGTAATCGCGACTACATCGTTCGATCTCGATGCGCGGGACGCGGCGAATCGCGCGCGGGAATCGCCGCTTGGCGACATAGTGACAGACGCGGTAAGGCTTGGAACCGGCGCTGACGTCGCGATAATGAACTCGGGGACGATGCGGATCGACGATGTAATTCCGGCCGGCCCGATCACGAATTACCAGATCCAGTCGATCTTTCTCTTCCCTGATGAATCGAGGATGATGACGTTCCCGGTAACCGGGGCTCGGCTGCGGGAGATTCTCGAACATGGCGTTGCCGATGGGTCAGTGGGGAAGGGCCCGTATCTTCAGGTTTCAGGAGTCAGGTTCACCTGGGATTTTGCCAGGCCGTCGGGATCCCGAATAGTCGGCGACATCACGCGTACTGACGGCCCTGTCATCGAGCCTGACGATGTGATACGGCTGTCGTTCGGGGTGTATCCGGCCTGTGAGGGTGGCGACGGATACGTAGTCCCGGAGGCGAAGGAAGCGTGCGCAAACCGGACGGCGGCACCGCCCGCCGTGGAATTGCTGCTGAGCCACATAACTGAGCGGCTCGGCGGCAAAGTGACGCCACCACCCGCAGACAGGGTGCGGCGCATCAACTGACGGGGCGGTGTTCCGGGCGAAAACAACTTCCTTACACGACCGTATCCTGACAACGGGGTTCACGGGCTGCATAATCAGGTCCGGGACAATCACGCACTCCTCCTCAATGTTCTCATGACAAACCGCAGAGAATTCCTGAAGCAGGGAACGCTTGTCGCCGGGGCGATCGCCGCAGAAGCAGCGTTCCGCAAGGCCCACGGCCTCGCGCCGCTCGTCACGCAGGAGCCGCCAGCGCCTGTAATGGATGCGGCGACTCGCGAGCTGATGATGGACGCGCTGAACGCGGCGAGAATGGCCGGCGCAAGTTATGCCGACGTCCGCATCGGGCGTTATCTCCAGAATTTCGTGTCGACCCGGGAGCAGCAGATAACAAACGTCGTCGACACCGATTCGATCGGCGCGGGAATTCGCGCGCTCGTCGACGGGACCTGGGGTTTTGCGGCGACTCGGACAATGACGAAGGACGCGATTGCCGAGGCAGCGAGAAAGGCTGTCGCCGTCGCTAAGGCCAGCCGGGTCGGCCGCTCTACGCCAATCGAGCTCGCGCCGACACCCGCCCACACCGACGTGTCATGGAAAAGCGCCTACACGATAGATCCCTGGACGATACCCATCGAGCAGAAAGCCGAGTTGCTGCTGGCGGCGAATGCGGCGGCGATGAAAGCCGCAAACGTGCGGTTCGTTTTCAGCGGGCTCTTCTTCAGGAAGAATGAGCGCAACTATGCAGACACCAACGGATCAGTCATCACCCAGACGATAATCCAGAGCTGGGCGCCGATGCAGATAACCGCTGTGGCACCCGATCAATCGGACTTCCAGAACCGCGGCAACGTGTCGCAGCCGATGGGGCGTGGCTGGGAGTTCATCCTTTCACAGGATCTTCCCGGCAATGCACAGAAGTGGGGAGAGGAGGCATCCGAGAAGCTCAAGGCGAAGCCGGTCGAGGTGGGACGCTACGACCTCGTGCTCGACCCGCATCACCTCTGGCTAACGATTCACGAGTGCATCGGCCACCCGACGGAGCTCGACCGCGCAAACGGTTACGAGGCGAACTATGCCGGAACTTCGTTCCTCGCCCCGCCGGAGAAGGTGCTCGGGAAGCTCAAGTACGGCCCCGAGTTCATGAACATTCAGGGAGACCGCTCGCAGGAAGGTGGTCTTGCGACGATCGGCTACGACGACGAGGGCGTCAAGCCGGAGGATTTCCTCATCGTCAAGAATGGCGTCTTCAACGACTACCAGACCACCCGCGAGCAGGCCAACTGGCTGAAATGGTGGTACGACTCGCAGGGGCTGCCCACACGCTCGCACGGCTGCTCGTACGGCGACTCCTGGTCGAGCGTGCAGTTCCAGCGCATGCCGAACGTCTCGCTGCTTCCGGGAGACAAGGAACAGAGCCTCGAGGATCTCATCGCTGCGACTGACCGCGGGATCCTCATCACCGGCGAAGGCTCTTTCTCGATCGACCAGCAGCGATACAACGCGCAGTTCGGCGGGCAGGTGTTCCACGAGATAAGGGGAGGGAAGGTCACGGGCATGCTAAAGGACGTCGCATACCAGATCCGCACTCCGGAATTCTGGAACTCGATGGACATGATCGGCGGGAAGCAGAGTTACCGCATGGGAGGAAGCTTCTTCGACGGGAAGGGCCAGCCGCCGCAGGTCAACGCGGTAAGCCACGGTTCGCCACCCGCGCGCTTCCGCGGCGTAAACGTCATCAACACCGGAAGGAAAGCATGAGATCCCCGAAGCGACTGATACCCATAGTCAACGCGGCAGCGGATATCCTCTCGGAGAACGATTCGCGCTCGCTGGTCGAGCGGGTCGTGGCGATGTCCGCGGCCGACTCGATCTCAGTCAATGTGACGAGCAACGTCACCAACAACGTCAGGTTTGCCGCGAACAACATCTCGACCGCGGGAAGCGTTGCGGACATGAACGTCGCAATAACCAGCTCGTTCGGCC
>JBPPMU010000141.1:0-2219 GCA_051306215.1 Gemmatimonadaceae bacterium | reverse complement strand
TCCTCGCCGAACATGAGGATCTTCGGATCACGCCGCATCTCGTCCTTCATGCATGCGTTCAACAGGTCGACCATCGTGGTCGGATCACCGGTGAACTTCGGGTCGTCCTCGGTATCGAACTGCTCGCTGGTGGGATCCACGTCCGGGGAGTAAACACCGTAGTAGATTGTATCTTCGGCCGGCTGGGGCTGGGCGAGCGCATCGTCGGTGGCCTCCAGCACGAGGGCATCGACCTCCTCCCCTATCCGCTTTATCTCATCCTCCGTCGCGTGACCTTCAGCGACGAGCCACTGCGGGAATACTGTGATTGGATCCCTCGCCGCATCAGCCTCGCGCTCGGAAGGAGGGCGGTACATCGTCTCGTCGTCAGAAAGCGAGTGCGAGTAAGGGCGGATCACCTTTGCGTGAACCAGAGCCGGTCCCTTCCTCTGGCGGCAGTACTCGACCGCTCGCGTCATCGCATCATACGAGGCGAGAAGGTCGCAGCCATCGACTTCTTCGATGTAGAAATCAGGGAACGACTTCACCAGCGCCGAGATCGATCCGCCAGCTGTGTTCACCTCGACGGGGACCGAGATTGCGTATCCGTTGTCCTCGACAAGGTAGACCACCGGCAGCCTGAGGTTCGACGCGGTGTTCAGGGATTCCCAGAACTCTCCCTCGCTTGTCGTTCCGTCGCCGGTTGTGACGAGCACCACTTCGTCGCTCTCGAAACCCTCCTCGATCCCGAGCTGCTTCGCCCTCAGCGTGGCTTCTGCTGATCCCACTGCCTGCAGGAACTGGGTCCCTGTGGGCGACGACACCGACACGATGTTGAAGTTCTTGTGGCCCCAGTGGCTCGGCATCTGCCTGCCGCCCGAAGCCGGGTCGATTGCCGCACCGACAGCCTCGTAGAGCATCTCGGCCGGCGTAACCCCGAGCTCTAGGCACAGGGCCCGGTCGCGGTAATACATATAGAACCAGTCGTACGCGGGGCGCAGGACCATCCCTGCCGCTGTGAGTATCGCTTCGTGCCCGGCGCCCGAGATCTGAAAGAAGATCTTGTTCTGGCGCTTCAGCTGAACCTCCTTGTCGTCCAGCCGGCGGGACAGAAGCATCGTGCGATAGGCGGCAAGGAGAGTCTCGGGAGTCAGGCCCGAGCTCGGGGAGGCGGACGGTCTGTCGGGGCGTGTGGTAGTGGCCATCTGCTCTGCTTTGAGGGTAACCCGGTAATTATAGTTGCGACCGCAGGGCACGGGCTACCGCTTGAGCACTTATGCGGCGGCCCAAGTTCGGTTGCGTTGACAAAGATTGCGGATTCAGGACTTTGCGGCCTCAGGACCAAAACCCATTGCAGAGTCGCGACTAAGTGAGGACGAAGGACCGGGGCGGCACCGAGGACTGAGGACCCCGCCTCTGTCCTCAACCCTCACTTAGTCGCGACTCTGCAATGGCTCTGAATCCTGAGACCGCAAAGTCCTCAGTGCGAAGTCCGCAGTCAGATGCCCCTGACGGTGGCTTGATTCTTGTCGGAAATTCATGCGAGGAGATACCCATGACCAACAAACGTTACTTCAGGAACGCCATTTTTCTCGCGTGCGGCACAGCCACACTCGCCTGCGTGAGCAACACGATAGCCACCGATACGGATTCGGCAGGGGCTACGCCGGGAACCAGCACCGGCACCAGTGGTCAGTCGCAGTCGCAGCAGGGCGACTGGGCAGCAATCGAGCGCCTCGAGGATGAAGCAAAGGCCCTGGCCACGACGACAGGCTGCACGGCTTCAGGAGAGTGCCGCGCTGCCCCGGTCGGATCACGGGCCTGCGGCGGGCCCCGCTACTATCTGCCCTACTGCGCGAAATCCACCGACTCGGCTGCTCTCTACCAGAAACTCGATCAGGTAGCTGCGGCGGAGCGCGCGTACAACGCGAAATATGAGATCGTGTCGACGTGCGAGTTCAGGATGCCGCCGACAGTCGGTGTTATGGGCGGCGCGTGCGCTGAGCAGTAGCAAAGGATTCTCTGTCGGGGAGGGCTGAGGCGCACTATTATCTGCCAGGCCTCAGCCACGGAGCAGCGAGAATGGACCTTGTATCGCGCGTCAAAGGCATCCTGACGAACCCACGCCAGGAATGGGCGGTAATAGACGATGAGCCCCTCGACACCCCCAAGCTCATCACCGGTTACATTCTCCCGCTGGCGGCGATCGGGCCTCTGGCGAGCGCCATCGGCTGGACCCT
>JBPPMU010000140.1:0-2259 GCA_051306215.1 Gemmatimonadaceae bacterium | reverse complement strand
CACAGCCGCCTGGAGGACCCGGTTTTCTCGCCGCGCCTCGCGCTCGTCTTCAAGCCGGTTCCGGACCAGAACATCCGATTCACCTACAATCGCGCGTTCTCCACGCCCAGCACGAACAACCTTTTCCTCGACCTCGAGGCCGCTGTCATTCCGCCCACGGGCACGAAGCTCTATGGAGTACGCGCCCTTGGAGTGCCGAGCGCGAACGGACTGAGATTCGGCCGTGACTGCACGGGCGGTATCTCGAATCTCTGCATGAGAGTGCCGACCGCGTTCGGTGGTAACCAGTCATTCGTTCCGGCTGACGCGGCGTCGATGTATCCGATAATGATCGCGGGCAACTCGGCAGCCTTGACCGCTGGTCTGACTCAGGCGTTCATCGGCGCCGGCCTGCCTGCGCAGGTGGCGGCCGGCCAGGCCGCGGCCATCGTCGGCTTCCTCGGTTCGCTCAGGCCGACATCAGCTCAGGTCGGGACGAAGCTGCGCCTGCTCAACACGTCGAACGCGACATTCACAGACGTCGACCCGGGGGCGCTGCGCGACGTCGATCCAATCAGGCCGACTACGAATAACACTTTCGAGGTTGGCTACAAGGGAATTTTGGGCGGCCGCTTCCAGTTCTCAGCCGACGTGTGGCGCGAGCGTCGGAAGGACTTCGTCGGCCCTCTGATTCTCGAGACGCCGAACGTCTTCTTCGACGCTCCTGCGCTGTCCGCCTACCTCGGTGCGGCGCTTGGCAACATTCCTCAGCTGACTGCGCCGCAACGCGCGCAGATTGCGGGTCTTGTCGCTGGCGCGCTTGGCGCGGCGCCGCTGGGGGTCGTGAACTTCAGCGATCCTCTTTCGGCCGGGAGTGACATCATCGTCACGTACCGCAACTTCGGAAAGCTCGATGTCTGGGGAAGTGATCTCGCGGCAGAGCTGCTGCTCGACCGCGGCTTCTCGGTCGAAGGCACATTCTCTTACGTCAACAAGGACTTTTTCCCGAAGGAAGAGGTCGGCGGAGTTCAGGACATCTCGCTCAACGCGCCTGGAAAGAAGGGCTCGATGGCATTCCGCTATCGCAACCAGGAGAACGGACTGTCGGGTGAGCTGCGCGGCCGTCACGTCTCGGGTTTCCCGGTTTATTCCTTCATCAACGGCAACATCGGGACATACAACCTCCTCGATGCAGGCTTCTCGTTCCGCCCTGCGTTCATGAGCGGGGCGATGTTCTCGGTTTTCGGGACAAATCTTCTCAACAACAAACACGTCGAGTTCGTCGGTGGCGGCGAGATTGGAAGGCTGCTCATGACGCGGCTCCAGGTCACGTTCTGATCTTCCGTGGTTGAAAGCAGGCGGGGCGCATGCGCGCTCCGCCTGCTTTTGCCATTTTACAGGTATGAACATCCTGCTCGAGCCCGGCGCGCGAATAGTTGTGGGCCACCGCGGCAACCGCGCTCACGCCCCAGAGAACACCATCGAGTCGTTCGCGCAGGCAGTCGCGCTCGGCGCCGATGCGATCGAGTTCGACGTGCACATGAGCGCCGACGGAATTCCCGTCGTGCATCACGACCCGACGATCATGCGAACCACCGACGGAGTCGGCGAGATTGCGCGCTTGACCTTCGACGAGCTGAGAAAAGCCGACGCCGGCGCGAACTTCACGAAGGACGGAGGGAAAACGTTCCCGTACCGCGGAGCAGGTCACCGCATTCCGCGTCTCGAGGAAGTCATCGAGGCTTTTCCGGTGACGGCGATGATTGTCGAGATCAAGGAGCCGCTCGCGTCGACGGGCGTTCTCGAGGTTCTGAAGCGACGAAATGCCATCGGGAGAGTGCTCGTAGATTCGTTCAAGCCCGAGGCGCTGAGGGTGTTCGCCGGCTCGGAAATCGCGCTTGGCGCATCCCACAACGGAATGGTGCGCATCCTGAAGGAGAGTCTCGGCGCGCGCTCAACCGGCCCCGTCGGATTCAAGGCGATTTGCACGCCGACGTCGTATTACGGAATGCCGCTCCCGGTCAAGCGGTTCGCGAACGTTGCGAGGAAATACGGCGTCCGCGTTCACGTCTGGACAATCAACGACACGCGGGTGGCCCGCGACCTGTGGCTCGCCGGGATCAACGGAATAATCACCGATGATCCCGGCTCGATGCTCGACCTTCGCGCGAGAATTACGCCGTCAGTGCGCGCGCTCCCGTGACGCGGGACGCGTAGCGGAAACTCCGAGCGCGCTCGTTGCGACAGTCTCCGGATGGACGCGTTTGCCGTCACGCCTGA
>JBPPMU010000139.1:0-14806 GCA_051306215.1 Gemmatimonadaceae bacterium | reverse complement strand
CCGGTGATCTGATTCGCTCGGTGGTGTCAGGCGATACGGCTGCGGTCGCCGGAAGCGAGAGAGCCGACGTCGAAGCTGCGCTCAGGGGACTCGATGCCGCGCGCGCCGACACGAAGCGCGCCAGGTCCCTGATGCTGCCGCGCGTCAACTCGTTCGCTCGATACGACTGGTACTCCGCGGACCGCCCGTTCGCGGGCGACCGCAACTGGACGATCGGCATCATGGCGACGTGGACTCCCTTCACGAATCCTTCCGACATCGCTGACCTGCGCGGCGCCGGAGCCCGTGGCAATGCAGCGCGAGCGCAGGCTGAAGCCGCGCAAGCCAACGCCAGGCTCGAGGTGGAGCAGACCCGAACCGCACTTCAGGTAGCCCTCGCCCGGCTCACCATCTCCGAGCGCGCTGTCACTCAGAGCGCCGAAGCTCACCGGATCGTCGCCCGCAAGTACGAGGGCGGACTCGCGGGAGTGGCGGAGCTTCTCGATGCGCAGGCAGCCGCTACGCAAAGCGCGCTCGGGTTTTCGCAGGCGCGCTGGTCTGCCATCGCCGCGGCTGCGGAGCGTCTCCGTGCCCTGGGCAAGGACCCGGGGTCTCTCGAAGCGCTGGACCGACCCGATTCACGACCAACATCGCTGAGGAATTGATGGATATGTCACACAAAGCAGTCGCCGGCGTTTTCCTGATCCTTGCCGCAGCCTGTTCGTCTCCCCAGCCCGAGACGGAGGAATCACCCCGTCGCGTCGCCGGGACAGCGTACACCGTCAAGGACACCACCGTGCGCACTGTATTCGAGGCCTCGGGCACTGCGATGCCACTTCGCCAGGCGACCCTCAGCACGAAGCTGATGGGTACCGTGCTGGAGGTCCGAGCCCGGGAAGGTGACAGGGTCGCTGTGGGACAGACCCTTGTGCGCATCGATGCCCGCGACCTTGCGGCGAAGCATTCGCAGGTCTCAGCGTCGATCGCGGAGGCCGAGGCCGTTCGCCGCGATGCAGCGACGCAGGCCGGGCGGATTCGGGCTCTCTACGCCGACAGCGCCGCAACTCGCGCACAGCTCGACGCGGTGGAGACCGGTCTCGTCCGCGCCGACGCGGGAGTTCGAGCAGCGAGGGCATCCTCGGCCGAGCTGTCCGCCGTTTCCGCATATGCCACCGTTCGAGCCCCTTTTGCGGGAATCGTGACTAAGAGATTCGTCGATCCAGGAGCCTTCGCGGCTCCCGGCGCTCCGCTGCTGACGATTCAGGATGGCGATCAACTTCGCATCGTTGCCAATGCCACTCCCGATGTTGCGAGTGGTCTTCGCCGCGGCAACCGGATCGATGCGCTTGTAGAGAACCGACCCGTGGCAGCGGTCATCGAGGGCATCGTCCCCTCGGCGACGGGGAATCTGTACACCATCAATGCGCTGGTGTCGAACGCCGGCGGCTCGTTTCTGTCCGGGAGCACAGCGACACTCCTGATCGAGCTTGGCTCGCGCCGCGCCCTCGTCATTCCATCCAGCGCAATAATCCGTGAGGGGGAGTTGACAGGCGTCACGATTCGAACGGCCGACGGCGATAATCTCAGATGGATCCGTCTCGGGCGGACGAGCGGGGATGTCGTTGAGGTAGACTCGGGGCTGCGCGCGGGTGACGTCATCATCGTGCCTGCGACCGCGGCAGCGACCGTCACGGCGAGAGACTGACCATGGGAATATCGGGACGGATTGCGAAGGCCTTCCTCCGGTCGAAGCTGACTCCGCTCGTCACCGTTGCTTCGCTTGCGGTCGGACTTCTCGGTATCCTCGCCACGCCGCGTGAGGAGGAGCCTCAGATCTCGGTGCCGATGATCGACGTGATCGCAATGCTGCCGGGGGCGACGCCTCGCGAGGTGGAGAACCAGCTCGCGCGTCCGATCGAGCAGCGGATGATGGAGCTGCCGGGGGTCGATCACGTGTACACGGTCGCCGGCGACGGCTATGCCGTCGTCACAGTGCGCTTCAAGGTCGGTGAGGACCAGGAGCGAAGCGTCACCAGAGTTCACGCGAAGCTGCAGGATGGAATTGATGAGGCTCCTCCAGGTGCACTCCCACCAATCGTCAAGCCGCACTCGATAGACGACGTTCCCGTCCTCGCGCTCACACTCCACTCGAGCGAATACGACGCGAATCTGCTGCGGCAGGTCGCGCTTCAGCTGTCGGATGAGATCAGGACGGTTCCGGAGGTTGCACAGACGTTCGTGGTTGGGGGAGAGTCGCGGCAGTTTCTGGTCACCCTCGATGTCGCTCGGCTGGCGTCGAGTGGTGTCACGCCCGGCGAGATTGCGCTGGCACTGAAGGGCGCCAACGCCCGGCTGCAGGCGGGCGAATTCACTGAGGCGGGTGAAGTCTACCGCGTGGATATCGGTGCGCCGCTGGCCAGCGCAGTGGATGTCGGCAGTGTCGTCGTCGCGGTGCGTGGCGGAGCGCCAGTCTATCTTCGCAACGTCGCCGACGTTTCCGAAGGTTTCGGCGAAGCAACGAGCTACGTCTCGCATGCGGGCCGAAGCGGCGCAGCCGAGACTGCCGTAACCATCGCGGTCTCGAAGCGAATGGGCGCGAACGCCACCGACGTGACACACTCGGTCCTCGAGCGAGTCGAAGCTGCGAAGGGCAGGCTGCTGCCTGGCGCAGTCAAGCTCGAAGTGACGCGGGACTACGGCGAGACGGCCGGCGAGAAGGCGCGCGAGCTGATACTCCACCTCTTCATCGCAACGATTTCGGTCACGCTCCTCATCTGGCTCTTCCTCGGGTGGCGCGAAGCGGCAGTCGTTCTCGTCGCGGTACCCGTAACCCTCGCATTGACCCTGTTCGCGTACTACGCGCTTGGATACACGCTGAACCGGATCACGCTGTTCGCGCTGATATTTTCAATCGGCATCCTGGTGGATGACGCGATCGTAGTGGTGGAGAATATCTATCGCCACCTCCGGATGGGGGACCGCACTCCCGAAGTCGCGGCGGTCGAGGCGGTGGACGAGGTCGGCAACCCGACCATACTCGCGACCTTCACGGTGATCGCCGCGATTCTGCCGATGGCATTCGTCTCCGGAATGATGGGCCCTTATATGCGGCCGATTCCGATCGGTGCATCGGTTGCGATGCTCGCCTCGCTGGCCGTTGCGTTCATCGTGACTCCGTATCTCGCTTACAGGCTGCTGAAGGGACACGTGCATGGTCCGGCCGACGCGGGCGGCGTCGGAGACAACGTCGAGGAGCCGTCGCGATTCAGCCGCGTTTACTCGCGGATGATGAACGGGCTGATGGAGAACCGGACGCGCCGTCTGGGTTTCTACGCGGGAGTAGCTGGGCTGCTGCTCGTTTCGGTGGGGCTCGTATTTGCGCAGGCCGTGAAGGTGAAAATGCTTCCCTTCGACAACAAGAGTGAGTTTCAGGTGGTCCTCGACCTTCCCGAAGGTACGACGCTCGAAACTTCAAATGCACTCGGCCAGGAGATAGCGGGCTACCTCCATCGCGTCCCCGAAGTCAAAAGCACCGAGGTGTACGCCGGCACTTCAGCGCCGTTCAACTTCAACGGGCTGGTGCGACACTACTTCATGCGCTCCGGTGCGAACGTGGCGGATGTTCAGGTCAATCTCGTCGGCAAGGGCGAGAGATCGCGCCAGAGCCATGCGATCGCCGTCGCTGTCCGTCCGGGTATCGACTCCATCGCACGCAGGTACAATGCATCGGCAAAGGTCGCGGAGATTCCGCCCGGTCCGCCAGTCCTGTCCACACTCGTGGCGGAGGTGTATGCCGCCGATGACGCGACACGACTGGAAGCCGCGCGCGAGGTCAAGAGGGTGTTCGAGACGACCCCGGGGGTCGTCGACGTCGACTGGACGATCGAGTCCGCTCAGGGGAAGAAAGTCTTCAGCGTGGACCGCGTCCGTGCGGCTGAAGCAGGGGCCAGCGTCGAGCAGATAACCCAGACCTTGTATCTCGGTTTGTCCGGAGCGGCTTCAGCTGTGGCGGCGTCGGCAAGCGCGCGAGAGGGAATCCAGATCGTTCCGCGTCTTCCCCGGGAGCAGCGTTCATCGGTCAACGCGCTTCTCGCACTTCCAGTCGCGACAGCTTCGGGGCCCCAGCCACTTGCTCGATTCGTTTCCGTGAGAGACGGCACAATCGAGCACAGCCGGGTCCGGAAGGACCTGAGGCCCGCCATCTACGTGACTGGCGACGTCGCAGGAGAGGTGGAGTCTCCCGTCTACGCCATCCTCGAGATGAACAGGAAGCTCGATGCGATCCGCGTGGGTGGCGCGAAGATCGAGCGCTACAACGCGGTACAGCCCTCGACGCTGACCGAGACGGCGATAAAGTGGGATGGAGAGTGGCAGGTCACGATCGAGGTGTTCCGCGATCTCGGGCTCGCATTCGCCATCGTGCTCGTGCTGATCTACGTGCTCGTCGTCGGCTGGTTCCAGTCCTTCAAGGTTCCTCTCGTCATCATGGCGCCGATTCCGCTGACACTCATCGGGATCCTGCCTGGTCACGCCATCAGCGGGGCGTTCTTCACCGCGACTTCGATGATCGGGATGATCGCGCTTGCGGGAATCATCGTCCGCAACTCAATCCTGCTTGTTGACTTCATTCAGCTCGAGGAAGCAAGAGGCCGCAGCCTGCGCGACTCGGTGCTCGAAGCGGGCGCCGTGCGATTCCGTCCAATTGCGCTGACCGCCGCGGCAGTAGTCGTTGGCGGGCTCGTGATGGTGCTCGATCCGATTTTCCAGGGTCTTGCGGTAGCCCTGATGAGTGGAGCCATCGTCGCGACGGTGCTCACGATGGTCGTTGTTCCAATCCTCTACTGGGAGCTTCGCCGCCGCGAGGTCGCGGACGCTCCGACACCGGAGATCGATAGTGAAAATGCTGATCGTGGTTTACAGCGGGCCGAACCCGCACCGGATCTCGTCCTTGCTCGATAGTCATCACGCCGGCGGGTACACCGAGTTTCGCAACGCTTTTGGCGCAGGCTCTACGGGCAGAAGGGAAGGCTCGCGCGCCTGGCCCGGAGACTCGACGCTGTTCTTCAGCATCGTTCCAGCCGACCAGTCGGCAGACCTCGTCGCAATCCTCCGGGCAGAGATCCCCCGTCTGAGCGCCGGTGAGCGTTTTCACGTCGCCGTACTTCCAACCGAAACCTTCTTCTGAGTCGAGTTCAAAATGTGCAACGACAACATCATTCGCCGCTTTGCCGGCGTGTTCATCCTCGCATCGCTGGCGCTCGGGTGGTTCCTTTCGCCGGCATGGTTCCTGTTCACAGCCTTCGTCGGCATGAATCTCCTGCAGTCCAGCTTCTCCAACTTCTGCCCGCTCGAGCGCATCCTTGGCCACTTCGGCGTCGTGGGCTGCGAGCGCAAACCCGAAATCACCAACGTCGACGGATGAGCCGGCTCGAGATCACCCCCAGCTTTGCGAGGCGATGTGCGGCCGGGCGGAGGGAGAGCTAAAGGCCCGCAGGAAGCTCCTTGGCAAAGGCTCTCTATTGTAGTAGGGGATTCCCCTGCATAAGTGCATCGTTTCTCCCATTTCCGCGCCTTAGTAAGCGAACGAAGTTGGTCGGTAGGCGGCGTCAGCCCAGAGAGAAAGGCGCCGCAAGTCCCCAAATCAAGGGAGCTGCCGACGTCGATGCTCATCGAGGCCTTTGCACCAGCCGCTCCGGCCACCCAGCCGGAGCCCACGATTTTTCGCCGGAACGAGCACACGGTGGAGATCGTTTCGGATGCCGGAGAGGGCGCGCAGAAGTGCGGCCAGATCTTCGCTGCGGTCTCCGCCCGGATGGGTAACGGGATCTGGACGGTGGAAATAATCCCCGCCGAGATCCAGCCGCCTCCTCGCATCCCCGAGGGCGCAAGCGGGAACCGGATCCGGATCGGCGCGGGGCCTGTCACCAACTGGGGAGATGAGACGAATCTCGTCGTAGCGTTCAACGAGCAGGTGTTGCTCGCGCGGCACCGGCTGGGTGCGCTCGCCCCTGACGCGATCATTCTCCTCGAGAACAAGTGGGCGTCGCATCCTGACGAAGACGTGCAGCAGGCATGGAACAGCGCGCTCGCCGAGCTCTCCGACCGGAGCTATCGGCTGATTCAGGTGCCGATGGAAGAGCAGTGCCTGACGCTGGTAGACAATCCGCGGAAGGGAAAGAACATATTCGCACTCGGGGTGCTCGCGTGGATTTACGACCGCGATCTCGCCTGCGTTCGCGAGCAGATCGCCTATACGTTCCGCAAGAAGTCGGAAGCGGTTTACGCGCAGAACGTGTCGCTACTCGAGCTGGGTTATGCATGGGGACGCGACAACCTCGACTTCAGGGTGCTCGTGCCGGCAACCCCACCGTCTCAGCCAATGGTGGTGATGAACGGGAACGAAGCTCTGGGGATGGGCGCGCTCGCCGCAGGCTTCGAGCTCTGCGCGATGTACCCGATCACTCCGGCAACGTCGGCATCGCACTATCTGAGCGAGGTGTTCGAGCGTTTCGGTGGCATCGTCCACCAGGCCGAGGATGAGATTGCCGCCGCCGGCGTCGCAATCGGCGCATCATACGCAGGCAAGGTGGCACTGACGATGACGAGCGGACCCGGGCTCGCGCTCAAGACCGAGTTCCTTGGCCTGGCGGTGATGACGGAAACACCCCTCGTGGTGGTAGACGTCCAGCGCGGTGGCCCGAGCACCGGGCTGCCGACGAAAGTCGAACAGTCGGACCTGCTCGCCGCGCTGTATGGTCAGCCGGGCGACGCACCCAAGGTGATCCTCGCCCCGGCAACGATCGAGGAGTGCTTCCACGTGATGATCACCGCGCGGCGAATCGCCGAGGCGTTCCGGTGCGTGGTATTCGTGCTGAGTGACGCGAATCTGGCGACAGGTGTGCAGCCGTTTCCGCGTCCGCAAGTTGAAGAGCGCTGGCTTCAGGACGGCATCGACCTCGATCCCCTGCCGCCGGGCTCCAAGGCCTACGACTGGGACGAGAAAACAGGATTGTCCCGGCGCATCATCCCCGGCCAGCCGAACGGCGCGTTCACTCTCACAGGGCTGGAGCACGACAGCCGGAGCAAGGTCGCGTACAGCTCGGGAGTACACCAGTTCAGCTCCACGATGCGGAGTCGCAAGCTCGCCGTACTGCAGTCGATGCTGCTTCCTCCCCCAGTCTACGGCGATGAGACCGGTGACATGCTCATCGTAGGTTGGGGAAGCACCAAGGGTGCGATCGAGGAAGCGGTCGATCGCGCGAAAGCTGAAGGGCTTCGAGTCTCGGCGCTGCACCTCGGCGTTCTGTCACCCCTTCAGCCCGGGGTCCGCCAGATCATGAGCCGGTTCGGGAAGGTCTGCACCGTCGAGCTCAACTACAGCGACGAGAGCGACGCGCCATACATCACACCCGAGAACCGGCGCTATGGCCAGCTCGCCTGGCTGCTTCGCGCGGCGACGCTCGTTGACGTTGACTGCTGGACGCGAGTGCCGGGCGAGCCACTGCGTCCTGGCGCGATCGTCGAGGCAATCAAATCGAAGTGCGCTTCCGCTAGAGGTGTCGCATGAGTGTCGAGATGTGCTGTCCGCTTATCAGCGCCGTTGCCGACGACGACCGCGTCTACGCCCTTTCCGACTACGAAGGCGCCGCCGCGCGCTGGTGTCCGGGATGCGGGGATCATTCCGTTCTCACCGCGGTCGAGCGCCTGCTGATAGCTGAGCAGCTTGACCCGGAGAAGACCGTCTTCGTTTCCGGCATCGGCTGCTCGAGCCGATTCCCCCACTACCTCAAGACCTACGGGTTTCACGGAATTCACGGGCGCGCGCTTCCGGTCGCGACGGGTGTCAGGCTGCATCGTCCCGATCTGACAGTCTTCGTGGTCATGGGCGACGGCGATTGCACGTCGATCGGCGCCGGGCACTGGCTGCATGCGATGCGGTACAACATGCGCATGACGGCGCTAATGCTGGACAACGCCATTTACGGACTGACGAAGAACCAGACGTCGCCCACGACACCGCAGGCGCATCCGACGAACACCCAGCCGAAGGGCAGCTTTCTACCTCCGTTGAATCCACTCGAAGTCGCGCTCGGTGTGACGAACGCGTCCTTCGTCGCGCAGACGGCGGAGTGGGTTCCCGCGCACCTGCTGGCGACACTTCGTGTGGCGTACCAGCACGACGGTTTCTCGTTCGTGCGGATTCTCCAGCGCTGCCCGATGTACACGCCCTCGGTGTTCCAGCGTGCGATGCAGCACCCGGAGCTGGTCGAGCTTCTCGTCCACGATGACGGCGTGCTCGTCCCGGAGCTCGAGCGCAGCTACAAGAACCGCGTGCTGCACGATCCGAAGGACCTGAATCGTGCACGCGAGCTCGCGATGCCTGACGATCGGATCCGTCTTGGAGTCTTCTACCGCGACGAGGCGAAGCCGAAGTACGAGGATACACGGCGCGTCGCGCCGCGCACAAATGCGGAACGGGTCTCCGAACTGAACCTGGAGCTCGACAAGTATGCAATCTGATCCTCGGGTGCAGCAGGCGCTCAGCGCCCTTTTAGCGGAGCGGATACGCTTTCGCGGCGCAATCGAGAGCGCCCGCGGCCAGATGCGCGCCTATCTGGCGACGCACGGAGCCGGTGCAGACGAGCGCACGACCAGCGTGACCGCAGGGCTTGGCGCCTTCGCATCGGGCCGCATCGACACGGATCGTTTCGCCAGCGTTTTCTCCGCTACCGGGTTGCTCGGATACGAGATGGCGGAGCGAATCGAGCGGTGCATCCAGGTGCTCGACGAGTTGCTCGTGCGGGGCGATGGGCTCTTTACCGCCAAGGTGCCGCACGGCGGGAACCTGCGCAGCACGGTCGACTCGGCTTTCGGCGAGACGGGCCGGGCGTTCGGCGCCGTCCTCGCCTTTCAGGCGGCAAAGACGGGAAGCTATCGCGCCGAACACGACCGTCTGCTTCGTTCCTTTTCCTTCAGGCGCTGGAATCGCAGTGAGCGTCATATCGCACCGCCGCTCGTGGTCGAGGTGGATGGCGAGGATTTCGCCGGCGAACAGCTGGCGGGGTTCATCGACGGAAGAGTTCGGATCATCGCGGTGGTTCGGAGCCCGTCGTCTCCGGCTCCCCTCGCTCGGATCATCACCCCGGGCGTCCTGGTGCTTCAGTCGGTCGAGGCGGAGGCGCTATCGGTTCTCGCCGGCTTTGACGGCCCGGGGGTCGCGGCTCTCGTACCCGCAGGCGCCGCGATATTCGTCCATGATCCGCGCGCAGGCTCGACGCTTCGCGATCGCTTGCGCATCGATGTAATTCCTGACGCACCCACGCGATCGGTTGGAGCGCGCAGCGTCTGGCAGCAGCGCGAAGAGCTGGCCCAGCTTGGCGCCCTTGCAACGATAGCGGCTGAGGAGACTGCACAGGTTGACACGCTCGCCAGCTGGCTGCTGCGGGCTGGCGGCTTCGGAGCAGCACAGCCTGGAGCCACGCCGGGATGATTCTCGCGGCGGTCGCGATCCTCGGTGGGGTCGGACTTGTGTTCGCGGTTCTCATCGCGCTCGCCAACCGGAAGCTCAAGGTGTGGGAGGATCCGCGCATCGACGTCGTAACAGGCATGCTGCCCGGCGCGAACTGTGGCGCGTGCGGAATGCCGGGCTGTCGGGCGTTCGCGGAAAAGCTGGTGAAAGGAGAATCGGAGCCCGCGGGATGCAACGTTGCGAATGTGGATGTCCGCTCGGACATTGCCGGATATCTCGGTGTCGATGCGGGAACCGCTGTGAAGACCGTCGCGCGCCTCATGTGCGCCGGTGGCACTTACGTGTCGGAGCGACAGGCAGACTACCGGGGATATGCAACCTGCGCCGCCGCCTCTGCGGTCGCGGGCGGCGGCAAGGGATGCTCATGGGGATGCCTCGGTCTCGCCGACTGCGTTGGCTCGTGCACCTTCGACGCGATGTGGATGCGCGAGGACGATCTTCCGGGCATAGACACCGAGAAGTGCACGGCATGTGGCGACTGCGTGCGGGCTTGCCCCAAGGACCTGCTCGAGATCCATCCACTCGATCACCGCCTGCTCGTTCAGTGCAAGAGCCTCATCGCCGGCGACGACGTGCTCGAGAACTGCAAGGTTGCTTGTACCGCCTGCGGGAAGTGCGTCGTGGACGCGGCGCCGGCGCTCATCAGTGTCGCGAGTGGCGTCGCGGTAGTGGACTACCGGCTCAACGATCAATCCACCATCGAGGCCGTCCTGCGCTGCCCGACCGGCGCCATCGTCTGGCTCGAAGGTGCCCAGTTCGGCGCTCGCGTGTCACCGCAACTCATTGGGAGCTCAACGTGATCGGTTTTGGCAAGTCCCCCAAGCCTGCGGAGCTCGAGTCGAGCCCCGAGCCGCGCTATCCGGGAACGATTGACGCGATGGATGGCAGCACGGCCATCGTCCTGATGGAAACCGCCGGTAGCGATGCGGCTGGGGCATATCCGATAACGCCTTCCACCCAGATGGGCGAGGGATGGGCAGTGGCTGTCGCGGAGGGCAAGCGCAACGTAAACGGACGCAAGCTCCTGTTCTTCGAGCCCGAGGGCGAGCACGCCGCCGCCGCCGTGACCGCCGGCATGAGCATGACCGGGCTTCGCGCGACGAACTTCTCGAGCGGGCAGGGCATAGTGTACATGCACGAGTCGCTCTACCCCGCTGTCGGGAAGCGTCTCACCTACGTCCTCAACGTCGCAGCGCGCGCGATCACGAAGCATGCGCTCAACGTTCACGCAGGGCACGACGACTATCACGCGATCGACGACACCGGCTTCTTTCAGCTCTTCGCGAAAGACGTACAGGAAAGCGCAGACCTCAATCTCATCGCGCACCGGACTGCCGAACTTGCGCTGAATCCCGGAGTCATCGCTCAGGATGGCTTCCTCACGAGCCATGTCATCGAGTCGATGCGCCTGCCGGAGCGGGATCTCATCCGTGACTATCTCGGGGACCCGTCGGACATGATCGAGTCGCCGACGCCGGCACAGCGCCTCGTCTTCGGCCCGACGCGCCGCCGCATACCCGAGCTCTTTGACGTCGATCACCCGGCGATGCTGGGTGTCGTGCAGAACCAGGACAGCTATGCGCAGGGAGTGGCCGCACAGCGACCGTTCTACTTCGACCACATCGCCGCGCTGGCCGACCAGGCAATGCGCGAGTTCGCCGACCTCACGGGCCGCAGTTACGCACGCGCGATCGGGTATCGCCTCGATGACGCCGAGTGGGTGATCGCGGGACAGGGCTCCGTCGTTGCCAATGCGGAAGCAGTTGCCGACTTCCTGCGGAAGACGCGTGGACTCAAGGTCGGAGTGCTCAACCTCACGATGTTCCGTCCTTTCCCGGCAGACATCGTGACGCGCCTGCTCGCCGGAAAGAAGGGTGTAGTCGTACTGGAGCGAACCGATCAGCCGCTCGCTGTCGATGCACCTTTACTGCGCGAGCTCAGGGCAGCGATGGCGCAGGCAACCGAGAACGGACGTGCCGTGATGCGCGAGCACCACGACGGCGCGGATGCGCGCACGAACGGAGTCGCGCGACTGCTGCGGGGACGGTCCCCCGATCGCGAAACGCGCAACGGCGACCGGCCGCTGCCTTTCCCCGCGCTCCCGGCGATTTCCGCAACGGAAATGCCCGATTTCTTCTCCGGATGCTTCGGACTCGGCAGCCGCGACCTGCAGCCAGGGGACATCGTCGCGGCTGTTGACAACATGCTTCCCGAGGGAGCGCACCAGCGCCAGTTCTACCTCGGTATCGACTTCATTCGCGAGGAGACCAGGCTTCCAAAGCTCCAGATCTGGCAGCAGCAGCTTCTCGAGAGTTATCCGCACCTGCGCGATCTGGCCCTCCCCACCGCTGGCAATCTCGACCTGCTGCCGGACGGATCAGTCTCGGTGCGCATCCACTCCGTCGGCGGTTGGGGTGCGATCACGATGGGGAAGAACCTTACACTGACGGTGTTCGAGCTGCTGGGCCGGCACGTGAAGGCGAACCCGAAGTACGGCTCCGAAAAGAAAGGCCAGCCGACAACATTCTACGCTTCGTTCGCGCACGAGCCGATCCGCCTCAATTGCGAGCTGAAGCACGTGAACGTCGTGCTCTCGCCCGATCCGAACGTGTTCCGCCACTCGAATCCTCTCGCGGGGCTCGCGCGGGGCGGAGTTTTCGTCATTCAGAGCGATCTCGATCCAGCCGAGTTCTGGCAGGCGCTGCCGGCGACTGCGCGCCGCGAGATTCGCTCGAAGGAAATCAGGGTCTACACCCTCGACGCCTTCGCCATCGCGGCGAGTGAGGCATCCGATGTGGAGCTCCGGTATCGCATGCAGGGTGCGGCGTTCATGGGCGCATTCTTCGCGACGTCACCGCTGCTCGCTCAGGAATCATTGAGCGAAGCGACGCTCTTCGACGGAATTCACGCGCAGCTCGAGAAGAAGTTTGGCGGAAAGGGCGGTAACGTCGTGGAGGACAACCTCCGCGTCATCCGCCGCGGCTTCGAGGAGATGCGGGAAGTTGCTATCGTCGAGCTGCCAGAGGGCGAGGCAGTGGTTGGCAGCATTCCCGCGATGCCTGACGCGCTCGACGTGCCGAACGCCGAACAGGGCATCGGAAACCCGGGCCGCTTCTGGGAGCAGGTATGCTCCACGTGCAGGACGGGGCAGGACGTGATCGCCGATCCGTTCGCTGCAATAAGCGCGATGCCGGCTGCCACAAGTGTCGTTCGCGACATGACCGGCGTGCGAATGGAGGTGCCGAACTTCATCGCCGAGAAGTGCACCGGATGCTCGCAGTGCTGGACGCAGTGTCCCGATGCAGCGATTCCGGGACTGGTCAGTGATCCCGAAGACATTCTCGCGACGGCGATGAAGGTTGCAGGCGAACGGGGACAGGTGGACAAGCTCCGCCCCATCGCAAAGCCCCTCGGCAAGGAGCTGCGGCGGGTCATCGACACCGGGCCATTCACCACGGTAGCCGACTCACTCGACCTCGCGTGGACGGCGCTCGCGCCGAAACTCGGGCTCGACGACGTAAAGCGCACGGCGCTCGAGGGAGAGCTCATCGCAGTCAAGCAGGCACTCGGCGCCTTCCGCTTCGCGAAGACGCAGGCGTTCTGGAACAGTGCCGAGCGGAAGGAGCCTGGCAGCGGTGGATTGCTCTCCATCACCGTCAATCCGGAAGCTTGCAAGGGCTGCAACCTCTGCGTCGAGGTGTGCCCGGACGGGGCGCTCGAATCGGTGCGCCAGGAAGAGTCGATCGTCTCGCGCCTCCGCGACGAATGGTCGCTGTGGAAGCGCCTTCCCGATACGCCCCCTCGCTTCATGAACGTCTCGAACATCGAGGAAGGCATCGGTGTCCTGCCGACGCTTCTCCTCCGGAAGGGGAGCTATCGATCGATGGCGGGCGGCGATGGCGCCTGCATGGGATGCGGCGAGAAGACCGCGGTGCACCTGATCGTGTCGAGCATCGAGGCGATGATGGCTCCCCGCGCCGAGCGCTACGTCACGCGGCTGCACGAGCTCACGGCGAAGCTCGAGGAAAAGACCCGCCAGCTGCTTGCTGCAGACATCGACGTCGCCGCTCTCGGAAAGGTCGGCTCGCTTGGAGATATCGATCTTCCCATCGATGCGGAGAAACGCCGTGAGGTCGAGCTTCTCGCGCGCGTCGTCCGCGATCTCGAGTCGCTCGTGTGGCGCTATGTCGAAGGACCCGGTGGGCGCGGCCGCTCGAGTATGGCGATGGCCAACAGCACAGGCTGCTCGTCGGTCTGGGCGAGCACATTCCCGTACAATCCCTATCCGTTCCCGTGGGCGAATCATCTCTTCCAGGACAGTCCATCGCTCGCCATCGGGGTGTTCGAGGGACACATGCGGAAGATGGCGGACAATTTCGCGACGGTGCGGCGCGCGCAGGCCCTCGCAGACGGCGAATACGATGCGGAGCGCACCGAGCGTGAGCTCGCGGACTTCGACTGGAAGACCTTCACGGACGAGGAATTCGAGCTTTGTCCGCCTATCGTCGCGATGGGCGGCGACGGCGCGATGCTCGACATCGGCTTCCAGAACCTTTCGCGACTGATGGCTTCGGGCAAGCCGATCCGCGTGATCGTCCTCGACACTCAGGTCTACTCGAACACCGGTGGACAGGCGTGCACGAGTGGCTTCACGGGTCAGGTCTCCGACATGGCATGGTACGGCGGCTCGCAGCACGGGAAGAGCGAGACGCGGAAGGAGCTCGCGCTCATCGCGCTCGCGCATCGCGGTGTCTTCGTGCACCAGTCGTCACAGGCATCCGCGTCGCACCTCATGGCAGGCGTGCTTCGCGGAATGCAGAAGCGCCGTCCCGTGGTCATAAACGTCTATACGCCGTGCCCGGTCGAGCACGGTCTTTCTGACAACATCGCGCAGCATGCCGCGCGACTCGCGCTGGAAAGCCGCGCATTCCCATATCTCACCTTCGACCCCGATGCCGGCACAGCGTGGGCGGATTGCCTGAGTCTCGATGGCAATCCTTCCGTCGAGGACGATTGGCCCACCTACACGTTCGAGCACGTTGACGAGAACGGTGAGAGTCGATCGATGGAGCTGCCGCTGACAATCGCCGACTGGGCCGCGACGGAGGGGCGCTTCCGCAAGCACTTCAAGCAGGCGAAGGCGGGGGACGACACCGAGCTAATTCTATTCCACGAATACGTCGCCTCGCCCGGCGCGGGCAGGGAAGGAAAGACACCGTTCATCTACGTGCTCGGCACGGACAAGAAGGCTGAACGCTGGACTGTCAGTGAGGAGATTGTGCGGCTGGCGGAGGAGCG
>JBPPMU010000138.1:0-5732 GCA_051306215.1 Gemmatimonadaceae bacterium | reverse complement strand
GTACGGCACCCAGGTCAGGCAGCGGGGATATTTCGGTCGTTATGCGGCAGTTCCCCTTCCTTGGCGTGCCTATACATTAGAAAGCAATGACAGGGGTGCCCTCGCCCCGCCGAGAGCCGGCGGAACACGAGCGCTGAGAAAGTCCCTCAGAACCTGACCCGGCTAGTACCGGCGTAGGGAGTCAACAATGGAAGCACGCACGCAGATGCATTACGCGCGTCAGGGCGAGATCACCGACGCGATGCGCTTCGTCGCCGAGCGCGAAGAGATCACCCCCGAGCTCGTGCGGGACGAGATCGCGATCGGTCGCCTCATCATCCCCGCCAACGTCCGCCACCTTGCAGGCTCACTCGAGCCGATGTGCATCGGCAAGGTTGCCCGCGTGAAAATCAACGCGAACATCGGGAACTCCGCTGTCTCATCCGACATCGACGGCGAGATCGAGAAGCTCGCGATGGCGGTGAAATACGGCGCCGACACCGTGATGGATCTTTCGACAGGCGGAAACATCGACACGATCCGCCAGGCGATAATCGACACATCGCTCGTGCCGATCGGCACAGTCCCCATCTATCAGGCAGTGCAGCAGGACAAGGAGCTCGAGGAGCTAACCGCGCAGGACCTCCTCGACATGATCGAGCACCAGGCGAAGCAGGGCGTCGACTACATGACGATCCACGCCGCCATCCTCATCGAGCACCTTCCCCTCGTTCACGGCCGCACCACCGGGATCGTCAGTCGCGGCGGATCATTGCACGCAGTCTGGATGATGCATCACCGGAAGCAGAATCCTCTCTATGAACATTTCGATGAAGTACTGGAGATTCTCCGCTACTACGACGTGACGATCTCGATAGGCGACTCGCTCAGGCCCGGGTCACTTGCCGACGCGAGCGACAAGGCCCAGTTCGCCGAGCTCGACACCATGGGCGAGCTGACGAAGCGGGCGTGGGAGTACGACGTCCAGGTGATGATCGAAGGTCCCGGCCACGTTCCGATGGACCAGATCGAGATGAACGTGAAACGCGCCAAGCAGGTGTGTCACGAGGCGCCGTTCTACACTCTCGGTCCCCTGGTAATCGACATATCGCCTGGCTACGATCACATCTCCAGTGCGATAGGCGCTGCGCTGATAGGTTGGCACGGATCCGACATGCTCTGCTACGTGACCCCGAAAGAGCACCTCGGCCTTCCTAACGCCAACGATGTCCGTGAGGGAGTCATCGCGTACAAGATCGCGGCTCACGCTGCCGATGTGGCGCGTGGGAGAAAGGGATCGCGCGATCGCGATGATGCTCTCTCGAGGGCGAGGTACGCGTTCGACTGGAAGGAGCAGTTCCGTCTCTCACTCGATCCAGAGCGCGCGCAGGAGTACCACGACGAGACTCTGCCTGCCGAGTATTTCAAGAGCGCCGAGTTCTGCGGGATGTGCGGGCCGAAGTTCTGCTCGATGCACCATTCGCGGACGATCGAGGACGGCATCGCGGAATTGGCGCGCGAGCTCGAGATCGAATCGAAGGACCTCACAACCAGGGGGTTCACAGATGACACTGATGTGGCACTGATGACACGGAGAAAGCTTTCTTGATTGCGCCTTCTACGCTAAACCCCTTCGCCAAGGCCATCGATCGTTTCTTGTTGTAAGCAAAAGAACACTCGGTGTCATCGGTGCCACATCAGTTTCATCTGTGAACCGTGTTCTTGTGCCTGCGGAACCGTTAGCGCTTCGGCTTCGGGTCGGCGAGCTTGGGGAGAACTGGGGCGGCAGGACTCGAACCTGCAACTTCCCGGTTAACAGCCGGGTGGTCTGCCAATTGACCTACACCCCATTGCTACATTAGAGCACACCTGCTCAATGTGTCACCTGCATATCATACCTGTACAGTGCGAAGCCAGGTCCCTTGGAGCTAGAAACAACCGTCGAACGCATCGAATCCGGCGCGTTCGAGTATTTCAGGCGGGAGCACCACCCGTATACCGGACTGGTCAGCGACAGCACCCGCAAGGGCTGCGATGCCAGCATTGCGGCTTCGGGATTCTCCCTTGCCAGTCACGCCGTCGCCGCTCACCGCGGGTATCTCACCAGGCGGGAGGCGGCCCGCCGCGTACTTATCGCTCTCGAGTTCCTCGACGGCAGGGGAACCAACGGCTTCCACTACCACTTTCTCGACCCAGTCACAGGCGAGCGAGCTGGCAAGTGCGAGGTATCGACAATCGATTCGGCGATTCTTTTTGCGGGCGCGCTCGCTGTCGCGGAGTACTTCGATGCTGACGATGATGTCGAGCGCCGCATCCGCAGGCTCGGTACCGCGATCTATCTCGCGGCCGACTGGATGTGGGCGTCGCCGAGGCCGCCGGCGATATCCCATGGCTGGACCCCGGAAAAAGGATTCCTGAGGTATGATTGGCGCGGTTACAATGAGGCGCTTCTCCTCTATGTTCTCGCCCTCGGGTCGCCTTCGTACCCGGCACCCGAAGCGGCCTATGACGAATGGCTCAAGGCCTACAGGTGGAAGCGCATATATGGTCACGAGTTCCTGTATGGGGGACCGCTGTTCGTCCATCAGACGGCTCATTCCTTCATCGACTTTCGCGGCATCTCCGATGCCTACATGGGCAGCCGCGGCATCGATTACTTCGAGAACAGCCGCCGGGCTACGTACGTCCAGCGGGAATACGCCATCCGAAACCCGCGGCAGTTCGCAGGTTATGGAGCGAACTGCTGGGGCGTGAGCGCGAGCACGGGGCCCGGCCGCGAAGGGTTTCATGGTTACCGCGCGAGGGGAGTCCCGTATGGTCCTGACGATGGCACGATCGCTCCCTGGGCGACGGCTGCCTCACTCCCGTTCGCGCCGGAGATAGTGCTTCCGGCAGTGAAGTTCTTGGACGAATCGATTGGGTCACACGGCGGACACGGACTCGGTGGGTGCTTCAACCGGACATACGCGATCGGCGCTTCCGGCGAGCCCCACTGGACCGCTCCGGATTCGTTCGGGATCGATCAGGGGCCGGTTGTGATGATGCTCGAGAATTATCGGAGCGGCCTTGTCTGGAGACTGCTCCGTCGCTCCCCTTACGTGAGGCGGGGGCTCGAGCGCGCCGGCTTCTCGGGCGGATGGCTGGAGAGAGCGCGAGAAGCATGAACCTGCGCAGCACGCTTCTGGTGATCGCATTGCTGTCGCTGCCTGGATGCGTCGCAGCTCGTACACCGCCATCGGCTCCGGTCACCAGAGCAGATGCCGCGTACTTCGGCCGCCATCAACTGATGGTGCCGGTGGATGGCGTCGCGCCCCGGGATCTCCGGGACTCCTTCAACGCTCCCCGCGGCGGGGGGAGAATTCACGGTGCCATCGATATCCTTGCCCCACGCGGAACCGCAGTCATTGCTGCGATCGACGGATACGTAATGCGGCTCGCCCAGAATTCGGCGGGAGGCATCACCGCCTACCTCATGGATGACAGTCGGAGTTACGTTTACTATTACGCACACCTGAATCACTATTCGGACCGAGTCACCGAGGGCCTGAAAGTGAAGCAGGGTTTCGTGATCGGGTATGTCGGAACCAGCGGAAATGCTCCGCCGGACACCCCGCACCTTCATTTTCAGGTGATGCGAGCAACCGATGGCCAGCGCGACTGGTGGAACGGCACGCCTGTTGACGTTAGGACGTTCATGGCTAAACCGGGAAGGGCAAGAAGATGAAGGGGAGCGAGAGGGCCGAGCTGAGGGCGGAAGCTCACCACCTTAGTGCCACCGTCCACGTTGGACAGCATGGCCTCACTCCGACGCTCATCGGCTCTCTCGACGACGCCCTGCGCACCCACGAGCTCGTAAAGGTGAAGCTCGGCAGGACGGTCGACCTGTCGGCGAAGGAAGCGGCCGGCCAACTCGCGGAATCGACCGGCTCGGAGGTGGTTCAGGTCATCGGAAGGACGGCGAGCTTCTACCGCGAGAATCCCGATCTGAAAAGAAAAAAGGGGGATATTCCACCTTGGCGCCGTTAGCCGGCCGGGTCCTCGCATTATGTTTATATCGGCCATTCGGTTATCCGTTGAACGGCACCGTAACATTATGACACAGGCGATAAGCAAACGACCGTTTGTTTATTTTTGCGCAAGTAAACCATAATTCAGGAATAGAGATGTCTCCACGTCCCCGGACAGTACACGACGATGCAATCCTCGACGCAGCCATTGGCGTCCTGGCTCAGATCGGCGCCGAGAAGATGACACTTGCCGACGTCGGGTCGGCCGTGGGTCTCTCGGCCGCGACCCTCGTTCAGAGGTTTGGATCGAAACGGGCACTGATGCTCGCCCTCCTTCGCCACTTCACCGGCGATGTCGATGCGCGCTTCAATGCGGCGATCGCCAGCCACGAGTCGCCTCTCGACGCCCTCTTCGCGTCCGCGACGAGCAGGCCCGGTTCATTCCACGGAAACGTCGGCCTCGGCAACCGGCTTTCCTTCTACCTCTCGCAGCTCGATGATCCCGAGTTCCGGGATGTCGCCCTCGAGAACGGGCGGCGGGCCGTCGAGGGATTCAGGAAGCTCCTCGAGGCAGCGATAGAGGCCGGTGAGCTGACGGTCGGATACACCGATACGGAGCAGCTGGCGGAAACCATCTACTCAATGATGATGGGGTCGCTTGTGACGTGGGCGGTCACAAACGACGGCACCTTTCAGGCAAAGATGCGTCGCGACCTCGACCTTCTGCTCCGGCCCTTCCGCCGCGGACCCCGCAAGGCATCACCATCTGTGCCCATCGAGGCGCGGGCGGCGGCCGGAGTCTAGTAGCGGCGGTAGGTCATGCTCACACCCTGATCCTCGACGGTCAGGGTGCCTCCGTCGAGATACCCGTAGTACCGGCGTCCTCCGCTTTCATCGAAAGTCAGTTCGCCGTTGTAATAGTCATAGTAGCCGTACGTTGACGTGGCTCTGGTCGTCGAGAAGCCGTTGACAGTCTCCCTGACAATCCCCGCCTCAGTGTAGGTCCCGTTCTCCTCGAACGTGAAGTTCGCGTTCAGGACCTCAAGGCGATAACCCGGCTCCTGATAGAGCACAGCCGGAATGCGATATCCATTAACTGAAGTGAGCTCGTAAGTCGAGTTTAGTCTCCCGGCATTCGCGATTGCATCTATGGCGCTGCAGCTCGAGAGAATGGCGACTGCGGCGAGCGTATAGCTCATCTGCCAGACCTTTCTCATTGTCGTCTCCCCGTACGGGCGACCCCGAGGCGGGGCCGTCTTCCGTGAGATACCCTCGGCAGCTCCTGTTGTGCTGCTGGCGTGGACAGGCCAGTCCGCGTATCGTGAGAGACGATGATTGGAGGGAACCCTGGGACCTGAAGCAGCCATTGCAGTGATGCGGCGCAAGGAGAGAGAGCTTCGCCGCGTGTTCCATGAGGCCGGAGCGCTCGACCCTTCGACCGCGCAGTCCCTCGCCGACATGGGCCTTGAAGAAACAAGGGCTCTCGGGCGGCTGCGGCGGCACGAAGTCGTGCGGGAGTCCTCACCCGGATGCTTCTACTTCGAGGAGGAAGTCTGGCTCGCTGTGCGGGCCGCGCGCATCAGGATGGCAATCATGCTCATCTCGGCAGTCGGATTGACCGCGCTCGTCGGATTGTACGCCGTGGCCGGGAGCCGCTGAGCACGCAGTTGATATTCAAACTGCCGGGTCTATTTTTCGCATACGAAATCGCCGTACTTCACTAGCCGAACCAATGCCCTACGTCAT
>JBPPMU010000137.1:0-3151 GCA_051306215.1 Gemmatimonadaceae bacterium | reverse complement strand
TCCGATGATGTTCGCGCATTCCGGTACCCGGACAATCGTCGCAAACGAGGCTGATCAGGAGGGACTGCTTGAGCGCCAGGGCTCGGTCTGGGTCGGCAGGCTTCCGCAATCGATCAACGTTGCGAACGCGGCCGTCACGGTGGGCGGGAAGCGATGGTCGATGGTGATGTGGCCAGTGGCCGACAATCGCTACAGCCGGGGACGGCTGATGATGCACGAGTCATTTCACAGAATTCAGGACGAGCTCGGATTGCCTTCATCGAATCCCTCGAACTCGCACCTTGCGACCGCCGATGCGCGGATATTGATGCGGCTCGAGTGGAGAGCTCTTGCAGAAGCATTGTTGCGCTCCGGAGCAGAGCGGAAGCAGGCGCTCGAAGATGCACTGACCTTTCGCGCGCGCAGGGTAGCAGCTTCGGCAAATGCGGCAGACGAGGAGAGACAGCTCGAGATGAACGAGGGACTTGCCGAGTATACTGGGTTCGTGTTGAGTGGACTGCCCGCAAGCGCTCTCTTCGACAGAGTGGCAGTCCAGCTCGGCCAGTACGAGCAGCAAGAGAGCTTCGTGCGCGGGTTCGCATATGCTTCAGGTCCGGCCTATGCGCTGCTGCTCGATGCCGCCGCAATCCCCTGGCGACAGGGCCTTGGGTCAGGAGCCGATCTTGGCGCGATGGCCGCGGCCGCCTACGGAATTACGGCGGTCTCGCCTGATTACGCAGACTCGCTCGTGTCGCGCTACTCAGGCGCGCGTTTGATCGCCGAGGAGCGGGCACGCGAATCCAGGCGCATCGCAAGCGAGGCGAAGCTTCGCGCCCGCTTTATCGATGGACCGGTGCTGACGCTTCCTGTAGCCGGAAAGTTCAGCTTCTCCTTCGATCCCAATGGCGCGGCGGTGCTCCCCGGTGCCGGCATCGTTTACGAGAGCTCCCGAATAGCTGATGAGTGGGGAGTTCTCGAGGTGTCGTCAGGCGGTGTACTGTTTCTGCGCCGTGAAGACGGTGCCTTTACGGGTATGGTAGTCGCCGAACCGTCGGCGACCGAGGGAGAAGTTCGTGGAGCCGGATGGAAGCTCGCTCTCGCGGCAGGGTGGTCTGTCGAGCCCCGTGCCGGAAGCGACGGCTCGTTCAGGCTCGTTCCCGCCACGCGGTAGTCGAGCGGATGAGCGACGGGCCGGACCTGGCTCGAGCGGCCTGGAGTCAGGCATGGGTGGAGATTGGCGTGCCCGAACCCGAAGGACTGCTGAGCGACCTGCTCGCGAGGTATGCCGAACCACATCGCGTTTATCACACGCTGCAGCATATCGGGGAATGTTTTGTCGCGCTTTCGCCTGCCGCTCATGTCGCGCAACACCTTGGTGAAGTCCGGCTTGCACTCTGGTTTCACGATGCGATATACGATCCGCGGGCGACAGACAACGAGCAGGCCAGCGCGGAGCTGGCGCGGCATGCGCTTCTCTCCGCCGGTGTCACAGAGGTAGAAGAATCCCGGATTCGCGAAAATATACTTTCGACCCGGCACGCGGAGCGGGCCGACAATCCTGATGCGCGGCTCACAGCGGACGTCGATCTCGCCATTCTCGCTGCACCAGCGCAGCGATTCGGCGAGTACGAGCAGCAGATCCGCATTGAATACTCCTGGATGCCGCAGGATGAGTTCGATCGCCGGCGCAGCGAGGTTATCGACGGATTTCTCGCGCGGAAATCGATTTACCAGACGGCGTGGTTCGGGAGTCGCCTCGAAAAAGCCGCGAGGGCGAATCTGGGGGGTTAACGGCGGCCCAACCTATGCAACGTGGGCCCTCATGAGACTCACGGGCAAACGGGTCGCGGTACTTATCGCCGAGGGGGTCGAGGACCTCGAGTATTACGTGCCCTTCATGCGGCTCAAGGAAGAGGGCGCTGACGTTGTCGGCGCTGGAGTCGATCTCGAGCCAGTGAAGGGCAAGAACGGGCTGAGCATCACACCCACGGTGCGAATCGATTCGCTAAAGAGCGCCGATCTCGCCGGGCTGGTGATTCCCGGAGGATGGGCGCCCGACAAGCTTCGACGCTATCCGGCTGTAACACACCTTTCGCGCGAGATGAATGCGGCGGGCAAGGTGATAGGCATCATCTGCCACGGCGGTCTTGTCGCGATCTCGGCCGGGATCGTAAAGGGCCGGAGCACCACAGGCTCACTCGGCATCAAGGACGATCTCGTGAATGCCGGCGGAGCTTGGGTCGACGCGCCTGCATTCCGGGACGGAAACCAGGTCTGGGGTCGCGTCGTCGAGGACATTCCGGATTTCTGTCGCGAGCTCGTCGCAGCTCTGAGTGAAGCATGACTGCGACGCGACATGCGCGCATCGAAACACCAAAAGGAGCATGACAATGTCGAGACTAAAGGGATCCATCCTGCTGATTGGCGCTGCTTTCGCTCTGAGCCAGGCGCCTGATATCGCGACGGGCCAGGGGAAAGGCCAGGGCAAGGGACAGAGCGGCGAAGCAAAAGGAAAAAGCGGCGCGCCCGGCCAGGCGAAAGCGAAGGGTCAGAGCCAGAATCAGGGTCAGGCAAAAGGAAAAGCGCAGGGACAGGCAAAAGGCGCGAGTCAGGGTCGCGGCCAGCAGTCTGTCGCCCCGGGACGTTCTGGAGAGGCGGGTCCTGCGAGCGCGGGCAAGGCGGTCGGACGAAGCGCGCGTGGGCAGTTCGTACGCATTGAATCACCGAGCTCGATGCCGCAATCGGTAAGGCGATTCGCGACGAGCAGTCGCGCGCAGGATGTGATCGCTGCAGCGGCGGTGTCGCACGCCTTCGCGCGCGGCCGTGGCGACGAAGTCAGACTCGTGCAGGACGGAAATGGAATCAGGATCGCTAATCTCCGGGGGGATGCGCTTGTTTACCTCGACGAGAGCCGCGCGCGCGATCTCGGGAGGTGGAGAGTCGGCGTGATAGGTGATGAGACCCGGGAGGGCTCGCCCTCTTTCTGCCGGTCGGGCGAAGGACATCCTGTCTGGGGACGGGACTGGTGCATCGACAAGGGTTTTGGCCTCGGCGGATACCAGGATTACAGGTGGGGCCGGACCAATGATGTTGGGCGCATCGTATTCCCGGGTGGCGGTCTCGGGACGAACCTCATCGGAAGCGCACTGGAAAGCGTAATTGGCACCAGCGC
>JBPPMU010000136.1:0-2797 GCA_051306215.1 Gemmatimonadaceae bacterium | reverse complement strand
GGACGTTGCTCTCGGCGGCGTCATTGTAGCGCCCGACGCGCACGTAGATGTGCGCCGGCATATGCACCATGTGTCCGACGCCGGGCATCACCCTCGCGAGACGCTCCGCGCACGGAACCGCGAGCGCGGGGCTCACCGCTTCGACGGCATGGATGTAGTAATGGCACGCGCCGGGATGTTCGGGGTTGCGGGCGATCACACGCTCGAGATCCTTCACGACTTCCGCAGTGCCCGGATACGGCTGCCCTTCCGGGGTCCAGTAGTTCCACGGTCGCAAATCCATCATCGCTTCAGCGGCGAGAGTCACGGCATCGAGATCGTCAGGGTACTTCATCGCGACAGCTTTCATGGCGTTCGCGTATGCGCTGTCGAGGCCTGCTCTGTTGGCCGCAGGAACCGCCACATATCGCTTGGAGAGCGCGTCTATGTATGCCCGCTGCCATGCAGGCTTGCCGCGGCTCGCGGCGACTGCTTTCTGAGCTGCGTCGTAGGCGAGGACACCGCTCGCGGAATCCATACCCGCGTTCACATGCGGACCGTAGGCGTATGCGACTCCCCACCAGCACATCGCACACGACGGATCAAGCTCGGCGCCCCGCGTGTACGCGCGGATCGCCTCTGCATGATTGAACCCGTACGTCAGGCGGAGTCCCTGGTCGAAGTACTTCTGCGCGTCGGGGACAGATGTCTGGATCGATCTCTCGTGGGTGCCGAGGTTATCGTAAAGCGGGACGGGGCTCTGAGCCGGGAGACTCGCGGCGACCAGCACTAACAGGGCGGGGGCGAGAAAACGCATGGTTCTGCTCCTTGATTGATCGTATCGTTCTATTTTCGGGATCACGGCTGTCAGCCGCAAGACTACGGGGGCGCAAACATCGCGCGTCGGAGTCCCATGCGACGCTTTGCCCTCGCTCCGTTCGCGCGGACAGGTCAGTACGGCAGCGTACAGAGTTGTTAGTTGCACGGAACTAGATTCGACGGAACGGTCAGCTCTCGGTAATGGTACAGTTTGTACCATTACCCAGCTCTCCCCAGCACACATCGAGGATGCCGTGATAAAACTCATAGTCGCGATAAAGCGTAACCCGGCAATGTCGCCGTCCGAATTCCATGAATACTGGCGGACAACGCATTCGGAGAAGGTCCGTGCCCTGCCCGCGACGAGCCGCCACATCCGCCGGTATGTGCAGGCGCACACTCTTGACACCGAGTATGCATCCGGCGAGCCCGCATTCGATGGAACTGCGGAGCTATGGTTCGATTCGATCGCCGACAAGGACGCGTTCTACTCGGACCCTGAGTATCTCGCTCATGTATCGCCGGACGAGAAAGTGTTTGCGGACATGAGCTCGACGCTCTTTTTCGTCACGAGTGAGGAGACTGTAATTCCAGCGCGGGGCTGACAGCCGAGGGGTTAACGGCGGCCCGACCTATGCAACATGCCTGGCCCATGAGACTCACGGGCATGCGGGTCGCGATACTTATCGCCGAGGGGGTCGAGGACCTCGAGTATTACGTGCCGTTCATGCGGCTCAAGGAAGAGGGCGCTGACGTTGTCGGCGCGGGAATCGATCTCGGGGCCGTGAAGGGCAAGAACGGGTTGAGTATCACACCCACGGTGCGAATCGATTCGCTCAAGAGCGCGGATCTCGCCGGACTGGTGATTCCCGGAGGATGGGCGCCGGACAAGCTTCGCCGCTATCCGGCTGTAACGACCCTCGCGCGCGACATGAACGCGGCCGGCAAAGTCATAGGAATCATCTGTCACGGCGGTCTTGTCGCGATCTCGGCCGGGATCGTGAAGGGGCGGAGCACCACCGGCTCACTCGGCATCAAGGACGATCTCGTGAATGCCGGCGGAGCGTGGGTCGACGCGCCTGCGTTCCGGGACGGAAACCAGGTCTGGGGTCGCGTCGTCGAGGACATTCCGGATTTCTGTCGCGAGCTCGTCTCAGCTCTGAGTGAAGCATGACTGCGACGCGACATGCGCGCATCGCAACACCAACGGGAGCAAAACAATGTCGAGACTAAAGGGATCTATCCTGCTGATTGGGGCTGCATTCGCACTGAGCCAGGCGCCTGACGTTGCAACGGGCCAGGGGAAAGGCCAGGGCAAGGGACAAAGCGGCGAGGCAAAGGGAAAAGGACGCGCGCCCGGACAGGCGAAAGGTCAGCAGGCCCAGGGTCAGGGTCAGGCAAAAGGAAAAGCGCAGGGACAGGCAAAGGGCCCGAGTCAGGGTCGCGGCCAGCAGTCTGCCGCCCCAGGACGTTCTGGGGAAACCGGTCCTGCAAGCGCGGGCAAGGCGGTCGGGCGAAGCGCGCGTGGCCAGTTCGTTCGCATTGAATCACCGAGCGCGATGCCGCAATCGGTCAGGCGATTCGCGACGAGCCGTCGCGCGCAGGATGTGATCGCTGCAGCGGCGGTGTCGCATGCATTCGCGCGCGGCCGTGGTGACGAAGTGAGACTCGTGCAGGACGGGAATGGAATCAGGATCGCGAATCTCCGGGGGGATCCGCTCGTTTACCTCGACGAGAGCCGCGCGCGCGATCTCGGAAGGTGGAGAGTCGGCGTGATGGATGATGAGACCCGGGAGGGCTCGCCGGCTTTCTGCCGGTCGGGAGAGGGCCATCCTGTCTGGGGTCGGGACTGGTGCATCGACAAGGGCTTTGGCCTCGGCGGATACCAGGATTACAGGTGGGGCCGGACCAATGATGTTGGGCGCATCGTATTCCCGGGTGGCGGTCTCGGGACGAACCTCATCGGAAGCGCACTGGAAAGCGTAATTGGCACCAGCGC
>JBPPMU010000135.1:0-6453 GCA_051306215.1 Gemmatimonadaceae bacterium | reverse complement strand
ACTGAGGAGATTACGCTGCCGGTCAGATTTGTCCCGCTCGTCCGTCCGGATACAGCGCGTCGTTGAGCGGCCTGACCCCGGACGCTTCTGCAGCGACGCGCGGACCGGTAAATTCTCCGGGAACAGCCCTGTGTTCGTCAATGTGTCCATCCTATGGAGGTATTCATGACGATGAGAACCCTTCTTGCGGCAGCGTCTCTTTGCGTTCTGTCCTCTCCGGTTCTGGCGCAGACCGATCCGAGACCCGTCCCCGCGGCTGATCTCGTCTGGGCCGACCTCGACCCGGCAGGAGCGCCGGGAGTGAAGATCGCCACAGTGCATGGCGACCTTCAGAAGGGACCGTTTGGTGCCTTCATGAAGCTTCCCGCAGGGTTTGCCGTTCCCCTTCACACGCATACTCATGAAATGCGACTTGTGATGGTGTCGGGCACCTATCTTCAGGCTCAGGATGGGAAGCCCGAATTCAGGCTTGGCCCCGCATCATATCTGGTTCAGCCTGGCGGCAATTACCGGCACACCACCGGGTGTGCGAAGGGTCTCGATTGTGTTTTCTATTTCGAAAGCGACGGAAACTTCGATATCCATATAATCGGGACGCCGGCACCCGGATCGAATTAACGGCTTCGGCCCCGTTAGAGGGAGTCAAGGGCAGCGGGTGTCGCTTCCGCGTCCCGCCAAAGCTGCGCCCCGACGAATCCTGTCAACTGCTGATGGCGTTGTCCTAGTAGTCGGTCTGGTGGTTGGGGCGGGCATCTTCCGCACGCCACCGCTCGTCGCCTCCAACGTGCCGGACGCTCTCGCCATCCTGCTCGTCTGGCTCATCGGCGGAGGAATTGCGCTGATCGGCGCGCTCTGTTACGCCGAGCTGGCGAGTGCCTACCCGCATGCGGGCGGGGAGTACCACGTGCTGCAGCGCGCATTCGGCAAGTTCGCCAGCTTTTTGCTCGGGTGGTCGAGGCTCACGGTGCTTCAAACCGGGTCGATCGCGCTTCTTTCTTTTGTTTTCGCCGATTACGCGGTGCGACTGCTCCCAGCGGCCGTCAGCGGGTCGGCGTTTGCAACGCCGCTCATCGCCGCTCATCGCCGCTTTCGCAATCGTCGTGCTGACAGTCGTAAATGCGCTTGGCCTGAGGCATGGTCGCGCGGCGCAATACGCACTAACCGCAGGCGTCATGGCGGGGCTCGCTATGGTGATCGCCGCCGGCCTCTACACGTGGGCGACTGGGGCGACGCCGGCCGCCGTGACTCCTGCGCCTGAAGCTGCGCAGGGCGGGAACATCTCGGGGTATGCGCTCGCGTTCGTCTTCGTTCTGCTCACCTACGGTGGATGGAGCGAGGCCGCATACCTCTCAGCAGAGCTTCGTGACAGGCAGCGCGGCGTAACCCGAACGCTGATCTGGGGTGTGGCTGCTGTCACAGTCATCTATCTGCTGACGAATGCCGCATATCTCGCCGCGCTGGGCATTTCCGGAATGGCATCATCAAGTGCTGTCGCCGTCGACGTGATGGAGTCGGTCGCGGGTACTGCGGGCGCGGCTGTCGTCGGGATAATCGTCATGGCCGCAGCGCTGTCCTCGGCAAATGCGACGATGATCACTGGCGCGCGCGGTAACTACGCCGTGGGCAGTGACGTCTCCCCGCTGGCGATGCTCGGAGTGTGGAATAACACGAGGGACGAGCGCGACTCGGGCGCGCCACGGGGCGCTCTCGTTGCGCAGTGCATAGTAAGCCTCCTGCTCGTATTGCTTGGCGCGACGACGCGCGCCGGATTCGAGACGATGGTCGCCTACACCGCGCCGGTTTTCTGGCTCATCCTGTTCCTGATGGGCGTCGCACTGTTCGTTCTTCGTTCGCGCGATCCGCTCATCGATCGTCCGTTCCGGGTGCCGCTGTATCCCGTTCTCCCGGCGCTCTTCTGTCTCACGTCGGTTGCGATGCTCTGGTCTTCGATCGCATACGCCGGTCGTGGCGCGCTCCTTGGATGCGGAGTGATGCTCGCGGGCGTCCCTGTTTTTCTGATGGGCCGCGCCCGCGCAAGACGCGACGCGGGAACCGCGCTGCTACAGGCAGAAACAACATCGTGAAAGCGAGAGCTCAAATGAAAAAGGTGCTGACACTGTTCCTTGTCCTTCTCGGCGCGTGTGCAGGAGGTGGCGCTCGAGACACCGCCCAGGACGACGAGACGAATGGCCTCGTCGCCGGGCTCCGTGAGCCCGACGTCATATTCGTTCCGACGCCAATGCCTGTCGTGGAGCAGATGTTGGCATTCGCGGACGTGGACAAGGACGACGTCGTCTACGATCTCGGATCCGGTGACGGCCGGATTGTCATAACAGCGGCCAAAGAGCGTGGAGCCCGCGGTGTCGGGATCGACATCGATCCCGAGCGGATAGTCGAGAGCCGGGAGAATGCCGGCACCGCGAAGGTGACTGACAGGGTGGAATTTCGAAACGCCGACCTTTTCGAGACTGACCTGCGCCCCGCCACCGCCGTCACTCTCTACCTGCTCCAGCCATTGAACGTGAAGCTGCGTCCGAAGCTTTTCGCTGAGCTGCGCCCCGGTACGCCGGTGGTGTCGCATGACTTCGACATGGGGGACTGGGCGACGGACAGCACCGTGGTCGTCGAGGGGAAGACGGTGCATCTGTGGTACATCCCGGAAAACGTGTCAGGGACTTACAGCGTCACGCGCAGGGGCAGGTCCGACAAAGGCAGTCAACTCGATCTCGAGCAGCGCTACCAGAGAGGGTCGGGGTCACTGACACTGAACGGGAGGACGATGAAGGTCGATAATCTGCGCGTGCGCGGGTCCCGGGTGACGTTCGCTATAAGCGACAACGGCGGCGTGCAGGCATTCGATGGAGAATTCAAGGACAACACGCTCACGGGGAATGTGAGAGGGGGTGCGCTAGAGGGCGCGTTGACAGCTACCCGCACATCGGAGCCACGTCACATCAGCGGATCCACTCCCTGATGCTTTGACGGCGCTCCCGCAACATCGAGACCTGACACCGCGGCAGCGGGGCGAGTATTGTTGCGGGTAACCTGACCTGTAAACCGATCATGCCCCTCACGCGCCGCATCACCCTGCTGGCACTGCTCACCGTTCTGCCGGCGACCGCAACGACCCAGACGACGGGAAGTCCTCGACCGTTCGGAACCCTTCGCGAGCAGGCCACTACGCAGCAGCAATGGCTCGCCACGCGCATTGCTACGGTTGTGCCCGCACTCATGCGCAAGTACGACGTCGACATGTGGGTAATCCCGATGCGGGAATACAACGAGGATCCGGTCTTCACCTCTCTCGTCTCGCCCACGACCTTCGCTGCGCGCCGCAGAACCATCTATGTATTCTCGATGCGCGGAGACTCGCTGGAGAGGATCGCACTGGGCGGCAGCTCGCAGGGGGGAGTTTACACAGCGATTCGATCGACTCAGGCGGCCGCAGGTCCCGCTGGTGCACGAGGGGAGAGAACGGCCGAGCTCTGGGGCGATGAGCAATGGCTCGCGTTGAAGCAGGTGATCGAGGAGCGTGACCCGCGCTCGATCGCTGTAAACGTTTCGCGGGTGTTCGCATTCAGCGACGGACTCAGCGCCGGCGAAATGGCCGGCATGCGGGAAGCCCTCGGCGACGAGTTGACGAGGCGGTTCGTGAGCCATGACGGGCTGGCACTCGACCTGATTGCGACGCGCCTCCCGGCGGAGACGGCATTCTATCGGAGGATGCAGGAGGTTGCCTGGTCGATAATCGACAGCGCCTTCTCGAACGCCGTAATCACGCCCGGGGTGACGACGACGCAGGATGTCGTGTGGTGGATGCGGCAACGTGTCAACGACCTCGGGCTCGGCAGCTGGTTCCAGCCGTCAGTGAGCGTGCAGCGACGCGGCGTGACGGAAGCTGATCTGGGCGCGAACCCGGTGATTCAGCGCGGGGATGTGCTCCATTGCGATTTCGGGATTGTCGCGCTGCGCCTCAACACCGACACGCAGCACATGGGTTATGTACTGCGGGAGGGTGAGATCACTGCACCCGCTGGACTCGCGGCAGCACTTCGCCGCGGCAACCGTCTCCAGGACATCGTGATGGATGAGATCAGGCCTGGCAGAACCGGCAACGAGGTTTTGAGTTCGTCGCTCGCGAGGATGCGGGCCGAAGGAATCGAGGGAACCGTATACACGCACCCAATCGGAACGCACGGCCATGGTGCGGGTCCGCTCATCGGCTTGTGGGACTATCAGGATGGAGTGCCGGGCCGGGGCGATGCGAAGATAATCCCGTCGATGTGGTTCTCGATCGAGCTTCAGGCCACCTCGCCAGTGCCGGAGTGGAATAATCAGCGCGTTCGCATGGCGCTCGAGGAGGACATGACGATAGATGCTGAGGGAAAGAATGCGTGGGCGCTGCGGAGGCAGACCGCTTTTCATCTGGTCCGCTGAGCCAGGTGTTGCGACTGCCTCGAATCAGGATGCGTAATGTGCTGATCACCATCGCAGTTACGCTGCTCGTGCTCGTCGTCGCCGGTCTCGCCTCCACCGGCTGGCTCGATGCTTTTGGTGCGGCGCCCAAGGGGGAACGGCTCGCGAGGATTCAGCGATCGCCCAACTATCGCGACGGCGCTTTCCGGAATCCCGATGCCACGAGCGTCGGCGTCGAAGGGAGCACGGTGCAGATGCTCCGCCGCTGGCTCGGAGGCAAAGAGCAGCGGGTGCCGCCGGGCGATGTTCCAATCGTGCAGCTCACGCGCAGCGATTTCGAGACGCCGCCGGCTTCGGGACTGCGCGCGACATGGCTCGGTCACTCTTCGGTTCTTGTCGAGATCGATGGCGCCCGGATTCTTCTCGACCCTGTGTGGGCGCAGCGTGCTTCTCCGTCGTCACTGATCGGGCCGAGGCGGTTTTTTCCACCACCGTTGGCAATCGAGGATCTGCCGCCCCTCGATGTAATCATGACTTCGCATGACCACTACGATCACCTCGACCGCGGAGTCATTCGCGCGCTTGCCAGGGATTCGAGGCAGGCTTCTGCACGTTTCGTCGTTCCGCTCGGCGTTGGCGCTCACCTCGAGAAGTGGGGCGTGGCGGCTGACCGGATTTCGGAACTCGACTGGGGCGAGTCAGTGACGGTTGGATCGCTGGCTCTCACGGCGACACCGGCGCGGCACTTCTCCGGCCGTGGCTTGTCGGATCGCAATCACACGCTGTGGGCGTCGTGGGCGATAAAGGGACCGGTGCATCGAGTCTTTCATTCGGGCGACACCGGCCCGTTCCCGGGTTTCTCCGATATCGGCGCTCAGCACGGGCCGTTCGACCTCACGCTCCTCAAGATCGGTGCGTACGACGAGCTTTGGCCGGACATTCACCTCAATCCGGAGCAGGCGGTCGATGCTCACGGGGAATTGCGGGGCAAGGTTCTTCTCCCGATCCACTGGGGTACGTTCAACCTTGCTTTCCACAGCTGGGACGAGCCTGCGGAGCTGGTGGTGGCGGCAGCTTCGGGAGCGACAATTGTCGTGCCGAGGCCGGGACAGGCATTCGAGCCCGCGAGGGTGCCGCCAGCCGATTCGTGGTGGCGCGGTGTCCGCCGCCGCTGAGGTAGCGATTCGAATTTCGTACGTATGCTGATTGCCTTAACGCGGTGTGTTCCCCCGACGATCGGCGACTGCGAGCTCACGCACCTCGAGCGCGAGCCGATAGATCAAGCCCGTGCGGTCGAGCAGCACAGTCGTTACGAAGAAGCTCTCGCTGCCGCGGGCTGTATTGTCAGGCCACTGCCGCCCCTGCCTGATTTACCTGATTCGGTTTTTGTGGAGGATACGGCTGTGGTTCTTCCCGAGCTCGCGATAACGACGCGTCCCGGCGCAGAATCGAGGCGCCCCGAAGTCGAGTCTGTAGCCTACGCACTCGGCCCGTATAGACAGCTTGCGTTCATCGAGCCGCCGGGGACGATCGACGGCGGTGACGTGCTCCGTGTTGGTTCGACGATTTTTGTGGGCGAGTCAGGCCGCACAAATCTTCACGGGGTGCAGCAGCTGTCACAGCTTGTTTCGCCGCATGGGTATCTGGTTCGATCGCTGGCGGTGTCCGGGTGTCTTCACCTCAAGAGCGCGGTGACGCGGGTCGCGGAGGATGTAATTCTCATCAACCCCGCATGGGTTGACGCGACACAGTTTGCAGCACTCGACAGAATTGAGGTTCATCCCGACGAGCCGTTCGCAGCGAACGCGCTGCTCGTCGGCGGATCAGTCGTTTATTCGACAACGTTTGTCGAAACCGCCAGGAGGCTCGAGAGGAGCGGAGTCGAGTTGCGGCTTGTCGAGATAGACGAGCTGGCAAAAGCGGAAGGTGCTTTAACCTGCTGCAGTATAGTTTTCGAAGCTGACGCAGACTGACCGCGGAGTTGAATGCTATCGCACTCCGATCCGGTCGATCATCTCCTTGTAGCGCGGGTCGCCC